>JADJQT010000001.1:0-300000 GCA_016712595.1 Rhodospirillales bacterium
TCACTTCGTCGGCGTCCTGAATGACGTGGTTGTTGGTGACCACGTGCCCCTTGTCGTCGATGATGAAGCCTGAGCCCAGGGATGTCGCCCGCCGCTTCTGCTGACGCGACGGGTTGCGCTCCATGAACTCCTTGAAGAACTCCTCAAACGGCGAGCCCGGCGGCAACTGCGGCATCTCAATGCCGGGATTGCCTTCGACCGTCTGAGTCGTCGAGACGTTCACGACGGCCGGCAACAGGCGTGCCGCGAGATCGGCGAAACTCTCGGGCGCGGCCTTGGCCGAGGCGGTGGATGTTGAAACGGCCAGTACGACGGCAACCAGCGCCATGCCGAAGCTGATCCAAGCGGCGGAGACTTCCCCTCGACGGCCAACCACAGGCTGGCGATGAAACGCGACCGGACCCATCATTCCGCTCCCCTGTTACGACTGGTACGCAATTGCCTGAGTGACTAGCCTGGAAAAGTTCTTCCATCGTTCGTTCAAGTCAGCCGATCGCGGCGGTTGGCAACGCACCCGTCGAGGTGTTGACCTTGGGTACATTTCCCCGTCGTTGCGCTAGCGCGATGCGGGCTCGGCCGGCGAAGAACGACGTTCGCCGAAGAAGAAACGAAAGAAATCGGAGTCCGGTTTCAGCACCATGCTTGTATCCTGCCCGGCCAGTGCGCTGTAGGCGTCGAGCGAGCGGAAGAAGTCGAAGAATTCCGGATCCTTGCTGTAGGCTTCGTTGAGCACCCGCGTGCGTTCACCGTCGCCTTCACCGCGAAGGATTTGGGACTGGCGCGTGGCGTCTGCGAGGATGACCGTCCGCTCCCGATCGGCTTCCGCCTGAATGCGCGCTTTCTGTTGCTCCCCTTCGGCCCGAAGCTTCGCCGCCTGCGCCACGCGCTCGGAGCGCATGCGATTATAAACCGCCTGGCTCGTGGCCTCGGGAAGATCGGTGCGACCGATACGGACGTCGACCACCTCGACGCCGAACTCGGGCGCTTGCGCCTTGAGTTGATCGGCGATCCGGCCCATCAGTTTGGCGCGCTCGCTGGATAGCACCTCGGCAAGACCGACGCGGGCGACCTCAGTCCGTACGACCGAATTGATCCGGCTACCAAAAATCTGTCGGAAGTTGCGCTCGTTCTGCGCCCGCTGGCGAAAGCGCAGCGGATCGACGATGCGGAAGCGGGCGAAAGAATCGACGTTGATTCGCTTCTGATCGGCGAGAAGGACTTCCTGTGGCTGCGGATCGAGATCAAGAATCCGCTTGTCGAAGAATTCGACGTTCTGGATGAACGGCGCCTTGAAATGGAGACCCGGATCGCGAACCACCCGTACCGGGTTGCCAAATTGCAAGATCAATGCCTGTTCCGTCTGTCGGACGGTAAACGCTGAACTCAACAGCAGAATTACGGCAATGACGACGGCGACACCAAGAGCGATGAGCGTGCGATTGTTCATTTGCCCGCCTCCCGCCGGTGCTTTTGGATTTCCGGCAACGGCAGGTAGGGGACGACGTCCTGTCCGCCCTTGCCATTGGTGTCGATGATCACGTTCTGGGTATTACTCAAGATGTTCTGCATCCGCTCAAGATATAATCGCCGCTTCGTCAGCTCCGGTCCCGCCTGATAGGCACTCAGGACCGACAGGAACCGGTTGGCTTCGCCGGCGGCCTCGCGCGTCAGCTTTTCCTTATAAGCGTTGGCATCTTGGATGATGCGCTCCGCCTCGCCCTTTGCGCGCGGAACGATATCGTTGCGATAGGCATTTGCCTCATTGACCGAGCGTTCCTGATCTTGACGGGCGCGCTGCACATCGTTGAACGCGTCAATCACTTCCGCCGGCGGATCGACCTTCTGCTGCTTGACCTCGGCAATGAAAATCCCTGCCCCGTAGCTGTCGAGAATACCTTGAAGCAGCTCCTTCGTCCGCTCATCGACTTCCTGTCGCTTTGATGTCAGTGCATCCTCAAGCAGGGTTTGCCCGATCACCTCGCGAATGGCGCTCTCAGCGGCAAGTTTCACCGTGATTTCCGGATCGCGGATATTGAACAGGTAATCAGCCGCGTTCTTGATCCGCCACTGAACGATATAATCGATATCGATTATATTCTGATCTTCGGTGAGCATCAGGCTTTCCTGGAGGACATCGCGCGCTCCCGTGCCGCGCGGACCTTCGGTTCCGCCCCGGTATCCGATCGTGATCTGGTTGGTCTGCTCGACGTTGGGTGTCAGCACCTCACCAATCGGCGCCGGAAACCAGTAGTTCAGGCCGGGAGTCGTCGTCTTGACGAATTTCCCGAACAGCAGCTCGACTCCTTGTTCGCCGGGCTGCACGCGGTAAAAGCCCGTCGCCAGCCAAATGGCGAGAATGGCCACCACGACGAGAGCGATGCCGCGGCCGGTTCCGAGGCCGCCGGGAACCATGCGACGCACCCGCTCCTGCGTGCGCCGCATCATCTCCTCGATGTTCGGTGGAGGCGAGGCCGGGCCACCGCCCCAAGGACCGCCGCCGTTACCGCCCCACGGGCCACCACCTTTGGGATTCCAGGCCATGCCGGACTCTCTCCACTATGCGCCGAGTGACCGAATGACCCCGACGACCCCTGACGTTGCTTGGCGCCACCGCCTGCCGCGCGTATATCGTACGTCGGGGTATATAAGCGAGCGGGCAACAGCACGCAACGCGAGGGTGCGTGCCGGATATTGGCGCGCCGAAATGACCAGACGCCGCTCCGGCTCGAATGGCAGGCCAAGTTGCGGTCTCGTTGCGATTTGCGTCGGTAAGGCGTGATGGTCGAATGCGGGACTTCGACCTCAGGAATTACACGCAGTAGGAAGTGGGAGACGCGGATGACCGAAGTAACTGAACAGCAAATCCTCGATGCGCTCAAGTGCGTCGTTGATCCCGACCGCAAGAAGGACATCGTCAGCCTTGGCATGGTTCAAGGCCTGAGAATTAAAGATGGTCACGTCGCCTTCGCCCTCGAAGTCGATCCTCAACGGGGCGCGCATCTCGATCCACTGCGAAAGCAGGCAGAAACGCTCGTTCACAAGCTGCCGGGGGTTGTTACGGCGACCGTCGTTTTAACCGCCGAGCGCGCCCCGGCGCAACCGGCGCGCGCTCAGACCCCCCCACCGCACGCGGCTGCTGCCAACGCTCTGCTACCCGAGGTCGGCGCGATCGTCGCCGTTGCGTCAGGCAAAGGGGGGGTCGGAAAGTCAACGACGGCGGTAAATCTGGCCATTGCTCTGGCTACGCTTGGCTATCGCGTCGGCCTGCTCGATGCCGATATCTATGGTCCCTCGATGCGTCGTTTGCTCGGCGTTGAGGGACAGCCGCAGTCGCGCGACGGCGCCCGGCTCGATCCGATGGAAAAATTCGGCATCAAGGCAATGTCGATGGCATTTCTCGTGGAAGAGGAAACGCCGATCGTTTGGCGCGGACCGATGGTGCAATCGGCGCTGGAGCAGATGATGCGCGACGTTGCATGGGGACCGCTCGATGTGATGGTCGTCGACATGCCTCCCGGCACCGGAGATACGCAGCTGACGATGGCGCAAAAGGTTCCGCTCGCCGGCGCCGTGATCGTTTCGACTCCTCAGGACATCGCCCTGATCGATGCGCGCAAGGGCCTAAATATGTTCCGGAAGGTCGATGTCCCCGTTCTCGGGCTGATCGAAAATATGAGCTACTTCTGCTGCCCGAACTGCGGCCATCGCACCGAGATCTTCGGTCACGGTGGGGCGCGGCGCGAGGCGGAGCGACTCGGAATGGACTTCCTTGGCGAGATCCCCCTCGACATCGTTATCCGCGAGACCTCGGATGCCGGCCGTCCGATCGTCGCCTCCGAGCCGCAGAGCGAGCACGCGCGCGCTTACCTGTCGATCGCCGAGGCTGTGGCGGGAAAAGTGGCGCAATCGCGTGCGGCGCAAGCGGCGAAAGCACCCCGCATCGTTGTCAGCGGATAGACCGCCAGGGGCGTAGGCGCACAAATCGGTTATCGCCGGACCGACTGGCGGATGGGCCTGGAGTGGGGATGCGGTTCATCTGCTCCGGAGCCCAGATGCCGTACAAAGCGACCGGAGCGCGCCGCCACACGGTCCCGAAGTCGCGCGATCGCATTGAGAACTGGCGGGGGTACGCTGCGACGCTGGGCGATCGCGGCGATCCGCCGGTGTAACTGACGGTGTAGGTTGCGCCGACAGGCTGACGGCGTGTCACCCCAGCCTCAATCCAATTCATCAAAACCCGGGACGAAACACGCGCTTAGTCGTTCAGCGTCGTGGTGATCCACACTTCCGAGTGCAGGGTACGGTGCACCGGGCATTTATCGGCGATCTCCAGCAGCTTCGCTCTCGCCGCGTCGTCGAGCGCGCCGTCAAGGGTGATCTCGCGCTCAATGCGATCGAGCATGCCCTGCCTGGTTTCGCACTCGGCGCAGTCCTCGGCGTGCACCTTGGCATGGCGCAACGTGACGCTCACCTTGTCGAGCGGCAGGCCCTTGCGGTCGGCATACATGCGGATGGTCATCGCCGTGCACGCCCCGAGGGCGGCCAGCAGATAGTCGTAGGGACCGGGGCCGGTGTCGGTACCGCCGACACTTTCCGGCTCGTCGGCGGCGAGGATGTGCCGACCGCCGACGTTCACCACCTCGGCGAACCTTCCGGTTCCCGCCTCGGCGACGACGACGGCATCGGCAGGCGCGTCGGGCACCGGCTGGCTCGCGGCTGCCGCTTCGCTCGCGAGGTAGCGCGCGGCCCAGGCGGTGAGCACGTCGGCGACATAGGCCGCGTCCTCCCGCCGGGTGAGCAGATGATCGGCGTCGTCGAGGGAGACGAAGCTTTTCGGATGCTTGGCAGCGGCGAAGATGCGCGAGGCGTTATCGATGCCGACGGTGCTATCGCCGGGCGCGTGGAAGATCAGCAGTGGCCGGCGGAGCGCGGCGATGTCGGCGGCAAGCCGGTGTCCCGAGACATCGTCGAGAAACGCCTTCTTGATGCGGAACGGCCGGCCGGCGAGCACCACCTCCGCCTCGCCGCGTGCCGCGATCTCGGGAACGGCGGGTGCGAACAGCCGGGTGATGTGCGCCGGCTCGGCCGGTGCAGCGATGGTGCAGACCGCCCGCGCCTCGGGAATCTGCCCGGCGGCGGCGAGGACCGCCGCTCCGCCGAGGCTGTGGCCGACGAGCAGCGCCGGCGCCTCATGCTCCCGGCGCAGCCATGCCGCTGCCGCCACCAGGTCGCCGACGTTGGATGAGAAGGTGGTGTTGGCGAATTCACCCTCGCTGGCACCGAGGCCGGTGAAGTCGAAGCGCAGGACCGCGAAGCCGTGACCGACGAGGCCGGCGGCGATCCGTGAGGCGGCGAACACGTTCGATGCGCACGTAAAGCAATGGGCGAACAGCGCGTGCGCCCGCGGCAGTCCCGCCGGCAGGTCGAGCCGCGCCGCCAACCGGCTGCTGTCGTCGGCACCGGTAAAGGTGATCTTCTCGCTGCGCCCGTCGGCCATTCGCTAGCTCCTTAATCGGCTGAGATAACGCTATATACGAAAGGCATTAGGGCTTCTTGACTTTCGTTCGATTGGGGTGGCTCCGTACTCGGTGTCCTGGTGCGGAGCCAGGCACTGCGAGCGATGGTGAGCGATGAGCGCCCATACCACGGAGACGCCCAAGGGAAGATGATGCCGGCCGCCGCAACACCGCCGAAGTCAGTCTGGAAGAAGGCGGCGCCGAATGAAGCTGCCGTGGCGAGCCCAGGCAGCCGAGGCCGAGAGGGCTGGCGGCCTCTTCATCAAGGCGTGGAATTTAAGGGCTCGTCCACGTTGTTGCACGGACCTGGACATTCTCGCGATGAGGCTGCGCCGCACACTCCGTTTCGGTCGCCCTCTCCGTTCACCGCCGCGCTGACCGCCGCCTCGTCGACGTTCACCATGAGCCGCGGGTGGATCCTCACGGTACGGGACATCTTCCGTCCCGGGAGCGGCGGAAAGCTCCAGATATCGTCTGCGCTCGTCGGCTCGACGGCGATGCAAGCGTGATTGGCAAGGTCTACGATCGTGGTGGGCGCCGCCCGATCGGCAAGATATCGGGGCGATGCGCAGAGCACGCGGTGCACCTCGCCGACCCGCAGGGCGATCAGCACCGAATCCTGGAGCGCCGCGATCCGCAGCGCGACGTCTATTCCCTCATCGACCAGATTGGTGAGACGGTTGAGCAGCAGATAGCGGATCTGCACCGCCGGATGGCAGTTCAGAAACTCGCCGACGATGGGGCGCAAGATCCGGGTGCCGGACGTAACCGGCGCGGTGACCGTCAGCACGCCAGGGGGCGCGGCACGCTCGCCTGCCGCGAACAGCGGCTTCATCGAGTTCGGCCAGCACATGGCGGCATCCCGCCGCATAACGCTCTCCAGCCTCGGACAGCTGGAGCCGGCGTGTCGTCCGGTGCACGAGTTGGGTGCCGACATGGCTTTCCAGCGCCGCCAGCGCGCGCTCGCCGCAAACAGCTCAGCGCCGATTGCACATTACCGGACGACCAGCATCGATGGCGTTGATATCTTCTACCGCGAGACTGGCCCAACCGACGCGCCGGCCGCCGCGCCGGAATGACAAGAAGGCGGCTAATCTTACTGAGTCACAAATCTCACTATGTCGTGGTATTGGGGCTTTCTTGGCCAGGATGTAGTGGTTGCCGAGCCGATCTGGCTGTATCCGAGGCGACGATGGCGAACGCGGAGAGTGGATCGCGGTTTTTGGCGTATATCGAGGGGCTTGTGGGAACGATCGGGCATGCAGATCGGGCTGTGCCGCTCCGCGACTACTGCCTGGGGCTTCTGCTGCCGGGGGAGCGCAAGAGCGTCGAGCCGATGGCGGCGGTGACGGCACCGGCACGGGTGGCGGCGCAGCACCAGTCGCTCCTGCACTTTGTCGGGAACGCGCCCTGGTCGGACGAGCGGGTCCTGGGCCAAGTGCGCGAACTGGTTCTGCCGTCGATCGAGCGAGCGGGACCGATTGAGGCTTGGATCATCGACGACACAGGCTTTCCGAAGAAGGGGCGGCACTCCGTCGGCGTGACGCGGCAGTATTGCGGCCAGCTTGGCAAGCAGGACAACTGCCAGGTCGCGGTGACGTTGTCGGTCGCCAATCACGCAGCCAGCCTGCCGGTGGCGCACCGGCTCTATCTGCCGGAGGACTGGGCGGCGGACCCCGACCGGCGGGCCAAAGCGGGCGTGCCGGCGACGGTCTCCTTCAAAACCAAGCCCGAGATCGCGCTCGACCAGATCCGCGCGGCGCTCGCCGCCGAGATCCCGAAGGGCGTCGTGCTGATGGATGCAGGCTACGGCGCCGACACGGATTTGCGCACCGAACTCACGTCGCTGGACCTTCCTTATGTCGCGGGCATCCAGCCGCACACGAGCGTCTGGGCACCGGGAAGCGGGCCGTTGCCGCCCAAGCCGTGGTCCGGGCGCGGCCGCCCGACCAGCCGGATGCGGCGCGATGCCGGGCACCGGCCGATCCAGGCCAAGGCGCTCGCCACGAACCTGTCTGCCGAAGCCTGGGAGACGATCACCTGGCGTGAAGGCTCGGCCGACTGGCTCACCTCGCGCTACGCTCGGGTCCGGGTCCGGGCCGCTCACCGCGACGAGAAGCTCGAGAAGCCCAGACCCGAGGAATGGCTCCTGATCGAATGGCCAGAAGGCGAGGCCGAGCCGACCAAATATTGGTTCTCTACCCTGCCGCCCGACATTGCCTTCGCCGAACTGGTCGATCTCGCGAAACTGCGCTGGCGGATCGAGCGAGACTATCAGGAACTCAAGCAGGAACTCGGGCTCGGCCATTACGAAGGACGAGGTTGGCGCGGCTTCCATCACCACGCCACCTTGTGCATCGCTGCCTACGGGTTTCTGATCTCCGAGCGGGAGACGATTCCCCCCTCCGGACCAAACACCGCCGCGAAGTTCGCGAAGTCTACCATTCCCGGCGATTGCAGACCCCGAGGCGCTACCTATCCGGCCCGAACGGCATATCCCGAACTCGATCGCCACCCTCAGGCGGCGCCTCACCGTCGCCCTCGCCAAAACCCTCCACCGATGTCCATGCTGCCACGCATCATACAAAACCCAGATCGCTCACCGGCGTTTGTGACGCAGTAAGACTAAGCGGCGGCACAAGAAGATCAGCACCCGAACCGGGAACGCGCATCGGTAGCTGATGCCGTTCAAATCATCCCGTCAGGATCACGGCAGCGACACCGTCAACGGGCTGGCAAGCGCCCCGCATACGCACGCCGGGAGCAACTCTTAATGCAATTGAGACCGAAACATATGCCCAGATAGTTGTGGCAGTTTGGCCATGCAGCCGATAGAATTTTTGCGCAGTTGTCGGTCGTCGTCGGCTGCCACACGACTAAAATGAAAAGACTGATGGTTTCCGGTCGATGATGTGGGGACGCAACCTGCACTCGAATCGGAAATGACGGGAGGCGTCATGTACGTCGGTAAGGGCACTTGCGTACGCAGGGGGTATTCGCGTTCGCGCGACCCGGCTCGCGCGGCGCGCGAGCTGTTCGACAGCATTTACCATCCGGATGCGTCGCTCGGTGTTTTCTTCTGTTCCACGGACTACGATCTGCCCGCGCTTGCCGCAGAGCTGGACGCACGATTTACCGGCATACCGCTCATCGGTTGTACTAGCGCCGGTGAGATCACCCCAGCCGGATACATGAAAGGCAGCGTCGCCGGATTTTCCCTCGCGCGTCCGGATTTCGCCGCCGTCGCCGCGCCCATCCGCAACCTGCGCCGTTTTTCCATTGCCGACGGCCAGGAGATGGTGCGCACGCTACGCGATGAACTTGAAGCATCCTGCGATGGCTCCGCCACGGATAACACGTTCGCCCTGCTGTTGATCGACGGGTTGTGCAAACGCGAGGAAGTCGTCCTCAGCGCGATTTCCTCGGCTCTGGGCGATATCCCGCTGTTCGGGGGGTCGGCAAGTGGCGGCATGACGTTCCAACGGAGTTACGTTTTCCATCGCGGCCAGTTTCACGCCGATGCCGCCATTCTCGTTCTGGTGAGCACCCGGTTGCCGATCAAGCTGTTCACGGTCGACCACTTCGTCAGTTCGGAGACGAAAATGGTCGTTACCGAAGCCGACCCGGCGCGGCGGATCGTCACCGAAATCAACGCCGAACCGGCCGGACGAGAATACGCGCGCCTTGTCGGACTGGAGGTCGACGCGCTGACGCCGATGATCTTTGCAACGCATCCGGTCGTCGTCAAAGTCGGCGGTCGCTACTACACGCGATCCATCCAGAAAGTTAATCCCGACGAGAGTCTGACTTTCTTTTGCGCCATCGACAAAGGGATCGTTCTGACAGTTGCGAAAGGCACCGACCTCCTGCACAACATGCGGCAATTGTTCGACGACATCGCCGTCGAGATCGGGCCGCCGCAACTGGTTATCGGTTGCGATTGCATCCTGCGTGCCCTTGAGCTCGAAGAAAAACAATTGACGGCACAGGCTGACGATATGTTCGTCGCCAACAACGTCGTTGGGTTCAGCACGTTCGGAGAGCAATTTCACGCAATGCACGTCAACCAGACGTTCACCGGCGCCGCGATCGGAATCGGCGTCGTCAACCGCAGCACCTGAGCGGAGGATGGGTATGGGCGCCACGCATTCATTCCCGCTGACCGACGGCATCAAGTTACAAAAGATCGTCAAGGTCCTGATGGATCAGGTCGAGCGCGGAATGGACTTTCAGGGCAACGCCTACAGTCTGTTCCAGACCGCGATCCTCCTTGAAGATAAGGTTCGGGAACGGACCCGGCGTCTGGAAATGGCGCTCCGCGACCTCGAACGCAGCAATCACGCCCTCAGCCTCGCCAATGCCCAGACGGAAACGGCGCAAACCCGTCTGATGGAGGCGATCGAGAGTATTTCCGAAGGGTTTGTCCACTTCGACCGCGACGGCCGGCTGGTGCTCTGCAACACCAAATTCATCGAGTTCTGGTCGTCGGAAGGTCGGGACATCCGGGAAATCATCCGGCCGGGAGTGCAATTTCGCGACATCTGTCGCTGGACCGTCGAGAACGGATTGATCGCCGATGCCGGCGACAAGCCGGAAGAATGGATCGATTACCGGACACATCGCCACGCCCGTCCCTCCGAGCCGATCATCGTGCACCTGACCAACGGCCGCTGGCTGCAGGTGCGCGAGCGGCAGACCCGCGACGGCGGTACGGTCGGAATCTATACCGACATCACTGAAATCAAGATCGTCGAGGAGCAGCGCCGCGAACAGGAACTGGCCGAGAAATCGATCCTGCTTCAATCGACGCTCGATAGCTTGGCTCAAGGCGTTTCGGTGTTTGATCGCGACTTGCGTCTGGTCGCATGGAACGACCGCTTCGTCGAATTGCTGGAATTGCCCGCCTGGCTGGCGCAAACGGGCGCTTCATTTTCTGACTACCTGACCTATCGCGCGGCGCGCGGCGACTTCAATGACGCCAGCGCCGCTGCGATTGAGGCGCGATTGGACGAGGTTCGGCTGCAAGACCCGATCAAGGGCGAACAAACACTTGTAAATGGGACGATGCTGGACGTCCGCCTCGATTCGATGCCGGGCGGGGGCTTCGTGACCACCTACAGCGACATCACGGATCGACAGATGGCCGCCGCGCAGCTACGCGAGGCCAAGGAAACGCTGGAACGCCGCGTCGCCGAACGCACCGCCGAACTCACCGCGGTCAACAGCAAGCTGCGCCAAGAGATTTTTGAGCGGGCCGCCGTGGAGGGGGCGCTTTTGCGCGCCAAGGCCGACGCGGAAAAAGCGAATATGAGCAAGACACGGTTTCTCGCCGCAGCGAGCCACGACCTCCTGCAGCCATTGAATGCGGCGCGCTTGTTCGTGACAACCCTGAGCGAGCGGCCTCTCGCCGAGCGGGAGCAAGAGTTCGTCGCCCACATTGATCGCGCGCTGGAGAGCGTCGAGGCGTTGCTCGGCACGTTGCTCGACATCTCCAAGCTCGACGCCGGAGCGGTCACCACAGAAAAGACCGATTTCATCATCGGCGATCTGCTGACGTCACTGGCGGAGGAATACACGCCCATGGCGCACAAGGCCGGCCTCGAGCTTGTCGTCGTGCCATCGTCGTGCGTCGTACGCTCCGACTCGGCGCTCCTCGCCCGCGTCCTGCGCAACTTTCTCAGCAATGCGATCCGCTACACCGTGAGCGGACGCATTCTCCTCGGCTGCCGACGGCACAGCCGCGCGGTGCGGATCGAAACGTGGGACACAGGGCCCGGAATTCCCGAGCACGCCAGGGAAGAAATCTTCGAAGAGTTCCACCAGCTCGCGCATCGCGACCGTCCAGGCGAAAAAAGCTTCGGGCTCGGCCTTGCCATCGTCAAGCATATCTGCCGCGTCCTCAACCATCCCGCCGGCGTACGATCGCGGCTGGGAAAGGGCTCGATGTTCTTCATCGAGCTCCCGGTCGGCTCAACACCGCAGGCAATTCGCCAGCATCGGCTGGCGTCGGCCTTGGTGTGCGATACGCTGCGCGACATCAGGGCCATGGTCATCGAAGATCAGCCGAATATCCTAGATGGCATGCGTGAACTGCTTTCCGGTTGGGGATGCTCCGTCTTACCGGCGATCGACGGGCAAGCCGCATTGGAGCATCTGCACCGCGGCGCACCCGCGCCGCAGGTCATCATCGCCGACTATCATCTCGATGGCGGCTTCACCGGCATCGATGCCATTCGCGCGATCCGCGCCGCCCTCGGCACCAAAACGCCGGCACTAATCATTACCGCCGATTGCGGCCGGGTCGTCGCCGACGCCGTCCGCCAGGAAGGTCTGCATCTGCTGCGAAAACCGCTGAAGCCAGCGAAGCTGCGGGCGCTCTTGTCGCATCTGGTCGACGGACAGAAGCCGAAAACCCACGAGACCGGGCATTCGGTCGCGGCCTGACGATGCTTGCAGTCAGCCGTCGCTCAATTCGCGGGCTGCGATAACTGCTTGCGTGCGGCTGTGAACGCGCAATTTGCGAAGGATCGCGGTTATGTGCGCCTTGACCGTCGATTCCTTGATGCCGAGTTCGTAGGCGATAATTTTGTTCGATTTGCCCTGAGCCAGCAGTTCAAACACCCGAAGTTCGCCCGGTGTCAGCGCGGCAATGCGGTCGCGCAAGCGTTCGGACTGTGTCGGTCGCTCGCCGTCGCTGCCGAGTGCTACCAGCGGCAGATAGACCTCGCCGTTTAATACCCGAGCGATTCCTTCGCCGATCTGATCCTTCGAGTAGGACTTGGGAATGAAGCCAGCGGCACCGTAGGTGATCGCATCGCGCATGATTTCCGGAGACGTCGCCGCCGAGACGACGACGATCGGCACCTCGGGAGCCGCGTTACGCAACGTCACCAGCCCGGAAAACCCCGACGAGCCTGGCATCTGCAAATCGAGCATGATCATGTCGAGGTCAAATGCGGTTTCCCCGCCGACGACCTGCCTCGCCTCGTCGAGGGTACTCGCTTCGTAGATCCGATACTCGCGAAAGACCCCGGCGATGACATGGCGAAGGGCGGAGCGGAACAAAGGATGATCGTCGGCTAGAAGCACATTGAACATCAGGACGTCCGCCCGCTGGCCAAACGGTGGTTTTGTATCCCGCCGCCGGGCCGGATCCGACCTCGGGCTACCGAGGCTGGGATTTTGTTCGTCGCTCGTGTCATCCGACGAGCAGTCCGCGTGCGCCAAGGTCATCGACGAGATGCCGGACGTCGTGGACGATCACTTCGCGCGTGGCATCAAACGCTCCGGCGAGATCGTCAGCAATGTCCTCGACAGACGCGATGCCATCGCACCGCAGCAAGATCTCGACGGCGACATCGTTGGGCACAAGCAAGCGTTCCGGTGCGAGAATGACCCACCGCCCGCGTGTTCGATCGAAGGTCAGCCGCACTTGATTTGCCAACTGGGGACGAGAAAAGCCATAGCTACTCGTCGACGTCACCATGCGCCCTCCGGCCGTACGGCACCCGCCGCTCTGGCGCACGGGGACCGGGGCAATGAATGTGTCGCTTTGGCGGCCGCCCGGCATTTGTCGCCACGCCTCCGGCGGCCGTGAGCCGAGGGCTCTATTCTAGGGGGCTTATCCTACTGTGGCGTTCGCCGGCAACTGGCAAAAGGTCGAAGGCCGATCGCTGGTCCGCCCCTCGTTCTTTCCAACAGGACTCACCAGCCACGCGCGCGAACCTATGAGAGCTCGGATTTCCTGTCGTTCACCGCATGCTTTGGACGGCAGACACCAATGATTAAACGAATGCTCGCGGGTCATCACTACCGATGGACAAGTCGCTGACGTGCAAGACTATCTTCATTCCAGTGCACTCGACGAAGGTAGAATTTACTGTCAGCGATGCAAGGCTGATTGTTGGCAATCAATGGAATGTTTCTGAACGCGTTGATCGTGCGCGGCGGTGATTTTGCGACGTTAATGCGCGCAACCGAGACGCGAGGGAGGCGACGAATGATTCATCAAGCCCTCGAGACACTTAACAAGAGTGTGGTTATTCGACCGAAGTATGACAACTTCATTGGTGGTCAGTGGACACCGCCAGTGCGCGGCCAATACTTCACCAACCCGACGCCGGTCACCGGCCGGCCGTTGTGCGAAGTTGCCCGCTCGACCGCCGAAGATATCGAATTAGCCCTCGATGCCGCGCATGCCGCCAAGGACGCCTGGGGCAAGACCTCGGTCGCCGAGCGGGCGCTGATCCTCAACCGCATCGCCGACCGTATGGAAGAACGGCTGTCGGTTCTGGCGATGGTCGAGACGCTCGACAACGGCAAGCCGATCCGCGAGACCACCGCCGCCGACCTGCCGCTCGCCATCGACCACTTCCGTTACTTCGCCGGCTGCATCCGCGCCCAGGAAGGCACCCTTTCCGAGATTGACCACCATACCGTCGCCTACCATTTCCACGAGCCGCTCGGCGTGGTTGGCCAGATCATCCCGTGGAATTTTCCACTGCTGATGGCGGTGTGGAAGCTGGCGCCGGCGCTCGCCGCCGGCAATTGTGTGGTGCTGAAGCCGGCCGAGCAGACGCCGATGGCGATCATGGTCTTCGCCGACATCATCGGCGATCTGTTGCCGCCGGGCGTGCTCAATATCGTCAATGGCTTCGGCGTCGAGGCGGGCAAGCCGCTCGCCAGCAACAAGCGCATCGCCAAGGTCGCGTTCACCGGCGAGACCACCACGGGGCGGCTGATCATGCAGTACGCCGCCGAGAATATCATCCCGGTGACCCTCGAGCTTGGCGGTAAGTCGCCGAACATCTTCTTCGCCGACGTCATGGCCGAGGATGACGAGTTCCAGGACAAGGCGATCGAAGGCTTTGCCATGTTCGCGCTCAACCAGGGCGAGGTCTGCACCTGCCCGTCACGGGCCCTGGTTCACGAGAGCATCTACGATAAGTTCATGGAAAAGGCGATCCCCCGCGTCAAGGCGATGAAGCAGGGCCACCCGCTCGATCCGGAAACGATGGTCGGCGCCCAGGCGTCCAATGATCAGATGGAGAAAATCCTCTCTTACATCGACATCGGCCGCAAGGAGGGAGCGAAGATCCTGGTCGGTGGCGAGCGTGCCCATCTCGATGGTGAGTGCGAGGGCGGCTTTTATGTCAAGCCGACGGTCTTCGAGGGCCACAATAAGATGCGGGTGTTCCAAGAGGAGATCTTCGGCCCGTGCGTCTCGGTAACCACCTTCAAGACCGAGGAAGAAGCGATCGCCATCGCCAACGACACGCTCTACGGCCTCGGCGCCGGCGTGTGGAGCCGCGACGGCAGCCGTTACTTCCGGGTCGGCCGCGCCATCCAGGCGGGACGGGTGTGGACCAACTGCTATCACCTCTATCCCGCCCACGCGGCGTTCGGCGGCTACAAGCAGTCGGGCATCGGCCGTGAGAACCACAAGATGATGCTCGATCACTACCAGCAGACCAAGAACCTGCTGGTCAGCTACGATCCCAAGGCGCTCGGCTTCTTCTAGGGCCGGCGCGTCCACTGGCCCGGGCGGCGATGGCTCGCCCGGGCGCCATCCGATGCGGAGGTGTGAGCTTGGTTGACCGCGTCATCGCGACCCCCGAAGCGGTGGCCCTCATCGAGCGGCTGAAGCTCGTCCACGGACCGTTGATGTTCCACCAGTCCGGTGGCTGCTGCGATGGCAGCGCACCGATGTGCTACCCCGCCGGAGAATTCAGGGTCGGCGGCGCCGACATCCTTCTCGGCGCGCTCGCCGGCAGCGCTTTCTGGATGTGGGGTGAGCAGTACGCGTTCTTCACCCAGAGCCAGCTCATCATCGACGTGGTGCCAGGCCGCGGCTCCGGCTTTTCGCTCGAAAGCCCGGAAGGCGTGCGCTTTCTGACCCGCTCGCGCCTGTTCACCGACGACGAGCTCGCCGAACTCGACCGCGCCCCACCCCCCCGGCACGGCGACCAGCCGGCTGCCTGAGCCCAGCGCGGGCGTGGCCCTGCCCCGGCACTTGCCGGCGTCACGGCGCTACGCAGTCTTGCGCCGGCTGGTCTTGTCCAGGAATGGAGCGAGGTAGCGGCCGGTGTAGCTCTGCGCGCACGCCGCTACCTCGCCGGGAGTGCCGGCGGCAACGAGATCGCCACCGCCGCTGCCACCCTCCGGGCCAAGGTCGATGATCCAGTCGGCGGTCTTGATCACCTCGAGATTATGCTCGATGACGATGATGGTGTTGCCAGGCTCGACCAGCGCCTGCAGCACTTCGAGCAGTTTGCGCACGTCCTCGAAGTGCAGGCCGGTGGTCGGCTCGTCGAGGATGTAGACAGTGCGGCCGGTCGCCCGGCGCGACAGCTCCTTCGCCAGCTTGACCCGCTGCGCCTCGCCGCCGGACAGCGTCGTCGCCTGCTGGCCGAGGTGGATGTAGCCGAGGCCGACCCGCTGCAGCGTCGTCAGCTTGTCGCGGATGGCGGGAACGGCCTTGAAGAACTCCGCCCCCTCCTCGACGGTCATATCGAGGACATCGGCGATCGACCTGCCGCGGAACATCACCTCGAGGGTCTCGCGGTTGTAGCGCTTTCCCTTGCAGGTATCGCACTGCACGTAGACGTCGGGCAGGAAGTGCATCTCGATCTTGATCACACCGTCGCCCTGGCAGGCCTCGCAGCGCCCACCCTTGACGTTGAAGGAGAAGCGGCCGGGCCGGTAGCCGCGCTCCTTGGCCTCGGCCAAGCCCGCGAACCAGTCGCGGATCGGGGTGAACGCGCCGGTATAGGTGGCGGGGTTGGAGCGGGGCGTGCGGCCGATCGGCGACTGGTCGATGTCGATCACCTTGTCGATCAGCTCAATGCCGTCGATGCGCTCGTGCTCGCCAGGGTGCTCACGGGCGCCCATCAGCCGGCGGGCCAGTGCTTTATAGAGGGTCTCGATCACCAGCGTCGACTTGCCGCCTCCCGACACGCCAGTAACACAAACGAACGCGCCGAGCGGAAAGGAGACGGTCAGATTGCGCAGGTTGTTGGCGCGCGCACCAACAACGGTCAGCACCGCCCGCGCTGGCGCCATGCTCGGGCGCGACGGCCGGGGGATCTGCCGGAATCCGGCGAGATACTGGCCGGTCAGGCTCTCCGGGTTGGACATTACCTCTTCTGGCGTGCCACGGGCGACGACGCGGCCGCCGTGCACGCCGGCGCCCGGGCCCATGTCGATCAGGTAATCGGCTTGGCGAATGGCGTCTTCGTCGTGCTCGACGACAATTACCGTGTTGCCGATGTCGCGCAAGCGCTTGAGGGCCGAAAGCAATCGGTCATTGTCGCGCTGGTGCAAGCCGATTGACGGCTCATCGAGCACATAGAGAACGCCGGTCAATCCCGATCCGATCTGCGAGGCAAGACGAATCCGCTGGCTCTCCCCGCCGGAGAGCGTACCGGACGCTCGCCCGAGCGACAGGTAACCGAGTCCGACGTTGGCGAGAAACCCGAGCCGCTCGTTGATTTCGCGCAAGATACGACGTGCGATTTCCCGCTGCTGCACGTTCAACCGCCCGTCGAGCGCGCCAAACCAGCCGACGGCCGCCTCAATGGAGAAATCCGTGGCGGCGCTGATGTCGAGGCCGTCGACCTTCACCGCCAGGGCCTCCGGCTTCAGTCGCTTGCCGGCGCACGTCTCGCAGCGGCTGACCGTCTGGAAGCGCGACATTTCCTCGCGAACCCACGAACTCTCGGTCTCGCGCCAGCGCCGTTCGAGATTGGGGACGACGCCCTCGAACGGCTTGGTCACCTGATAGTCTCGCACGCCGTCGTGGTAATGAAACGTCGTTGCTTCGTTCTTCGCGCCGAACAAAATGATCTGGCGGACCCGTTCCGAAAGGGCGTGAAATGGTGTCGATAGCTCGAAGTGGAAGTGTGTCGCCAGCGCTTGCAATGTCTGCCGGTAATATTGCGAGCTGCTGTTCGCCCACGGGGCGATGGCTCCCTGAGCAAGCGTCAGCTGGTCGTCAGGAACGACCAGCTCGACATCGAAATACATCTCGGTGCCAAGGCCATCACAGGCGGGACAGGCGCCGAAGGGGTTGTTGAAAGAAAACAGGCGCGGCTCGATCTCGTCGATGGTAAAGCCCGAAACTGGACAGGCGAACTTGGCGGAGAACGTCGTGCGGTCACCGCTGTCGGCGTCTTCGGCATAGACCAGTCCATCGGCAAGGCCGATGCCCGATTCCAGGCTCTCGGCCAGGCGCCCGGCGATTCCGCCGCGCACGACGATGCGGTCGACAACGATGTCGATGTCGTGCTTTTTCTTCTTGTCGAGGGCGGGCACCTGATCGATGTCGCACAACGCGCCGTCGATTTTCACCCGCTGGTATCCCCGCTTCTGGAACTCCGCCAGTTCCTTGCGGTACTCGCCCTTGCGTCCGCGAACGACCGGGGCAAGAATCAGCAGACGGCGGCCTTCGGGCATGGCAAGGATGCGATCGACCATCTGACTCACCGTCTGGCTCTCGATCGGAAGGCCGGTCGCTGGCGAATGCGGAATGCCGATGCGCGCCCATAACAAGCGCATGTAGTCGTAGATCTCGGTGACGGTCGCCACGGTCGAGCGCGGGTTCTTCGATGTCGTCTTTTGCTCGATCGATATTGCCGGCGACAGCCCTTCGATCGAATCGACGTCCGGTTTTTGCATGAGGTCGAGGAACTGCCGGGCGTAGGCCGAGAGCGATTCCACATACCGGCGCTGGCCTTCGGCGTAGATCGTATCGAACGCCAGGCTTGACTTCCCTGAACCGGAAAGGCCGGTGATCACCGTCAAGCGATCGCGGGGGATGTCGACATCGACATTACGCAAGTTGTGCTCACGTGCGCCGCGGATGACGATCTTATCCATACCTGCTCCGTCCTGTGGAACGAGAGAATACCGCCCGTCGTGCTCGCCTGATAGATCCCCTCGGTGGTGCGATCATGCGTGCCGGCCTGATATGGCGATGCAGCTCCTTAGTTTGCCGCTCGCAGCGCTTGCGAGTTTGATTTTGATTGTAGTGTTCGGCGATTGTAGTGTTCGGCGCTTCGGGCTGGCGCGCTGCAGCCCGCTAAGAGTGAACGTAGCACGAACATACTTGGGCGCAAGGCGGCGCGCGCCTTTTCGGGTCGAGGCACATGGCAGGATCGGTCAACAAGGTCATTCTCGTCGGCAATCTCGGGCGAGATCCGGAGGTCCGCAATACCCAGGACGGCAGCCGGATCGTCCACCTTTCGGTTGCCACCTCGGAGTCGTGGAAGGACCGGGGCAGCGGTGACCGCAAGGAACGCACCGAATGGCATCGAGTGGTCATTTTCAACGACAAGCTGGGTGAGATCGCCGAGCGCTACCTGCGCAAGGGTTCCAAGGTTTATCTCGAAGGCGCTTTGCAGACGCGCAAATGGGCCGGCCAAGATGGGCAGGAGCGCTACACCACGGAAATTGTCATTGGTCGATTCCGCGGTGAGCTGACGTTGCTCGACGGCCGCGGAGAGGGCGGCGGTAGCAGCGGTGGCGGTAGCAGCGGTGGCGGATTCGGCGGGAGCGGCGATTCATACGAGCCGTCCGCGGGCGCCTATGGCGGCGGCGGACGCTCGTCCGGACGAAGCGATCCGGCCGGTCCTTCCCCTGACTTCGATGACGAGATTCCATTCTGAGCGCGATCGGATGCGCGACTAAGTCGATCTTATTCCCCGGGTGAAGTCGGCGCGGAACGGGCGGCGAGGCGATCGTAAACCGGCTGGCCGTCCTTGCCGATGGAGCCGAAGGTCAGGACCCCGGTCGGGCAGGCGTGCACGCACGCGGAACAGCGCACGCACTCGGGGTCAATCATATCGAGGCCCTTGTTGGCGAAGTTCATCACGTCGATACCCTGATGGCAGACGCTGGTGCAGACGTTGCACGAGATGCATTTCTTCTTCTCGGCAAAGATGCGGAACCGTGAAAACCGCGCGTAGATGTGCATCAGTGCCGCAAGCGGGCAGGCGAACCGGCACCACACCCGACCCGAGAAGTGAAAATAGAAGGCGATGCCGAGAACGCCGGCGAAAAGCAAATCGACGAAGTATTCGTAATTCAGTACCGGCACACCGGCGACGAGGGCATCATAGGCTGTGGCAAACCCGCTCTCCGGCAGCACCCAGGAGAGGATCCTGAGGACGAGGATCAGCGTCGCCAGAACGAGAAACGTCTGCCCCACCATGTTCCAGCGATTGACGCCAGGGCCATGTGGCATTTTGTGGCGATGGACGTCGCCCAGCGTCTCGGCGAGCGCACCGCACGAGCAGATCCAGCCGCAGTAGGCGCCCTTACCGTAGGCGCGGACAAGAAACGGGATCACCACGAAGGTCTGGATCGAGCCGACCGCGAGCCATCCCCACAGCGGTTGCTGGGTGAACCAGTTGTAGACGAACAACGGCCAGGCGAGGACGAAGCCGTAAGCTCGCCAGTAGGCCCGCTCCTCGCCCAGCGTGTCGTAGCGCTCGAAAAAGACGTCGGCGAACGGTTGCAGGACGGCGCCGTCATGGAAAAAGCCGTTGCGACCCATCCACGGCAGCAGGATCTGCGGCAGAACGAACAGCGGCACGCACTGAATGGCGACGAGAGTGAGGGTCTGCCAAGCAACGTATTGTGTCCTGCGGCGGCGCACCCGGCGGATGCCAAAGACGACGACGAGGGTGCAGTAGGCGAGCGCATACCAGAAGTTGGGATCGCGCGCCGAACTGAGCAGCGTATAGAGCAGGCTGGTTGGATCACCCGCCGCCACGCCCAGCACATCGCGCGCACCCTCGACCCAAAGCGCGGGGTTGAGCCAGGGCAGGTTGACCGCGGGAAACAGTTCGCCGCCGATCGAAAAGCCGAATTTTTTCCAGTGGAACAGCCAGACGCTGAAGGCAAGCATCAGCATCAGCCCGGCCCAGCCGCGCCAGCCCCATTCACCGGCAATGGCGAGGCCGCTGCGGCGAAAGAAATCGAGCGGCGCCTCGCGGCCGGTCATCGCGAAGACGACGTCGTTGACGAGGCTCAACTCGTTTCCGGCGGCATTGGCGAGTTGGACCTTTTCGGGATCGATGCGCGTCAGCGTGCTGCCGAGCAATAATCGTACAGAACCGCCCAGTCGCTTGATCGCCTCGACGTTCTCCGCCTTGGCGCGGGCAAAGCCGGCTCGGCGGTAGCTGAGGGTAACGTGGGCGCCGGCGCGGGCGAGCGCGATCGCGGCCTCCAGCGCCGAGTCGCCGCCGCCGACGACGAGAACATCACGATCGGCGAAATCGCGAGGGTCGTGCAGGCGATTGTAGACCTTGTCGCTGTCTTCCCCCGGAACGCCCAGCTTGCGGTAATGACCACTGCGACCGATGGCGACGATCACCCGTTCCGCGCGGATTCTCTGCGTGCCGGCAATAAGCTGGAGGAGACCCCCCTGCCGCTCGATCCTCTCGACGCGCAGAATCGTCGCCTCGATCCCCGCCGTCTGCGCCTGGAGTTCGTCGAAGAGGTCCTCCTTGACCGTCGCGGTGAAGCGGATCTCGCCTTCGGGCGTCATCTGCGTGGGATAGGTGTAGATCGGCTTGCCTTTGGGGAAGTCGGCGATCGTGGCGAACGGCCCCTGCGCCTCGAACAAGGCGAAACGCAGGCCGGCCTTGCGGGCCTCGGCGGCCGCAGCATACCCTGACACGCCGCCGCCGACGATCGCGAGGTCGAGAACGTCGGGACCGCCGCCTCCGGGCAAGAACCCGGGCTCGGCGAGAATCGCCTGCACCGCCCGCGCGCCGGTGTCGGCGGCGAACTTCAGCAGCGGAATGCCGGTGAGATCGCCGACGATCCGCACGCCCGCAAGGTTGGTGGCGCCATTTTCCCCGAGCGCCGGCAGCTTTTCGACGACGCCCGCGGGCCATTGGCCGTGCAACCAGCGGTAATAGTGCTGAGCCCACTCGAACATGGACGGCATCCACTTGCCGGCGAGAGACCCGCCGCGCGGGGAGAAGCGCGGACTCGTCGCCGCCGAAACCTGCATCGTGGGTAGCAGAGCCGCGCCCGTCTGACCATAGACAGCTCGCGAAATCCGATCACCTTGTCTCGACTGCGGTGCGGATCGGCGCCACGGGCGTGGCGTCGCCGCCGTAGTACTGCGTGAAGAGGTCCTCGGCGAGCCGGGCGCGGCGACGAGAGAGCAGATAGCGCGCCGTGAAGTGCAGGACGACGCCGATGCGGGCGAGCGGCGGCGAACACTCCCAGCGCCGGCTTGACGCGATGCCATTGCGGCCGAGATGCACGAGGGGACCAGCCCGCCTCAGCCGCAGCGCCAGCTCGACGTCCTCCATCAACGGCACCTCCGGAAAGCCGCCGACACCGGCCAGGACGTCCCGGCGAACGAACTGACCCTGATCGCCAAAGCTCAGGTCAAAGAGTGCCGAACGTCCGGCGTTCAGCGCCTCAATGGTGAGAAGCAGCGGATCAGCGCGTGAGAACGTTAGCCCCACCGCACCGCCGCAGACCGCATCGTCGGCTTGTAGCGCGCCGAGGATAGCGGCGGCAGTGCCCGGTGCCGGCCGGACGTCGGCATGGACCACCCAGACCACGTCGCCGCGGGCCACGGCGATCCCCGCCGCGATCTGCCCACCCCGCCCTCGCGGCCCGTTGATGACGCACGCGCCGGCTTGCCAGGCGCGCTCGGCAGTCGCGTCGCGCGAGCCGCCATCGACGACGATGATCTCGATCAGTGACGGGCCTTGATCGAGGAGCGCCCGCACGCTGGCGGCGATGCCCTCGGCTTCCTCGTACGCCGGGACAACCGCGGAGATGCTGCACGGGGGTGGACGCTCGCGCTCGCACGCTCGGCGCACGGCGAGGAGCCGACACGCCGCCGGCCAGGACGTCAGGACGAGGACCACCGCGAACGGCGCCCACTGCGCCCACCACGCCCAGGCGGGCTGAAGCCAGGCGCCGGCCGTCAGTGCGTGCGCCCAAGCGACGTAATAGAAGCCGTGCAGGCCACTCGCCAGCAGCCACGCCGGCTGCGGTCGCAGGGCGAGGAACGGCACGATCCAGATGAAATACCAGACGTGGACAACCGGCGAGAGCAGGAGCAGGCCGCCGAGAACGAGGAACGCCCCGCGCCAGGCATCGCTCACTCGCCACGCGATGAGGCCCGCCCATAGCGCGAGCACGAGCAAACTGACACAGGCCGCGGTTCGCGCGTCGAGGCCGGCGGCACGCAGGATCGCCGGCAGAAAGCCGTCATGGTAGGTCTCCACGCCGAAGGCGAAGAGTCCGCCAGCGAGATCGGGAAGATCGGTGACGAACGGCAGCGCCGGAACCGCCGATACGAGGAGAAAAATCCAGGCAGCGCGCCAGCCCCCTCGGCGTAACAGCAGCGGAACGAGCAAAATGGCGACAAGCTTGAGTTCTACCGCGACGGCGAGCGCGAGCCATCCCCAACCGCGACGGCCCCGGGCGTGCGCCACCAGCGCCACCAGCATCGCCAGGACGAACAGCGCGTCGTAATGGCCCTCGCCGGCGGTGCCGAGGAGCAGCACCGGATTGAAGGCGACGAGGGCAAGGTTGGCCTCGGGGAGCCGCCGCCGCCGCAATTCGGCGAGCAGCAGGCAGAGGATGCCGATCTCCGCCGCCACCAACGGCAGCTTCACGGCCAAAGGGTGATAGCCGAGCGCGACAGCGGCGGCGAACATCAATTCGGCCAGCGGCGGGTAGACGGTGCGCTTGGCCTTGTTATTGATACCCTCCCAGACCGTGTCGCGCTGCGCCTCGCCCACGTCGGCTGCCAGCGCCGCGTAAGGGCTCTCGCCGGCCAGCACCAGGCGGCCTTCCCACAGATAACGGTTGACGTCGTCCGATGCCGGGAATGGCAGCAGCACCAGCCGGGCAGCCACCGCGGCGAGAATGAGGACGAGGCCGGTGTGCCGGAGCGACGCCTGCAGGCCGGCCAGCCACACCAGGATACAAGCGGCGAACATCGCCCCGTGGGCGATCATCACCGCGACGGGCGTTGAACGGGTGGCGAGAAACTGCCCGGTTACGGCGCAAAGTGCGAACGCCAGCACGAGGCAGACCGCAAAGACGCCGGCGCGAACGCGGCTGACCGGCTCGCACGCGCGCGTCCACGCGCGACCGTCAAGCGCGTTGGAAGAATCGGGCGTCATCGCTGGCGAATGACAGCGCGGGCACCCGCATTTTCTCGGGCGATCCCGTCCGGCTGAGGCCTCACTCGGCGGCCGAGATCAGTGGATATGACGCCGCTGGCTGCGCCGACCATTCCCACATCGAACCGGCGTAGTTTCGAACGCTCATGCCGAGGTCGTTGAGCACACTGGTGAACCAGGCGGCACGGACGCCGCCGGTGCAATAGGCAATGACTTCGTGGCCGTCATCAATGCCCTGCGCCGCAAGCAGCCGAACGAGCTGCGCTTGCGGCAGCAGGCGGCCGTCGCCATCGAGGAGATCCTTGTAATAAAGGGGTCGGGCACCGGGAAGGTGGCCCCCGCGCGATTCTCCGTACGGCGTTGCCCCGGCGAACTCGCGCGGCTCGCGGACGTCGACGAATACGGCGGCGGGCGAGCCGAGCTCGGCGCGCACCTGCTCGCGATCGGCAAGCCAGCGCGGATCGCGATGGACGACGAAATCACCCGGCGCTGCCGGCTTAGAGATCTGGGGAAAACCCCCGCGCCCCAGCGCCCTGATCCCACCGTCGATCAGAACCGCCCGAGGATGACCGAGAGTGCGCAGCATCCAGACGATCCGCCCATCTTCCCCCCAGCCACGGACTGGGTCGGCGACGACGACGACGGGACGGCGGGCACTAAGACCGAGGGCCTGCAGGCGCCGGGTCATTGCCGCATCGTCGCTGAGCAGCAGACCCTGATTGGGGGCGAGTGTCTGCGAGAACGCCTCCCAGCGCACCGTAACCGCCCCCGGCAGCCGGCGCGCCGCCTTGAGATGCGGCTCACGGGCATCGAGCACGATGGCGCCGTTCGCGATCAACTCGCGCGCAGCATCGGCCGAAACGATCCAGGGCTCGCTGGCGCTGCCTTCTGCGGCGAGCGCCCGCCCGTCACCCGCAGCGGATGGCCGTCCTTCGACCGGCAGCACGAAGATAGCGGCGACGATGGCAACGACGATCGCCCTAAGCTGTCCAGTGAGCCCTCCGGTTCTTCCGCGCCGCCCGCGCGCCGGGCGGGGGTGGCGGGATTGGCGATCGCAAGCTTTCGCCCAGGTCCACAACGTCTCGCCCTCCTTTGGCGGTCGCAAACTCCAATGTCATGCGGAGCGCCGGGAATTCTAGACGAGAGCGATACGTCGAATCTCGCGCTATACGATCACGTCACAGTGATTGTATGGCGCCTGCCCCATGCTGATAGATGTTTTGTCGATTGTGCTGATCCCAACTCATGGGTGGACGGCGAAAGGCGACGATCGGTCCAAAGCTTCGCAAAATGTTCAGCTATGTGATTAGACACCCCAGGCGCAATCGGCGACGATATGTACGGCCCTCGACTGGATCGATGATGACCATGGGTTTTGCGCCCTCTCTGCGCCGTCCGATTGCTTTAGGTTTTGCGACGGTCGGCGTTTTCTTCGCAACCCTCACCGCCGAAGCTTCGGATCACCTGGCCGTCGACGCGAAGGTGACCGACGTCAGCGTCGCGGTCACCGCATCGGCACAGGTGCACGCCCCCTTCGCGATCATCTGGCAGACTCTGACCGACTACGATCATCTCGCCGAATTCATTCCCGGGATGAACTCGAGCCGGGTGATTGAGCGGTTCGGCACGGGGGCGATCGTCGAACAGGAGGGGAATGCCGGTAACAGTTTTCTCAGCTATCCGATCGACGTCGTGATCGAATCCGACGAATACCCGCCCTCGACAATCACCGCAAAAATCGTCAGCGGCAACATTCGCGCCCTGGACGGTGCCTATCACATTCAGAAAGTCGCTGGCGCCGAGAACGAGAATGAGTTCGTCCTCAGCTGGAATGGGCCCATCCGTCCCGACATCGATCTGCCGGATTTCATCGCCGAATGGGCGATCCGCCAGAACATCCGCGATCAGTTCCGCAGCATGATCGACGAGATCGAGCGGCGCGCGCGAGCAGCCAACCAGAGCTAAGCGCCATCCGCCGCAGCCTCGCAATCTCAAAGCAGAAAGTCCCTCGTGATGACTTCGGCCCGCCTCTTTTTTCGCTGCCGTCAAGTCTGGCGGTCCGCGCTGGTTCTACTACCGGTTCTGGCGGCGGCCTGCGCCGGCATCGAGGCACCGCTGTCATCGGACCTCGCAGCGCCGCCCGGCGAGGTCCGGGACTGTGCCCGGTGGTTCGCCGATCTCGACTCCGCCGTCGATCGCGCCGGTATTGGCGATGCTGGCGCCTACCACATACCGGGCTTTCCCTATTTGCGCGCCGACCGTTTCTCGGCGTCGTTCGCGGCCGAAGCGGCGCGAGATAACCAGGCGTTCGCCGCCTGGGTCGAACGCCTGGCGTCGCTCGACGCCGAGGCACGCCAGGATGAGGTGAGCAATCTTTCGCCGAAGCAGCAGGCTGCCCTCGTTTCTGCGAAGGGCGACGGCAAGGGGGAGGATATAGCGACCAAGACCGAACGCTGCCGGACGGTTCTGATCGCAAGCGACCTGGCATCGACAGACCAGCGCGCGCTGTTGATCTCACGAACCCACGTTCCCGACGACTACAACGACTGGCAGCGCGTCCTCGGCCTCTACCCCCTGGTCAGCGTTCCCTTCTCAATGGGAGTGGACGCCGCGCAGAAGCAGACGGTAGTGCTCGTCGAGCGCGCCAACGCCGATGTCGGAACCTACACCGGCATCACCGACGCCGCGGGCGGCCCCACCGTACGATTCGTCCCGGCGGTCGGTGCCGTCGACGCCGACAATATCGCCGCGATCTTCGCCCATGCAAATAAGGACGCGCTCGGCATCCCCCGGCTCACCTCAGACCAGAAGACAACATTGCTCGACGCCTACGCGCCGGTATTCATTGTCGGTACCGCCGCCGATTATGATCGGTTCGGACCGCTCACCTGGCAGGGCGGAACCGCCCCCACCGTCGCCATCGACCACCCCGCCATCTACCGCGATGTTGCGTTCACCCGCTATCGTGATCAGGTTCTGCTCCAGCTTGTCTACACACTGTGGTTTCCCGAGCGCCCCGAGCGCGGCTGGATCGACACGCTGGCCGGACATCTCGATGGTGTGGTCTTTCGCATCACTCTCGATGAAGCCGGCCAGCCGCTCGTCTACGATACGATCCATCCGTGCGGCTGCTATCATACGTTCTTCCCGACCGAGCGGGTCACCGCCCGGCCGGCGCCAGAGGGTGAGAGCGAATGGGCATTCATCCCGGCAAAGGCCCCGTCGACGGTTCCGCCGCAGCGCATCGCCGTTACGACCCAGAGCCGAACCCATTTCGTCATCCACGTCGGCGCGGACCCCGGCGGTGCTGGCGTTGCCTACACGCTCCTCGACTACCGGACCCTTCGTGCTCTGCCAACCGCGACCGGCAGCCGCAGTGCCTTCGGACCCGACGGTTTGGTGCCGGGAACGGAGCGCGGCGAGCGATTTCTGTTCTGGCCGATGGGCATCGACAGCGCCGGCGCCATGCGCGAATGGGGCCGCCACGCCACGGCGTTCACCGCGCGCCGCCATTTCGACAGCCCCGACCTCATCGAACGCCGATTTTGGGTCACACCCGCAAGCTTCTCGGCTGCCGACTTCGATCACCATCATGCCGCCTGGGATGCTCTGCTCCGCAAGCACGTCGTGGTTTCCCCCGACGGCACCGAATCACGCGTCGATTACCAGGGCTTCAAGGCAGAACGCAGCGCGCTCGATGCCTACCTGGCGGAGCTCTCCGCGATCAGCGAGGCTGACTTCGACGCCTGGAGCCGCGATGAGCGGCTTGCCTTCCTGATCAACGCTTACAACGCATTCACCATCGACCTCATTCTGACCGCCTATCCCAACCTCCACTTGATCCGTGACCTGGGATCACTGGCCGCCTCGCCCTGGCAGCACCCGTTCTTCACCTTGCTCGGCGCCCGTCACAGCCTGGACGATATCGAGCACAAAATGATCCGCGCGCCGGGGGCGTTCGATGAGCCGCGTGTTCACTTCGCCCTCGTCTGCGCTTCGATCGGCTGCCCGATGCTGCGCAATGAGGCCTACACGGCCGACCATCTCGATGCCCAACTCGAGGACGGCCTGCGTAACTTCCTTGCCGACCGCTCGCGCAACCGCTTCGTTCCTGCCCCAAGATCGCTTGAGATCTCGCGCATCTTTGACTGGTACGGCGGCGATTTTTCCAAGGGGGAGCGTGGCTTTACATCAGTTGCCGCGACTCTCGGCGCTTACGCCGACCTTCTGGCTGATGATCCCACCGCACGCACAGCGATCCGGGAGCGGCGGGTCCCGATCAGCTTTCTCGACTACGACTGGGATCTCAACGACACCACAGCGCCGTTTTCCGCAACGCCATGATCGCGCGGATGGCTGACGAGCGTCGCGCGGGGACGAACAGCGGGTGCCGCCACGCCGGGGCGCTCGCCGCCAGCCTGATCGTCGCCCTTTGCGCCTGCTGGCCGGCCGGCGCAGACCCTTCGGTCTGCCAGCGGACGCTGATCGATCCGGCGGAGCCGGTCGAGCAAGCCTGGGTGCGCCACGATTTTACCGGTCATTCGGCGTTTCACAACACCCGGCTCGACGGTGTTCCGGTCATTGAAGCCACCCCCGCCGGGGCATCGGCGCTTTACGCCAAGGTCAATGCCGATCTCCGCGATTTCGCCATCGTTCATTGGCGCTGGCGCCTTGACCAGTTGCAGCCGTCGGCGGATCTGCGCCGAAGCGAGAGCGAGGATTTCTCCGGAGTGGTCTTCTTCGGTTTCGGCGAGCCGAGCCTGCTGGCCCCCGATGTCCCGACGCTTGCCTATGCATGGACCGCCACCCCGGGAGAAATTGGCACCCTCATCCGCAATCCCCGCCACCCTGACAGCCTCGTGATCGTCAAACTCGAGGGAGACGACGCCGTCGGAACCTGGCGCGAGGAAACCCGCGACCTTGTCGCCGATTACCGCGCCGCTTTCGGCCATGCGCCCAAGCAGCGGCTGCGTTACGTGGCGTTGATCAGCGACGACGACCAGACCGGCGAGCCGGCTCGCACATTTTACGCAGCCATCACTCTTTCCGATTGTTCCCCCACGCACTGACGCCATCGCACAGCCGCGCGCCGATGAAAACGGCCGTGGTTTGGCTTGCGGGACGGCAACTCCCGGTCGGCAGATCTTGTGTTCCCGGTTCCGCGCGCCGGTTCACACGTGTTCACGCGCGACGAAAAAAGGCCCGGGGGAAACCCGGGCCTTTCCAGGAAGACGCCGCAAATGGCGGTTAGATGAGGAAGTCGGAGGCGGAAAGCTCGAAGACGTTGAGTCCCGTGATCAGAAGATTTTCGCCACCGACGCTGGAGAGGTTGAGAAACGTATCGGCACCGCGGTTCTGAACGACCGCCGCCAGCGAGTCGAAGTCGGCAAAGCCAAACGCCGTGAGATCGATCTTGTCGACGCCGTTCTGGAAGTCGGTGACGGTATCCTGGGCATAGCCGCGCTGCAGCTCGAAGACGAAGAGGTCGTTGCCGTCACCCCCCGAGAGCGAGTCGCTGCCCTGACCGGCGACGATTGTATCGTTGCCGTCGCCACCGATGACCGTGTCGTTGCCGCTCCCGCCGTCGACAATGTCGTCTCCCGCGCCGCCATCGACGCTGTCCTTGCCGGCAAGACCGAGAAGCTGATCGCTTCCGGTGGTGCCAATCAGGGTGTCATCGCCGATGGTACCGGTGCTCGCCACGTTAACGTCGGCAAGATCGGTGATCCCGTCGAGCCGAACTTGATCGCCACCGGTCAGCGTCAGGACGAGGTTGCCGGCGACAACCGCGGAGGCTTCGATGTGAACGCCGTTGACGAGTTCGAGAATATCGCCCTCGGCGCGGTCATAATCGGTAATCACATCGGCATCGCTGACGCCGTCGGATGCCTCCTCCAGTCGGAGAACGAACGTATCGGCTCCATCACCGCCGGTGATGACGTCGCTGCCGCTCTTGCCCAGCATCCAGTCGTCGCCCTCGCCGCCATCGATGCTGTCGTTCCCTTCACTGCCATTGACCGTATCGTTGCCGGCTTCTCCCAGAACCATATCGTTGCCGAAATTGCCCATCAGGCTGTCGTTACCATCCCCACCCTGGACGATATCGTCGCCCAGGTTGCCGGCCACCGTATCGTCACCGATGCCGCCGATCGCGGTGTCCGCGCCCAATCCGGCGAGCACCCGATCATCGCCGTCCCCCGCGTCAATCGCATCGTTCCCTTCACCGCCATCGAGGCTGTCTGCGCCGAGGCCACCGTCGAGACTGTCGTTGCCATCGCCGCCAAACGCCCGGTCGTTGTCGTCACCGCCGACAAGCGTGTCGTTACCGACATCACCGAACAACCCGTCAGCGCCGGTTCCGCCCTGAATGAGGTCGTCGCCGTCGTCGCCAAACAGGCCATCTCCACCGGCGCCACCCTCAAGGGTATCGTTGCCGGCTGCACCGTGCAGGAAGTCTCTTGTGTCTTGGTGAAAATCGTCAACGCCGCCGACCATATGGTCGTTGCCGTCACCGCCATCGAGCGTATCGGCACCGGCTCCGCCATCGAGCGTGTCGGCCCCCGATCCGCCCATGAGCACGTCCGCTCCGTTTCCGCCTTGCAACTCGTCATCGCCGCCGAGCGCGTCGAGCGTGTCGTTGCCGTCGAAGCCGAGGATCAACTCATTGCCGGGACTTCCGGTCAGTGCGTCGTTTCCGGCCGTGCCCAGCAGCGCGACCTGCACGTCGTTGGGATCGGTAACGCCAGTGATGTGGATTTCGTCGCCACCCACCAGCGTCAGGACCACCTCGCCGCCAACCGTCGCCGACGAAGCGAGGCGCACACCACGTGAGAGGCCGATGACGTCGCCTTCCGCCGCGCTGTAATCGCTGATGACGTTGATGTCGACAATACCGTCGAGTCCCTCGATCTCTTCGAAAACGAAGATATCGGCGCCGGCGCCACCGAAAACCGTATCATTCCCCTGATCGCCGGCGATGCGATCGGCACCGTCGCCTCCGTCGACGGAATCATCACCAACTCCGGCCGAGACCGTATCATCGCCCAGTCCAGCGGCGATGGTATCGTTGCCATCGTTGCCCGTCAGCACATCGGCACCAAGGCCGGCATCGAGTGAATCGTCGCCGAGGCCGCCGACGGCACTGTCGTTGCCATCACCGCCGATCAAAAGATCGGCGTCTTCACCGCCGATCAGCGTGTCGTTGCCGTCGCCTCCATCGAGCCGATCCTCGCCCAAACCTCCATCAAGACTGTCGTTGTCCGCGCCGCCGACCAGGGTGTCATCGCCGCCGCCGCCAGCAAGCCGGTCGTTTCCCTTACCGCCGTCGAGGGAGTCGTTGCCTTCGTCGCCGGAGAGCCGGTCAGCACCGTCGCCGCCCATCAGGTTGTCGTTGCCGTCCCCACCGGAGAGGCTGTCGTTGCCGTCGCCGCCGTCGAGAAGGTCATCGCCGACGTTACCGGCAAGCGTATCGGCATCGGTGCCGCCTTGCAGCGTATCCGCACCATCGCCCCCCGACAGCGAGTCCGCATTATTGAAGCCGAAGGTTTCGCTATCGCCGATCAGCAGGTCGTTGCCTTCGCTGCCGTTCAGCGTATCGCGGCCGTCGCCGCCGTCGAGAGTATCGTTGCCGCCGAGCGCCGTCAGGGAATCGTTGCCGGCGAAACCGGAAATGCTGTCGTCACCCGGTGTGCCGGTGAGGGTATCGCTGCCCGTCGTGCCGATTATCCGCGTGACGAACTGGACGTCGTCAACCGTCAGAGAGCTGACGCCATTGATTTCTAGGTCCCCGGCGTCGAAAACCCCGTCATCGTTGACGTCGACCTGCGCCTGCTGGGCACCGGCGTCGAAGCGGATCTCGATGATCCCGTCTCCGCCGGTGAATGCGGCATCGCCGATGAACACGCCGAGCGGCGCAACGCCGCCGACATCGAGCTTGTCGGTACCGCTTACAAAATCAGTGAGTTGGTCTCCGGAGCCGAACGCCGATCCAGATGCTGCTAGGAAGACGAACAGGTCGCGTCCCGTGCCGCCTGTCAGCGTATCGACGTCGCCGCCCCCTTCGAGCGTATCGTCGCCATCGCCGCCGGTAAGGTCGTCGGCCCCGTCATCGCCCTCGAGCGAATCGTTGCCGGCGCCGCCATCGGCAGTATCGTTACCGGTACCGGCGAGGACGTTGTCATTGCCATCGCCCGCATCGAGAACATCGGCGCCGTCGCCGCCGACGAGCGAATCGTCGCCGCCGTTGGCGGAAATCGTATCGTCTCCGTCCTGGCCTTGGAGACTGTTCTCGCCGTCGTTGCCGGTAATGGCGTTGGCGAGCGCATTGCCGCTGCCGTTCAGATTCAGCGGCTCACCGATCGCATTGCTGCCCGCAAGGATGAGGTTTTCGACGTTGTCTCCGAGGACGAAACTCGCGGTGCTGACGACGGTATCGATGCCCTGGCCAAGCAATTCGAGAACGACGTCGCCATTGTTATCGACGAGGTAGGTATCGTCCCCGTCGAGGCCGAACATCTGATCCTGCCATGTCCCGCCGTCCAGCGTATCGTTGCCGGCACCGCCGAAAAGACTGTCGTTGCCTTCGTCGCCCAGCAACGAATCGGCCCCGGCGCCCCCGTCGAGCGTATCGTTACCGCTATCGCCCGAGATGGTATCGTCGCCGTCACCCGCGGCGATCAGGTCCTCGCCGGCGTAGCCGCGCACGGAATCGCCGCCGCCGGAGCTTTCGATCGTATCGTTGCCGTTGAATCCAAGAATGGTGTCCGGATCGCCCGTTCCCGTGATCGAGTCTGAATCGTTCGTCCCGGCGATTGCGACGACAACATCGGCGGGATCGCTCACGCCTTCGAGCAGGACCGTGTCCCCTCCGGTGAGCGTCACCAGCAATCCGCCTGCGCCCGTAGCGGTGGAGACGACGGAGACACCAGGACGCAGCGCCAGGATGTCCCCGGTCAGCGCGTCGTAATCGGTTATGGTATCCTGCTCCGCGACGCCGTCGCTCGCCTGTTCCGGATCGAAGAAGAAAAGATCGCCGCCGTCACCGCCGGTCAGAAGATCCGCGCCTGCTCCGCCACGGACCCAGTCGTCACCGAGACCACCGTCAATGGTATCGTTGCCGGCAAGGCCGTCGAGGGTGTTATCACCATCGTTGCCGACGATGATGTTGCCGCCAGCGTTTCCGGTGCCGGCAATGTTGGCGACACCCAGCAGATTGAGGTTTTCGATATTGAGATTGTCCGGCGCGCTCAGATCGAAGTTAACGAAACTGTTGACGACGTCGGTGCCTTCGCCGCTCGCCTCAACGATGCGATCGTCGGAAGCACCGACGAAGTATTGATCGTCACCCACGCCGCCAATCATGGTATCGGCGCCGAACCCGCCGTCGAGGACGTCGTTGCCAACACCGCCGTCGAGCGAATCATTGCCGGCGCCGCCGAACAGACTGTCGCTTCCGGTGCCGCCGATCAGCACATCGTTGCCTTCGTTGCCGCGAAGCAGATCGCGTCCATCGAGACCGCGAACGGTATCGTTGCCGAGCAGCCCCTGGATCGAATCGTCGGCATCGGTGCCGTCCAGCGTTTCGCTGCGTTCGTTCCCCTGGGAGGGCATGAGCGCCGCGACATCGGCCCGGTCGGTGACACCGTTGAGCTGGATCTGATCGCCGCCCGTCAGCGTGAGGACGAGATTGCCACCGACAACGGCGGAGGACTCGACTTCGACGCCCTTGGCCAGAATCAGAACATCTCCGGAATCACCGTCATAATCGGTGATCACGTCGATATCGGCGATGCCATCGGCCGCGGCTTCGGCGGAAAAGAAGAAAAAGTCGCCGTCGGCCCCGCCCGAGAGCGTATCGCTGCCAGCGCCCGCATCGAGGTAGTCTACTCCCGCACCGGCATCCAGCGAATCGGCGCCCGCACCACCGAGAAGGCTGTCGTCGTCGTCGCCGCCAATAACGGTGTCGTTGCCGTCCCCGCCGTCGATCGTATCGGTGCCGATGCCACCGTCGAGCAGATCCTCCCCGGCCAATCCAGTGATTTCATCGGCGAAATCGGATCCGATCAGGGTATCGGCGCCGTCGGTCCCTTCCAAAAACTGTCCAAGGCCGAAATTGACGATCGCCGCGCGTTCTTCCGGACTGATCCCTTGAAGGGCGTTTCCGCCGAGATCCTCGAGCGCCAGTCCCTTGGTGATCCCGGCATCGCCGTTCCGGCTCTGCGCCGCGAAGTGCATGATTATTTGCGTCTCGCCGGGATCGAGCGTGAGTTCGAACTGATAGGTGACGATATCGCCGTACTGTGCGACTGACGACGGACGCAGCGCGCCGTCACCGGCGATGACATGCAGCACGCTTGGATCACCCGCCCCGTCAACGTCATCGGTGACGATCCAGTTGTCGTCCGTGGTGAAGGACGTATCGCCGTCCGAAGTGGCAACGACGTGGGTCTGGCTGTCGGAGCCGAGATTGGTCGTCAGCGTTACGGTGTAGGTGACTGTCGTTGCACTGGTATTGGTGAATGAATCAAGAAACCGTGCCCAGGATTGGTTGGTTGGAACCAAAACCTTACGGCTGATATCGACGTCACCAGCGGTCGCCGTACCGATAAAAACTTCGCGGCCGTTGTCTTCTGTATTACCCGTTCCAAAGGCGGGAAAGCCGGATAAAACAACACCTCCGTCAAACGCGTCGTCGGTTCCATCAGCAATGCTGCCATTGTTGCTGATATCCCAGAGGAATCGGCCTTGATCCGATAACGTGATCGGTAGAGAAACGTCCGCCATTGATAGCTCCCTTATCTGTCGGCTCGGCGTTCGGGCGGCCGTGCGCTACGCTGAAGCGAGTACGGAAAGGACGGATGTTTCGTTGTCGGATTATTGCTTGACCGAGCGAACAGCAGCGTCCGCCTCGGCTTGTCCCAACCTCCACCCCTGTCACCGTTGCCCGGCGCGCCCCCGGTGCCTTAGCCCCGGTTCACTCAACGAATAATCTAAATTAATGTGTCAGCATGATGCCAAACGGTTAATGATTTTTGACTGGTCGCGTCATAAGCGTATAACCATCATTATTTGAGCTTATTAAGTTGTAACCGGGGATTCCGCTCGCGCGACCGCCCCTCCCTGTTGCCAAAACAGCCCGGTCTTCCGGGGTCCACTCAACAAACACGAACGGGAGAGGGTTGCTCACGGCACGCATCGCGTATAATGGGCGTCGTGCGGGTTGGGGGGAAGGTTCGCGCCGTGGTGGGGGAATTAGCGAAGTTACCTGGCGATACGGCGGCGGAGCGTCGGGATGCCGTAACACAGAACAGCATCCTGCGCGCATTCACGGAGGTCGCATCGCGCTGCGGCGTTACGATCACCGTCGAACATCTTCGCCGAACTTACGTGTTATCGGCTGGGCACATCGACAATCAGATCCTTGTCGCCATGGCGCGCGATGGCGGCCTGGACGCGCGGGCGGTCAAGACAAAATGGTCGGATATGCCGCGCTTGAAGAAGTCTCTGCCGGCGATCCTCCGGCTCAAGGACGGCACCGCGCTTGTCCTCGAATCTGTGCGCGAGGATCCAACCGTCGGGCGCGTCGTCGTCCTTAGTGATCCGACGACATCGTCAGATGCCATGGTTGCCTTTGATGAAGGCCACCTCATGGCCGTGTGGGACGGCGATATCATCCTCGTTAAGCGCCGCTTCACGGTCGCGGATCAGGATCGCCCTTTCGGTCTCGCCTGGCTGATCTGGCAGGCTCTTAGCGAACGTCGCCTGTTCGCGGATATCGCCGCGGCGGCGCTGGTAAGCACGGTGTTCGCCATGGCACCGCCGTTCATATTCATGATCGTCATGGACAGGGTGCTTACCAATCACTCGATGTCGACGCTGATCGTCATCGGCGTCGTTCTCATCCTGATAGTGGCGTTCGAAACGGCGCTCGGCCATCTGCGGCGGTTTTTCACTGAAATCGCCACCACCCGGATCGACGGAAGGCTCAATCTCTATATCCTGGAAAAAATGCTCGCGTTGCCAATGGAATATTTCGAGAAAAATCCAACCGGCATGATTCTGAGCAAGCTCGGCCGGATATGGCAGATTCGCAATTTCCTAACGGGGCAGATGTTCGGAACGATTCTCGACCTTGTGCCACTTGTCGGGCTGATTCCTGCACTAGTTATTCTTAACTGGAAGCTGTCACTATTTGTTTTTACATTGACCACCGTTGTTTTTATAATCGTTCTCGTCTTTGTTCGGCCAATCGGCCGAAAGTATGCCCGGGTCGTTCGGGCCGAACAGGCGAAGGGCGCGCACCTCGTCGAGAGCATCTATGGGATGAAGACGATCAAATCCCTCGCTCTCGAGGGCCGGCGGCGGCAGGAGTGGGACAGGCTCGTCGCCCAGTCGATTTCGGCGCGCCACGACTTGGGTCTTTTGGCCAACTACCCAACGACGATGACCCTACCGTTCGAACGGATGATCTATTCTGGATCCTTACTGCTCGGCGCCTGGCTGATGCTGACCAATCCCGCTTCGATGGGGGCAGGCGCGATGATCGCATTCGCCATGCTGTCAATGCGTCTGAGCGCGCCGCTGATCCGGCTCGCGCGACTGCAGCAGGACCTCGCCGAGGTGCGTGGCGCGATTGGCGAAGTCGCCAGTATCATGAACACGCCGCCGGAGCAAAGCCGCGCCGGGACCGGTCTGCGGCTACCGGTCAAGGGCGCGATAAGCTTTCAAGATGTCCGCTTCCGTTACGCGCCGGCGGCACCGCTGGCGCTCGACGGCGTGAGCTTCGACGTCGCCTGCGGCCAGATGATCGGCATCATGGGCCGGAGCGGGTCGGGCAAGACGACCGTCACCCGGCTCCTGCAGGGGCTTAATCCGGCCTACGAGGGCATTATCAAGATCGATGGAATGGACCTGCGCGAGATCGATCTGGCCCACTTGAGGACCAATATCGGCGTGGTTCCACAGGAGAATTTCCTTTTCAGCGGCAGCATTCGCGAGAATATCGCCATCGCGAAGCCTGGGGCTTCCTTCACCGAAATCGTGCGCGCGGCGCAATTGGCCGGCGCCGAGGAATTCATCGAACGCCTGCCGCGAGGCTATGATACGGGGCTGCAGGAAGGAGCGACCAATCTCTCCGGAGGCCAGCGCCAGCGCCTTGCCATCGCCCGTGCCCTGCTAATTGACCCGCCTGTCCTCATTCTCGACGAGGCGACGAGCGCACTCGACGCCGAAAGCGAGACAATCATCAACGCCAACCTGCAGCGGATCGCGCAGGGTCGGACGATCATCTGCATTTCGCACCGGTTGTCGATGCTTGTGCCGGCAGACGCGATCATCGTGCTTGAGCGCGGCAAGGTCTACGACATCGGCCGGCACGAGGAACTGCTGCACCGCTGCGATATCTATAAGCACTTATGGTTTCAGCAAAATCGCCACATTGACCGAGGGGCCGCGCATGTCCCGCTTGCCATCGCTCGCTCGCCGAACGTCTGACGCTTCGACCGCGGCGCTGGTTGGCGCCTTCGAGTCGGACACCCAGGCGGTCTTCCTTCGCACGCGCCCTTATAGCGAGCATGCGATCCTGCACGTCCTTGTTGGCATGATCGTACTCGCCGTCGTGCTGATGTTTGTCGGCCATCTCGACCGTGTGGTCGATGGCAGCGGGCGCATCGTTCCCAGCCAGGGCGTCCTTTATGTCCAGCCCATCGAGAGGGCCATCGTCCGCGACATCCGCGTGCGCGTCGGCGACGTCGTGCGACAAGGCCAGATTTTGGGCACGCTCGATCCCACCTTCGCCGGAGCAAACCTCGCCCAGCTCGAGCAGAAACAGCAAAGCGCCGCAGCGAACCTCGCTCGCCTGGAGGCAGAGCAATCAGGCGAGCCCTACCATCCGACCGCCGGAAACCCGTACGAGATTCTGCAACAGTCGATCTACCAGCAGCGCCAGGGAGAATACCGCTCGTCGCTCGCCGACTTCGATGCCCGTATCCAGAACGCACAGGCGACGATCAATCGACTCGAGCACGACGCCAAAACCTATGGGGACCGTCGGCAGATCGCCGCAAACGTCGAGCAGATGAACCTGACCCTCGAACGCCAGGGATGGAACAGCAAGCTCAAAACCATGGCGGCAACCGATAACCGCATGGAAGTCGACCGCCTGCTGACCCAAGCGACAAACCAGATTGCTGAAAACCAGCACCTGGCCGACGCGCTGAAGGCGCAGCGGGCGGTCTACATAGACCGCTGGCGCTCGGATACCGGCACGAGCCTCGTCGATGCGCGCAAGGCGCTCGATGAGATCAACGAAGAGATCAAAAAGGCACAGAAGCTGCGCGATCTTGTCGATCTGACGGCACCCGCCGATGCGATCGTAACCGACATCGGCAAAATCTCCGTCGGCTCAGTCATCGACGGCCAAGGCGACGGCTCGGGCGATCCTCTATTCACGCTTGCCCGCCTCGATGCGCCGCTCGAAGCGGAGATCGACATCGAACCGCGCGACATCGGTTTCATCCGCACGGGCGATCCGGTCGAGATCAAGCTCGATGCCTATCGCTTCCTTGAGCACGGAACCGCGAAAGGAGAGGTTCGCGCCATCAGCGAGGGTTCGTTCGCCAAGGACGACAACAACCAGCCGCGGCCTCCCTATTTTCGCGCCAACGTGACGCTGAAAGACATACATCTTCGTGACGTTCCGGAGACCTTCCGACTGATCCCCGGCATGACTCTCACCGGCGACATCATCGTCGGCAAGCGCTCGATCATCTCGTATATCATCGAAGGCGCCCTGCGAACCGGATCAGAGGCGATGCGCGAACCGTGAGCACTATAGCGCTTGATCCTCATCGACAGCGATCCCGCCGATGACTCGTGGTTTCTTCTCCCGCTTCTGGCCGCGACGCGTCTCAACGTTGCAACAAGCCGACGCGGCGCTTGAAACGGGTGACCATGCCCGCGCCGCGGAATTCTATCGGTCCTGCGCCGAACACGGCGACATCGAAGCACAAGTCAGACTGGCAGATCTTTACGAAAGCGGCCGCGGCGTACCTCAAGACTTCCGCCGCGCTGCCGAGTGGTTTCTTTCGGCAGCCGAACTTGGCTCGGTCACGGCGCAGGCACGCCTCGGGGAAATCTACCTGTGCGGCCGCGGTGTTCCCGCGCGCGTAACGGCCTCCGCCGCGGCGCAGCTCGACGAGACGGCCGGCGGCGACGATGACAATGTTCTGCGCCGTCTGTTTCCCGATGGATTATCGATCACCCCCAACTTCACGGAAGCCGCCCGGTGGAACGGAAAGGCCGCCGCTGCGGGAGACGCCCTGGCACAGGTGCGCCTGGGCTACCAGTTCGCCACCGGAATGGGAGTCGACAGCGATTCCGCCGAGGCCGAACGCCTGTTCCGCGCCGCCGCCGACCAGGACTCCGACCTGGGTCAACTGGCTCTCGGCATGCTGTTCGCCGGTGGCTGCGGCGGTGCGCCCAATTTCGTTGCTGCGGCTGCGTGCTTCGAGCGCGCAGCCGAACGCGGGAGTGCCGCCGCCAAGGCATGTCTTGCAATGCTCCACTTGCGCGGCGACGGGTGTCCCCAGGACGACGGGCGAGCGGCCGGGCTCCTGTCCGAGGCGGCGCAAGCGGGACATCGCGAGGCGATGTTCCATTTGGCCGAACTCTACCGAACCGGTCGCGGCGTCGAACGTAACCTTTCCCATGCGGAAACCTGGACGCGCCGCGCGGCGGCGAAGGGATATGTCCGAGCACTCGTCCTGCTCGGTCGGCTGCTGACCGAAGGACGCGACCGCCCGGACTGGGACTCGGCCGCCATCCTTTACCGGCAAGCGGCCGAACTGGGTGACGCTGACGGCCAGTTCGCCCTGGGCCGGCTTTGTCTTGGCGGTTGGGGCGTCCCCCTCGACCCGGCCGAAGCGGCGATGTGGCTGACCCGCGCGGCTGAACAGGAGTTGCCGCAAGCATTCGATCTCCTCGGCCGCCTCTACGCTGAAGGCACGGGGGTGCCGCAGGACTTCGCGCGAGCCCAAGATTGCTTTCGCGAGGCGGCAGCAGCCGGCAGCGCCCACGCGACCTTTCATCTGGCGCATTTCCTGTCATTGGGCCTCGGCATCGAGCGTGACCCCGGGGCGGCGTTCGCCGGCTACACGGCCGCCGCCGAGCAGGGAAGCAGCGATGCCTGCCTGCGTCTCGGCGTGCTCTACGCCACCGGCGACGGCGTCGAGCAGAACTATGAACTTGCCGCAACGTGGTATCAGCGCGCAGCCGAACGGGGCAACCTCGACGGCAAGTTCAATCTTGCGTTCCTTCACATTCGCGGCCTCGGCGTTCCGGCCGATTTAAGCGGCGGGCTGAGACGTCTTGAAGAGGCCGCCGCGGCGGGCAGTCGCAGCGCCTCCTGGGCCTTGTACAACCTGCACACCGACGGGGTGTGCGTTCCGGTGGATGCGCGCATCGCCACCGAATGGCTGGAGCGAACCGCCGAAATGGGGAGCGGCGGCGCGGCGTGCCGCCTCGCCCTGCGTCTCGATTCCGGCGAGCCCGGGCCATCGCCGGCCCGCGTCGTCGACCTGCTGCTTCGGATCGCCGAAGCCGGCGATCCGTTCGCACAGAGCGCACTCGCGACGTTGTTCTACGACGGAAAGCATGTGCCGCGCGACGAAGCGGCAGCGCTACGCTGGTTTACCCGCGCCGCCGAGGCCGGCAATGCCGCCGCTCAAGCGTGGCTGGGTGATGTGCTCAGCCAGGGCCACGGCGTTCTTGTCGACCGCGAAGCCGCCGCGGCCTGGTACGAACGAGCGGCGACGCAAGGACACCTCGGCGCGCTTTCGGTGCTCACTGAGAAAGCCCGGCGCGGCAAGTCGAGTGCCGAACACCTGCCGCGCTATTTCGCACTTTGGCTGAAGGCGGCAGAAGCTGGAGATGCGCTGGCACAACGCATTGTTGGCGAATTCTACCTTCGCGGAATCGGAACCGAGCCGAGAGCGGTGGACGCGGCCCGGTGGCTCGACGCGTCGGCACGACAGGGAAACACCGCGGCCCAGGTTCTGCTCGGCGGGGTGCTCCTCGAGGGCAAGGCAGGCGCAGCCGATCCCACCGCTGCGGTGGCGCTGTTCCGCCGCGCGGCGTCCCAGAACAGCGTCGACGGCGCGTTCAATCTCGGCGTTTGCTACCGGCTCGGCATCGGCGTTCCAGCAGACGCGCAGGCAGCATCCGACTGGTATCGTCGCGCCGCAGAAAACGGGCACAGGTCGGCGCAACTGGCGCTTGCGGACTTGCTCTGCGCCGAGGACCGAAACGAGCAGGAGCGCTACGAAGCGGTGCAGTGGTACCGTTCGGCCGGCGCACTCGCGCGCGCCGACGAAATCCTCAGCGGGATTGGCAGGTCAACCGTGCCGATTATGGCGGACTGAATCAGCCGTAGGCGCCCAGTCCTTCCGTCACCCCATTTCGCGCGCTGAAGCAGATGGCGGCGCGCAACAGTCCCCCCCGCGATCGGATTGGATCAGCCTGCCCTCGAATCCGCCGACCGGAAGCTGTTCCCGAGACCAGTAAAGCCGATCGACATTTGCGCGATCCCACGCCACGGGCGCGCGCATTCCGGAGATCGGATGACGCCAAGCCTCAAAGTTGGCATTAAAAAACTGTCGCCGGCAAGAGAGCGGCGAAGATGTCCGCGCGTTGACATCAAATTTGAATGAGAGCTAAAATCAACGCCTAGAGAGGCACAAAGATCGTTTGCAGGTGGGAGGTCGAGTGACGCTGGCCAGTCATTTTCGTCTTACCACGATGTCCCGCCCACAAGATTTTTGCAGCGTGGTCATGTGGTCCATGCGAGTGCCCCGATAAATAATTGCGAAATTGGGGGCGTTTGAAAAGCCGCGCTCGCTCAAGCGGCCGGCGGGAGGAAGCTCGATTATGGAACGCTTACGCTCGTCTGCAATCTGGATCGGAGTCGTTATTCTTGGCACAGTGTCGCTTGGTTATGTCGCACTGAGCCGAGGAGAGACCATCAACGCCGTTTGGCTACTCGTTTCCGCTATTTGTGTGTTTCTTATCGGCTATCGGTTCTACAGCCTGTTCATCGCTTCGCGCGTGCTGGGGCTTGATCCCAATCGAGTGACACCGGCGGTCAAGTACAACGACGGCCTGGATTACGTTCCCACCAACAAATACATCCTTTACGGGCACCATTTTGCCGCTATCGCTGGCGCCGGCCCCCTGGTCGGCCCCGTGCTGGCGGCGCAGATGGGATACGTTCCGGGAACGCTATGGATCCTCTCCGGCGTCGTCTTTGCTGGAGCGGTTCAGGATTTTATTGTCCTGTTTATTTCCTCGCGCCGCGACGGCCGCTCGCTCGGCGATCTGATCCGCTCAGAGATGGGATCGGTGCCAGGGATCATTGCCCTGTTCGGCGTGCTGATGATCATGATCATCATCCTTGCCGTTCTGGCACTGGTCGTCGTCAAGGCGCTGGCCGGGAGCCCGTGGGGCACGTTCACCCTCGCCGCGACGGTGCCGATCGCCATTTTCATGGGCCTTTACCTGCGTTTCATCCGGCCGGGACGCGTGGCAGAGATGTCGATCATCGGCTTCGTTCTGCTCATGGCCTCGCTCATATTTGGCGGCACCGTCGCCCAGGACCCGGTCTGGGGTCCGGCCTTCACCTTCTCCGGACCCGACCTCGCGCTGATGCTGATCGGCTACGGCTTCGTCGCCTCGGTGCTTCCGGTCTGGTTCCTCCTCGCGCCGCGCGACTATCTCTCGACCTTCCTTAAAGTCGGCTTCGTCGTCGCATTGGCGCTGGGCATTCTTTGGGTTCGCCCCGAACTCAAGATGCTGCCCGTAACCCACTTTATCGACGGCAGCGGACCGGTCTTTTCCGGCGCGCTCTTCCCCTTCCTGTTCATCACCATCGCCTGCGGCGCCGTCTCCGGCTTCCACGCGCTGATCTCATCCGGCACGACGCCGAAGATGCTGGAGAACGAGACCCACGCGCGCTTCATCGGCTACGGCGGCATGCTGACCGAGTCGTTCGTCGCCATCATGGCGCTGATCTCCGCGTGCATCCTCGATCCGGGTGAATACTTCGCGATGAACAGCCCGGGCGCCCTCATCGGGACGACCGTCGAGAACGCCTCGCAAGTCATCTCCGAGTGGGGCTTCGTCATCACGCCGGACGTGCTGGCGCAAACGGCGACGAATGTCGGCGAGACGACGATCTTATCGCGCGCGGGCGGCGCGCCGACGCTCGCCGTCGGCATGGCGCAAATCATGTCCGGCGTGTTCGGCAGCACCGCGACGATGGCGTTCTGGTACCATTTCGCCATTTTGTTCGAGGCGCTGTTCATCCTGACGGCGATCGACGCCGGCACGCGTGTCGGTCGGTTCATGATCCAAGATCTGATGGGGGCCTTCTACGCGCCGCTGAAGCAGACGCGCTCATGGGTCTCCAACATCATCGCGACGAGCCTGTGCGTCGGTGCCTGGGGTTACTTCCTCTATCAGGGTGTCATCGATCCGCTCGGCGGGATCAACACGCTGTGGCCGCTGTTCGGCATCTCCAACCAGATGCTGGCGGCGATCGCGCTGATGCTCGGCACCGTCGTGCTCTTCAAGATGAAAAAGCAGCGCTATGCCTGGGTGACGATCATGCCGACCATTTGGCTGATGATCTGCACGCTGACAGCGGGGATGGAAAAGCTCTTCCATTCCGACGTCCGCATCGGCTTCCTCGCGCACGCAGGCAAGTTCGGCGATGCTGTCGCCCGCGGCGAGGTTCTGGCACCCGCCAAGACCATGGAACAGATGCAGCGCATCGTTTTCAACGACTATGTCAATGCGAGCCTCTGCGCGGTTTTTGTTGCCATCGTCATGGCAATGGCCATTTTCGGAGTCACGGCGGCGTGGCGCGCCTACGCCAATCCGAATCCGACCGCTCGCGAGACACCAGCGAGCGTGAAAGGAGCGGCCGCACATGCATGATATCATTCCACAGCGCCGCAAGCCCCGGCAGCCCATCACACAACGCCTGCAACGCCTGTGGAAGGCCGCGGGGCGAACAGCCCATCTGATGATCGGAGTGCCGGATTACGACGTCTACGTCGAGCACTGCCGGCGGCATCACCCCGATCGTCCGCCGATGGACCGGCAGGCGTTCTTCCGCAATCGTCTTGACGCCCGCTATGGCGGCGCCAACGGCGGACGCTGCTGCTGAAGACGCACCCCTGACAATGACGGCGGCCAGAACTACAATCTGGCCGCCGCTCTGGCGTAATAGGGACGGATCGCTCGCGCGAACGCCTGCTGACAGCAACTAATGCCCCCTCTATGATCCCGCTTCGCGCCGGGCGGAGGCCATGACCATCCGGCAGCGAGGACTCGCACCGGTTCTTCGGATGTGAGTCTCAATCAGACGCTCGAAGGCAAGGGACCAAGCGCAATGCTCGACAACCTGGCGGATCATCCGTTCGCCGTCATGATTTGCGGCCACGGCAGCCGCTCCAACGCCGCCGTCGATGAATTCCATACGCTGGCACAACACCTGCGGCAACGTATGCCGGCCTGCGATGTCGAAAGTGGCTTTCTCGAATTTGCCCGGCCGGTGATCCGCGACGGCTTGGAGGCCCTCAAGGCTCGGGGGGCCAAACGCATCGTCTGCCTGCCCGGCATGCTCTTCGCCGCCGGTCACGTCAAGAACGACCTGCCAGCGGAGATCAACGCGTTCGCCGCGGAAAATCCGCAGATCAGCCTGACCTTCGGGCGCGAACTTGCGATCGAAACCAAGCTTCTGCGCGCATCGGCCGCCCGCATCGCGGCCGCCGAAGCCGCGTGCGAACGCCAGATCCCGCGCAAGGACACGCTGCTGATGGTCGTCGGCCGGGGGACGAACGATCCCGACGCCAACTCCAACGTTTCCAAGGTCGCCCGGATGCTGTGGGAGGGCATGGGTTTCGGCTGGACTGAGGTTTGCTATTCCGGCGTTGCCTATCCGCTGGTCGACGAGGGCCTGCGCCACGCGGTCAAGCTCGGCTACCGGCGGATCATCGTCTTTCCCTATTTCCTGTTCACCGGCATTCTCGTCGATCGCATCTACACGCATGCCGATGCCTGCCAGGAGACGCATCCGCAGATCGAGATCGTCAAGGCGGAGTATCTCAACGATCACCCGCTGGTCATCGATACGTTCGTCGAGCGGCTGGACGAGGCCCTCAACGGCGCCAATCAGATGAACTGCCTGCTGTGCAAGTACCGCGAGCAGGTCCTCGGCTACGAGAAAGACCAGGGCGCGCCGCAGATGGGACACCATTTCCACGTCGTCGGCATTGGCACCGACGCCGATCATGGCCACCATCATCATGATCACGGACCAGGACACGACGCGCACCATCATGGTCATGGTCATGGTCATGGTCATGGTCATGACCACGCCCACAGCCACACGCACGCGAACCATTCCCGAGACCATCTCGACGACGACAAGGTCAGTCCCGTGAAAGGCTGAGCGGTGACGGGCTGTTCCTTCGGGCGATGACGCTCTGCCATGCCGTCACTGTTCGATGCCTATGTCATGGTCGACTGGAGCGCCGCCGCTGTCCCGGTCGACGGCGCCGATAGCGTCTGGATCGCCGCGTCGGAGCGTAGGGATGGCGCGCTCGTCGCGCCGCGGCTCGTCAATCCTCCGACGCGCGCGGCGGCGATGGCATTTCTCGCCGACCTGCTCAGCGATCTGATCGCTCGTGATCAGATCGCCCTCGTCGGCTTCGACTTCGCGTTCGGCTATCCCGCCGGCTTTGCCGAGCGTCTGAGCGGTCCCGGCGCCGATTGGCGCAGCGTCTGGAAAGACCTCGCGTTCCGCCTGCGCGATGACGAGGACAATGCCAACGACCGCTTTGCCGTAGCCGCCGCCCTGAACGAGCGGCTCTCCGGCGGCCCGTTTCCGTTCTGGGGCTGCCCACCTTCAGCCGCAGGTCCGATGCTGACGACGACCAAGCCCGCCGGCTTCTGTGAAGGCCTCGCGGAATTGCGGCATTGCGACCGGGCGGCGGGCGGACCTCACCCGGTGTGGAAGCTGGCATATCCGGGCAGCGTCGGCAGCCAGTCGTTGCTCGGTATCGCCCGCCTGTTCGCGTTGCGCCATCACCCCTGGCTTGAGGCCGTGGCGCGCATCTGGCCGTTCGAGACCGGATTGCGTCGATTGGAACGGCCGTCGGCGGAGGGATGGCGAGTGCTGTTCGCTGAGATCTATCCCTCTATCTTCGATTCCTCGCGGGTTGAGCACGCGATCAAGGATGCCCGCCAGGTCCTGGCGGTGATCACGGAGCTCGCCGGCCTCGACGACGCGGGACGGCTTTCCGCTTTGTTCGGCGGCCCTTCGAGCCTGACCCAGGAGCAGCGGCGGATGATCGAGCGCGAAGAGGCGTGGATTCTCGGCATCGAAACGTCGGCGCGCGCCAAACGCGTCGCCACCGTAGCGAAATCGGCCTACAGCTACATTCGCGATCCGCAGGAAATCTATCGGCGCTCGTTCGCGACGGTCCGCGCCGAAATCGACGTATCGGACATGCCGGCTGACCTCGAGGGGCTAGCGGTCCGGCTGGTCCACGCCGCGGGCGATCCCGCCATCGCCCGCGACCTCGCCTGGAGCGATGGCGCGGGGGCGACCGGCCGTGCGGCGCTTGCCAAAGGGGCGACGATCCTCGTCGATGCGCAGATGCTGGCCGCCGGGATCATCCGCGCCCGGCTGCCGGCGAACAACGCGGTGGTCTGCATGCTCGGCGAGCCAGGCCTTGCCGAAGACGCGCTCGCCATCGGCAACACCCGTTCGGCTGCCGCCGTCGATCGCTGGGCACACCGCTGGGGTGGCGCCGTCATCACCATCGGGAACGCGCCGACAGCCCTGTTCCGCCTGCTCGAACACCTCGACGCAGGCGCTCCGCGGCCGGCACTGATCCTTGGATTTCCCGTCGGTTTCATCGGCGCGGCGGAATCGAAGGACGCCCTCATCGCCCATCCGGCGGGCGTGCCGTTCGTTGCCCTGCGCGGCCGGCGTGGCGGGAGCGCCTATGCCGCCGCCGCGATCAACGCCTTGGCAAGCGAGGCGGAATGAATCCGTGGCTCACCGTCGTTGGCATCGGCGACGACGGCCTCGCCGGCCTCAATGCGTCGACGCAAGCGCTCATCGCGACCGCGGAATTGCTGGTCGGCGGCGATCGCCACCAGGCGATGGTGCCGACGACCGCCGCTGAGCGACTTACCTGGACCGGCGGCGTGCACCGCGCCGCCGAGACGATCGCGGCATGGCGCGGGCGGCGGGTCGTCGTTCTCGCCACCGGCGATCCGATGTGGTTCGGCGGCGGCGCCAATCTCGCCCGCATTTTCGCCGCCGACGAGATGACGGTCATTCCGCAACCGGGCGCCTACAGCCTCGCCGCCGCGCGCATGCTCTGGCCGCTCGCCGACTGCGTCTGCGCGACCGTTCATGGACGGCCGATCGCTTCACTGAACCTGCTCCTGCAACCCGGGACCCGCCTGCTCGCCCTCAGCCGGGACGGTGAGACACCGGCGCTCGTCGCCGATCTGCTCACTCGGCGAGGATTCGGGCCGAGCGTCGTTACCGTGCTCGAACACCTCGGCGGTGCATGCGAAAGACGCTTCGAGGGCATCGCCGAGACCTGGGCGCATCCGCGCGCCGCCGATCTGAATACTCTCGCGATCGAGTGCCGGACGGGACCGCGGCCGCTCATCCTGCCGTCCGTGCCGGGGCTGCCGGACAATTACTTCGAGAATGACGGCCAGCTCACCAAGCGCGAGGTACGGGCGGCGAGCATCGCCGCGCTTGCACCGCTGCCGGGTCAGACCCTCTGGGACGTCGGTGCCGGCTGCGGGTCCATCGCGATCGAATGGCTGCGCGCCGTGCCATCGTACCGCGTCGCCGAGGGGAACGCGGCCCGCGCGATCGCCATTGAGCGCGACGCCGCCCGTTGCGCAATCATCGCCCGCAATGCCGCCTCGCTTGGAGTTCCTCATCTCGAAATTATTCACGGCGAAGCGCCCGGCGTGCTTTCAAATGCGCCACCGCCCGATGCGATCTTTCTCGGCGGCGGGACGACCGGAGCCGGCCTCCTCGATCGCTGCTGGGATGTCCTGGCGCCTGGTGGGCGCCTCGTCGCCAATGTCGTCACCGTCGACGCGCTCGCGGTGCTCATCACGTTTCACGCCCGGCACGGCGGCGACCTTACCCGACTTTCCATCGCGCGCGCTGAACCGGTCGGCCGGCTGACAGCGATGCGCGCGCTGATGGAGGTTACGCAATATCAGGGAACGAAACCGTTATGAGTGGAACCTTGTATGGCCTCGGCATCGGACCGGGCGATCCGGATCTGATCACCGTCAAGGCGCGCGAAATCCTCGCCCGCGCGGCGGTGATCGCCTACCCGGCGCCGGAGGGGGGCGAGAGCCTCGTCCGGCGGATCGCCGCGCCGAACGTGCCGGACGGGCGGATCGAGGTCGTCATCGAAACGCCGATGGCGATCGAACGCTTCCCGGCACAGGAGGTCTACGACCGCTACGCCGCCATCTTGTCGCAACACCTGCAGGACGGCAGCGACGTCGCCATGCTGTGCGAGGGAGATCCGTTCTTTTACGGCTCATTCATGTACCTCTATGAACGCCTGTCGACCCGTCATCCGACCGTCGTCGTTCCTGGCGTTTCTTCGCTGGGCGCGGTCGCCGCCGCCGCCGGCACGCCGCTCGTCTCGCGCAACGAGGTGTTCACCGTCCTGCCGGCGCCACTGCCCGAGGCCGAGATCGAAACCGCCATCGTTCGCGCCGACGCCATAGCGATTTTAAAGGTGGGGCGACATCTGGCGAAGGTGCGCCGTGTCCTCCGCCGGCTGGGGCTGGAGGAGCACGCCGCGTACGTCGAGCGGGCGACGATGCACAATGAGCGAATCACGCCGTTGGCGGACCTCGCCGACGACGCGTCCGCTCCCTACTTCGCCACAATCCTCGTCCGCCGGACACGGGCGGCGGCCGCGCTTACCCCGTCGGAGCTGCCGAACGGTGTGGCGCTCGTCGCCCTTGACGCCGGCGGCCTGGCGCTGGCGCGCCGGCTGCAGCCGCGACTGCCATCGAGCCGGGTCCATGGCCTGGCCGGTCGGGCGGACGGTGCCGATGAGCTGTTTTCCCACGTCTCCGCCCATCTGCACGCCCTGTTCCTCGCCGGAACACCGATCGTCGGCATCTGCGCCGCGGGCATCCTTGTCCGTGCGCTGGCCCCGTTGCTCGCCAACAAGCACCGCGAGCCGCCCGTCCTCGCCGTCGCTCAGGACGGCAGCACCGCGGTGCCGCTTCTCGGTGGTCACCACGGCGCCAACCGGCTGGCGCGCGCCATTGCTGCGACGCTGGGCGGCACGGCAGCGGTGACCACCGCCGGTGACACCCGCCTCGGCTTCGGTCTTGACGAACCGCCGCAGGGATGGCGGGTGGCCAATCCCGAGGCGGCGAAGTCGGTCACCGCGGCGATGCTCGGCGGAGTGCCGGTTACTCTGCGGATCGAAGCCGGTGAGGCGGACTGGCTCTCGGCAGCCGGCATCCAGTTCGCCCCCGAGGCGCAGCACGCGATCATCGTCACCGATCGCCTGCCGCGACAGGACGACGAGACGCAGGCGGCGTCGCCTCTCGTTCTGCATCCGCCGGTGCTCGCCATCGGCGTCGGTTGCGAGCGCGGAGCGGAGCCAGGCGAGCTCATCGCTCTTGTCCGCGAGACGCTTGCCGCCAACGGCCTTGCCGAAGGGGCGGTGGCCTGCGTCGCCTCGATTGCCGTCAAAGCCGACGAGCAAGCCGTGCACGCAGTCGCCGACGTCCTTGGCGTTCCAGCCCGGTTCTTTTCGGTTGCCGATCTGGAAGCCGAAGCGCCGCGGTTGGCAAACCCGTCCGATGTCGTCTTCCGAGAGGTCGGCTGCCACGGCGTCTGCGAGGGGGCAGCACTTGCTGCCGTGGGTGCCCGGGGAAGCCTCGTCGTCGCCAAGGTACGCGGCGCCCGCACCACCTGCGCGATCGGACGGGCGATCCGAGCGATCGAGCCGCGCGCGATCGGACGGGCGCGCGGCCGGCTCAGCGTTGTCGGCATCGGACCGGGCTCGTCGGCATGGCGAAGCGCGGAGGTCGCCGAGATCCTGCGCGATGCGAGCGACGTCGTCGGCTACGGTCTTTATCTCGACCTCATCGCCGACCTCATCGCCGGCAAGGCACAGCATACGACGGCGTTGGCACAGGAGGAGGAGCGCGTCCGTGTCGCCCTTGACCTTGCCGCCGAGGGACGACACGTGGCGCTCGTCTGTTCCGGCGATGCCGGCATCTATGCGCTCGCCGCCCTGGTGTTCGAACTGCTCGACCGCGAGAACCGCGATGAGTGGAATCGGCTCGCGATCGCCGTCGCTCCGGGGATCTCCGCGCTGCAGGCCGCCGCCGCCCGGGCGGGCGCGGTCATCGGCCACGATTTCTGCGCTGTCTCGCTCTCCGACCTCCTGACGCCATGGGAGCAGATCGAGCGACGACTTCAAGCGGCGGCGGCAGGCGATTTCGTCGTCGCCCTCTATAACCCCGTCTCGCAGCGGCGGCGCACGCAACTGCCCCAGGCGAAGGAGATCTTCTTGCGTCATCGCCCGGGAACGACACCGGTCGTACTCGCCCGCAACCTCGGGCGCGACGCAGAGACGATCCGCGTCGTTCCGCTCGCTGATCTGAACGCCGATCTCGTCGATATGCTGACCCTGGTGCTCGTCGGCGCCAGCACGACGCGGGTGATCGAACGCGGCCAGCACCGCTTCGTCTATACCCCGCGCGGCTACGCCGCAAAGCACGCCGGACGCACCGCCGACGGCATTCCCACTTTTTCAGATCAAGGCAAGGAGCAGGCTGCCGAATGACCGTTCATTTCATCGGCGCCGGCCCCGGCGCTCCCGACCTGATCACCGTGCGCGGGCTGAACCTCATTCGCCGCTGCCCGCTTTGCCTTTACGCCGGCTCGCTGGTTCCGCGCGAGGTCATCGCCGAAGCACCGGACAGCGCGCGGATCATCGATACCGCGCCTCTCCATCTCGATGAGATCATCGCCGAAATGCGGGCGGCGGATGCCAGCGGGCAGGACGTCGCCCGGGTGCATTCGGGCGATCCCTCGATCTACGGAGCCATCGGCGAACAGATGCGCCGGCTCGACGCGCTCGGCATCGCCTACGACATCACCCCGGGCGTACCGTCGTTCGCCGCCGCGGCGGCTGCGCTTAAGTGCGAGCTGACCTTGCCCGGCATCTCTCAGACGATCGTGCTCACCCGCACGGCAACCCGCTCATCACCGATGCCGGCGGGCGAAGACCTTCCGGCCTTAGCTGCCAGCGGCGCGACCCTAGCCATCCACCTCTCGGTCACCAACCTTGCAAAAGTCATCCGCGATCTCGTCCCGCATTACGGGGACGACTGTCCGGTCGTCGTCGCCTATCGGGTGGGCTGGCCAGACGAGGCGTTCCTGCGCGGCACTCTCGCCACGATCCGCGCCCAGGTGAAGGCGGCAGGGTTCACCCGAACAGCGCTTATCCTCGTCGGCCGCGTCTTCGCGGCGTCGGACTTTTCCAACAGCAGGCTCTACGCCGCGGATCACCATCACGTCCTGCGCCCACGGCTGTAGCGGCGCGGATCAGGCGCTACGGGCGAGCCATGCCAGCCAGCCACGTCAGCGCGCCGCCCACATCGCCCACCGATTCGCCCCATGGGGGTAAAGGGCGCCGAACCATCAGCACCGGCAGTCCAAGCTCGCGCGCAGCAGCAAGCTTGGCGTCAGTCGTTCCGCCCGAGTTCTTGGCGATGACCAGGTCGATGCGGTGGCCGGCCAGAAGATCACGCTCGCCCGCGAACGTAAATGGCGGGCGGGCGATGATCGTCTCGTATGCAGCGAGCGGGAGCGCGCCCACGGACGGCTGGAACAGGCGGACGAGAAACCAGACCCCAGGGGCGCCAGCAAAGTCTCCGATACCGCCGGAGCCAACGGCAAGAAAGACACGGCGACCCAGGCTCGGCGCCAGCAACGCCGCCTCGCCGAGGCTTGCCGCCGAGACCCAGCGATCGCCCGGCCGCGGCTGCCATTCCGGGCGGATCAACATCAGCCGCGGAACGCCCGCTCGCGCGCAGGCATCGGCCGCATTCGCCGAAATCGTCGCGGCGAACGGGTGCGTCGCGTCGATCACGCGTTCGATACGCTCTTGTGTCAGGTAATGGAGAAGTCCCTCGACGCCGCCGAAGCCGCCGACCCGCACCCGCCCGGCGAGATCCGGGCGGCGCGCCAGGCGGCCGGCGAGCGACGTCGTCACCTCGAGCCGGCCCGCGAAGGCGGTAAGGGCGCGCTCGGCCAGCGTCGCCGCTTCGCCGGTGCCGCCGAGTATCAGCACACGCTCAGGCATCAAAGCCGGCGCGCCCGATCATCTGCCCGGCGCGATCGAAGGCGATGACTTCAAGCGCGATCGACGCCGGCGCCAGCGTCGCCGCCGCGACCTTGCGCGCGTCGGATGCGATCCGCTCGCCGAGCGCGATACCATCCGCGCGGGCGATTGCCAGCACCTGCGCCGCCGATCGCGCCGCGCGGGCCTGGCTCAGTGCTGCCGGCCCGGCGCCAAGATCGGCCAGCGTCGCCGCCAGAGACGTGACGTCGACCTGCGATTTCGCCGAATGGACGTAAAGGTGCCCCTGCGCCAGCTTGACAAGCTTGGCGAAGCCACCGGCGATCGTCAGCCGACGAACCGGGTGCGCGCGCAAGTACTTGAGCGTGCCGCCGATAAAATCGCCCATATCGATCAATGCCGGATCGGCAAGGCGGTAAAGACGCTTGAGCGCCGCCTCCGACGTGCTGCCGGTCGCGGCGGCAAGATGTTCGAGCCCGGCGGCGCGGGCGACGTCGATCCCGCGGTGAATCGAATGGATCCACGCCGAGCAGGAGAACGGCACGACGATGCCGGTCGTCCCGAGAACCGACAGGCCACCGACGATGCCGAGCCGGCCGTTCAGCGTCTTCTCCGCGAGCGTGATGCCGGCAGGAACGGCGATGGTCACGACGACATCGCCCGCGGCTTTGCAGCGCGCGGCGATCTCGGTCACCGCGGAGCGGATCATCGCCCGCGGACCGGGATTGATCGCCGGCTCGCCGGGGGGAATGGGCAGTCCGGGGAGTGTCACCGTGCCAACCCCCACACCGCCCCGAAACGTAACGCCGCTCCCCACCACACCGGGAACGACGGTCACGATCACCTCGGCGCCGTGGGTCACGTCCGGATCATCCCCCGCGTCCTTGATGATCCCGACGGTCGCGGAATCGAGACCGAGTTCGGCACGATGGAGCGGCAAGGTCGCCGTCATTCCGCGGGGAAGCTGTACCGTCACGGGGTCGGGGAACGCACCGGTCAGGTATGCCTGATAGGCTGCCGCCGCTGCCGCCGTCGCGCACGTCCCCGTCGTCCAGCCTCTGCGCAAGGCACGCTTTTCCACGTCATCGCTCATGCGCCGATAGTACCCGGGTTCGTCCGGCGACGGATAACCGAACTGTGAGCCGAGAACAAAGACACGCCTTTGACATTGCCGCGATTTGGATCAAGGCTACCGTCGTTCCGGGCGCTCGGCGCTCCTCGTGCGTTTCGTGATTGATGCAACCCGACCCTTTCCTGCTCACCTTGTTGAATTCCGGCGTTGCCCACTGCCGGACGGTCGCGATCGAGAACGGTGGCCTGCTGGCAAGCTTGTTCCTCGCCGGCCTGATCGGCAGTGCAACCCACTGCGTCGGCATGTGTGGGCCGTTCGTCCTGGCACAGACCGTCGCCCGCCTCGAGGGGTTGCCGGCATCACAGATGCGCGAATGGCACCGTTTGGCAGGCGCGGCGCTCCTCCCGTACCACCTCGGCCGCGCAACGCCATATGCATTCCTCGGGGCCATGGCCGCGGCGCTTGCCTCCGGAACGATTGCCGTGTCCGGGCTGCAATGGATCTCGCCAGCCTTGCTGATTGGCGCCGCCGTATTTTTTCTCGGCTACGCGCTAAGAGAAGCAAGTGTGCGCTGGCATCGCGCACCGGCGCGTGAACCCGCCGTCGTCGATCGCGATTCCAAGCGTCCACCAAGCCGCGTTAGCACCGTTTCGCGAGCCATCAGTCGCGTCACCGCGCCTCTGTTTGCCCGCCCCACCGGGTGGCGCGGTTACGGGCTGGGCGTCGCACTCGGCTTCCTTCCCTGCGGTCTCCTCTACGGCGCGCTCGCAGCGGCGGCGGCGAGCGGACGGCCGCTCGCGGGCGCCCTGGCGATGCTGGCATTCACCTTGGGCACCATCCCGGCGCTGCTCGCCGTCGGCCTTGCCGGACACGTCTCCGGAAACCGGTTCCGCGCCACGGCGTTGCGCTTGGCTCCGGCGCTCATGCTGATCAATGCCGCGGCGCTGAGCTACCTCGCTTGGCGGACACTCGCGTAATGATCGCTCAACCTTAAGGTCGCAAGGACGTATGAATACTCAAGCGAAGCCGAACAAACCCCGCTCTGGTGGCACGAAATTCAACGGCCTGACGGTCGTACTCGCCGTTGCGGGTCTGCTTGTCGTCGGTGTCCTCGCCGCCCGGCAATTTTGGGACGTGAACGCCGGCAACGCGGCCGAAACGGCTGAGCGAAGCGGCGGCGCGCTAATCGGCGGTCCCTTCACCCTCATTGACCAGGACGGCCACACGGTCACCGATCAGAACTTTCGCGGCAAGTGGTTGCTGGTCTATTTCGGCTATACGTACTGTCCGGATGTCTGCCCGACGTCCCTCGCCCGCAACGCCGACGTGATCGATCTTCTGGGCAAGGAGGGTGAAGCGGTCGTTCCGATATTGATAACCGTGGATCCGGAACGAGATACGCCGGAAAAACTCAAGGATTACATTGCCTTCTTTCATCCGCGCATGGTTGGCCTGACCGGCACGCCGGAACAGATCAAGGCGGTCACTCGGGCATATCGGGTCTACTACGCCAAGGCCGAGCAGAAGGATTCGCCCACTTACCTTATGGATCACTCGTCCTTCACCTACCTGGTCGACCCCGACGGAAAGTTCGTCCAGTTCTTCCGGCATGAGACAAGCGCGCAGGAAATGGCGGAGCAGATTAAAGGGCTGTTGTGAGCGCGCCCGGACTGATCATCGCGGCACCGTCATCCGGCAGCGGAAAGACGGTTCTAACCCTTGGCATGATCCGTCATTGGACGCGTACGGGGCGCACTGTCGTCTCCGCGAAGGTTGGACCGGACTACATCGACCCTGCCTTCCACGCCGCCGCAAGCGGCCGGTCCTGCATCAACCTCGATCCCTGGGCCATGCCCGTCGGGCGACTGGCCGGCGCGGCGGCGCGAATTGCCGCGGGCGCCGATATCGTCGTCTGCGAGGGTGTGATGGGCCTGTTCGACGGTGCGACCGCCACGCGCGGCTCGACCGCCGACGTCGCAGCGGCCCTCGGCTGGCCGGTCATCCTCGTCCTCGACGTCCAGGCGCAGGCGGCAAGCGTTGCCGCCGTCGTCCGCGGATTCGCCACGCACCGCGCCGAGGTACGCATTGCCGGAGTCGTGTTCAACCGCGTGGGCTCGCGGCGCCATGCCGAAGTCCTGAGCGAGGCGTGCGCACATTTCGTCCCTGACATCGCCGTGCTCGGCGCGGTGCCGCGCGCAGACGGTCTCAGGCTGCCGGAGCGGCACCTGGGCCTCGTACAGGCGCGCGAGCACCCGGACCTCGCGGTCTTCCTTGATCGCGCCGCCGACCTCATCGCCGAGCACGTCGATGTGCGCCGCTTGCGCGGACTTGCTCGGCCAGCGGCAACCGAAACAGGCTCGTTACCCTCCACTCCCCCTATCCCGCCACCCGGCCAGCGCATTGCCGTTGCCGACGATGACGCCTTCGCGTTCCGCTATGCCCTGGTGATCGATGGCTGGAGAGCAGCCGGAAGCGAAATCATTCCCTTCTCGCCCCTGGCCGACCATGCGCCGACCGCCGACGCGGACGCCATCTATCTTCCCGGCGGCTATCCCGAGCTTTACGCTGGCCGTCTCGCCGCCAACGGCACATTCCTTGGCGGACTGCGCCTCGCCGCGGCGCGCGGCGCCGTCGTCTTCGGCGAGTGCGGCGGGTATATGACCATGGGTGACGGACTGATCGACGCCGAAGGCGCACACCACACGATGGCCGGCCTCTTGCGCCTGCAGACGTCGTTCGCCGACCGGCGGCTGCACCTCGGCTACCGGATGGCAACAGTGCTCGCCGACGGCCCGCTTGGCCCTGCCGGCGCACGGATCTTTGGCCACGAATTTCATTATGCGCGGACGCTTTGCGAGGGGCCCGGCGTGCCCCTGTTCGACTGCGATGACGCCACGGGCCGGTCGCTTGGCACCACTGGGCTGGCTCAAGGCCGTATCTGCGGATCGTTTATTCATCTCATCAATCGCGCCGACGACATTGATGCGCCCGCCGATTTACGGAATGATTGCGCGCCATGAACCGTGAGAGCCCGACCGAGCAACCCTTCTGGAAGACGAAGCCGCTTGAGCGGATGAGCCGCGCCGAGTGGGAATCGTTGTGCGATGGCTGCGGCAAATGCTGCCTCGAAAAGCTGGAAGATGCGGATACCGGCGCGATCAGTTACACCAACGTCGCCTGTCGGCTGCTCGACATCGGCACCTGCCGATGCTCCCGCTATAGCGAGCGCCATCGTTTCGTGCCCAACTGCGAAAAACTCGATGCGTCGAGCGTGCGGATGTTCTCCTGGTTGCCGTCGACCTGCGCCTACCGCCTGCTGGCGGAGGGTAAGGACTTGCCATTCTGGCATCATCTGATCTCGATGGACCCGGAACTCGTCCACCGCGTTGGCGCGTCCGTTCGCGGACGAGCGGTGCCGGAAAATCGCGCCGGCCCACTGGAGCACCATATCGTTACTTGGCCCGCATGACCGGGCGTTGTCGGAGCAACCGTCAGCCATGGACGCCCTGAACCTCAACCGCCCCGCCGGCGTATTCGCCGCAGTGCTTACGCCGTTTACTGTTGCCGGCGCGCCGGATTCTGCTTCCCTGGCCCTGCATTGCCGCTGGCTCTTGAGCAACGGCTGCGACGGGTTGTCCGTTCTCGGCACCACCGGCGAGGCGAATTCGCTGTCGGTCGACGAGCGCATCGGCTTGCTCGAGCGGCTGGTCTCCGACGGCATTCCGGCAAAGGTGCTGATGCCTGGAACCGGTTGCTGCGCGATCAGCGACACGGTGCGCCTCACGCAACGCGCGGTACACCTGGGCGTTGTCGGCGTCCTGATGCTGCCCCCGTTCTATTACAAGAACGTCAGCGACGACGGGATTTTCGCGGCAATCGCCGAGGTCATCCAGAAGGTCGGCGATAGCCGGCTGCGAATCTATCTCTACCACTTCCCACAAATGACCGGCGTTCCCTTCTCTCACGCGCTGATCGAACGGCTGCGCGATACCTACCCCGAGACAGTTGTCGGCATGAAGGACAGCTCCGGCGATCTCGCCAACATGACCGGCGTGGCGAAGCGCTTTGCCAATTTTGACGTGTTCAGCGGCTCGGACGAACTGTTGCTGCCGCTGCTCCGTTCCGGCGGCGCTGGCTGTATCACCGGCGTGTCCAACGTCGCGGCCCGGCTGGCAGCGGCCGTATTCTCGGCATGGCGACGCAGCGACCGGGCGGCCGCGGAGGAGGCACAGGCACGGCTCACGGCGGTTCGCAAGGAGTTTCTCGCCTATCCGCTATCGGCGGCGTTGAAGGAGATCGTCGCCCGGCATACCGGCCGGCCCCGCTGGCGCATCCTGCGACCGCCTTTGACGAGCCTGCCGGCGGAAAAGGCAGAGAAACTCGCCGACTCGCTTGAGCGCATCGGCTTTGCGCTCGCCGCTCTTCCCTGAGCGGTTTTGCACGAGGATCCATGGCCGCAACGGTGCGACGTCGCCGCGCAAAGCCCGGAAAGCGCATTCAATCCAGCCACCAGGTTATCGATCTCGGCACCGTCGCTCCAATCCTGGAAGTGCGCCGCCATCCGCGCGCGCGTCGCGCGTCGCTGCGAATGACCGCCGATGGTTCGGGCGTCGTCGTCGTGCTCCCCGCCTGCTACTGCGTCGAAGACGGCCTGGCGATCGCGCGCGAGCACGCCCAGTGGATCCGCGACCGCCTGGGCGCCGCCCCAATTCGAATTCCCTTCAACCATGGCGCTGTGCTTCCGGTTCACGGTCGCGCGACCGTCGTCCGTCACGAGCCATCGAGCCGGGCGCATGCTCATCACGACCAGGCATCGCTGATTGTCGGCGGTCCCGCGTCCATGCTCTCCCGCCGCGTCGAATCATGGCTGCGCAGCGAAGCCGCACGCGTCCTTGATCTGCGCGTCACCGCCTTGACGCCCCACGTCGCGCGCGCGCCGACGCTTATCCGTGTGCGCGACACGCGCTCACGGTGGGGGTCATGCTCCTCAACCGGGAAGCTGTCGTTCAGTTGGCGCTTGATTCTCGCGCCGCCGGCGGTACTCGACTACGTTGTCGCCCATGAGATGGCCCACCTTGAGGTCGCCGGTCACGGTCCCGACTTCTGGCGACGCGTGGAGGATTTGGCGGTAGACGTCGAAGCCAGCCGAGCGTGGCTCCGTCACCACGGCCGGAATCTCTTCTGCTACGGCTGAGCCATCGGAGCGCGCGCGGAGCAAGGACAAGAGCCGCGATTTTCGCGGCGTCGCCCCGCCGTCACCGCGATCGCTGCGACGGAAGGCTTAGAAAACGGCCGAAGCCGCTGCGATTGAGACGATTCGGCAACAGCGATCCCCTCGCATGACCGTGAATCCGTTGCGCCAGCGCAACCGCCTCCCTTATATTGCCTTGACAAGCAACAACGCACGGCGGGGCATGTCCCATGCAAACCAGCAATCGCTTTTTCGACGACCTGGCCAAGGTGGCGAGCGGAGCCGCATCGACTTTCGTCGGCTTGAAGCAGGAGGTCGAGGCGATTGTCCGCCAGCAAGTGGAACGCCTGGTAGCGGACTTTGACCTTGTGCGCCGCGACGAGTTTGAAGCTGTGAAGGCCATGGCGGCGAACGCCCGCGCCGAAAACGACCGGCTTTCCGCACGAATCGCCGCGCTTGAAGCAAGCTTCTTTGCTCCGTCCTCGGCAGCCGACGATGGTGCCTGACATATCACGGCTATCCCGGCGATTCCACGAGAGACCGCTCAGTTTTTCAACGCGTTGCGACAAATCGGCGATACGCATAGCTTGCAGGACCTCCTGTCTTCTGGCACGCTAGCGATTGTGGGTTAGTATCGGGTGAGCCCCAGATGTGGAAATGGGGCATTTTAATTTGAGGATGTACGGCGAAAGTGGCCCGAATAGCAGTCTCACACAGGGCGAGGAGCGGCCAGTCATGACCATGATCCGCGTGCCGGAAATCGAAGACGCCACCCCTCTTGACGTGATCGAGCAGATCGTCGCCGCGAACGACTGGGTGTTTGATCGACCGAACGATCAGGAGATTGCCGTCCAAATCCCTGGCAAATGGTGCGATTATAACGTGTTCTGCGCTTGGAACGCCGCCGTCGGTGCGATGCACTTCACGGTCGCGTTCGATACGCGCGTGCCCAAGCTGCGGCGAGGCGCGATTCACGAACTGCTGGCCCTGATCAATGACAAGGTATGGATGGGGCACTTCGCCATCTGGCAGGACGAGGGACTCCTCGCATACCGTCACGCCTTGCCTCTGCGCGGCAGCGGCGGTCCCAGTTTCGAGCAGGTCGAAGACCTCTTGCAGAACGCGCTGATTGACTGCGAACGCTTCTATCCTGCGTTTCAGTACGTCGTCTGGGGCGGCAAGTCCGCCGAAGACGCGCTTGCCGCAGCGATGATCGAAACCGTCGGCGAGGCGTAATGCAGGAGGATTGCCGTTGGGCGCCACGGCGATGACGCCCAAGGTAGTCCTCGCCGGGTGCGGCAACATGGGTGGCGCGCTTTTGCGCGGTTGGATTGACCGTGGATTGCCGTCCTCTGAAATCGTCGTCGTCGAACCCGATGCTCAGCGCGTTGTCAACGCCATGCAAGACGTTGCTATCGTGGCGTCGCCCGACGATGTGGGCGGGAAGCCTGACGTCATTGTGCTCGCGGTAAAGCCGCAAATCATACCCCTGATTTTGAGCAGCTACGCCCGCTTCGCAGCTGAGGGCACTGTCATTCTATCGATCGCCGCGGGCCGGACGATTGAAGGCTTGAGTTTCGGTTTGGGCGATGGACGCGGCGCGTCGCTGGCGATCGTCCGGGCCATGCCAAACACGCCGGCCGCCATCGGGCGCGGGATCAGCGTGGCATGCGCCAGTCCCGGCGCCGACGGACGCCAGCGATCCCTCTGCGCCGATCTGCTCGCCGCCGTCGGCAGCGTGCTTTGGGTCGACGACGAGTCAATGCTCGACGCCGTGACCGCGGTATCCGGAAGCGGCCCCGCGTACGTCTTCCTTCTCGTCGAGTGTCTTATGCGCGCAGGCATTGATGTCGGCCTGCCGGCGGAATTCGCGGAGCGCCTCGCCCGGGAAACGGTGGCGGGGGCGGGCGAACTCCTTATGCGCTCGCAGGAAGGCGCGGATCGCCTCCGCTTGAGCGTTACCAGCCCAGGCGGTACGACGGCTGCGGCGCTCACGGTACTGATGGCCGAGACGGGCGGTCTGCAGGCGTTGATGTCGAAGGCGGTTGCCGCCGCCGCGCGACGCTCGCGCGAACTTGCGTCCTGACGCGGGACGGCGGCGGTCTGCCGAAGCAATCGCTGCCGTTAAGACGGGGATGATTTCACACCATCGGCGTCGGCTCTCACCACACCGAGCTGACAAGAAAGGGGCGCAACAGCCCTTCCAGCTTTGCCAGCGCACGGGCCTCGAGTTGGCGGACCCGGTCCTTCGAAACGCCAAGGTCCCGACCGATCGACTCGAATGTTCGTTTCGCCTCGAGGAAGTACCGGTCACGAATAACCAGCTGTTCGCGCGGCGTCAGCTTGGCCAGCGCACCGCTTAGCGCCTCATCAATCCGTTCGGACTCGCTGGTGCGTGCGAGGACTTGCTCCGGATCGCTTTCGTCGTCCGCCAAATTGTCGATCAGGGGACGCCCGCCGGCCGCCGGCTGATCGAGCGACGCATCGTGCCCCGCGAGGCGGCGGGCGAGACGGGCGACCTCGGTCGCCGTCGAGTTGAATTGTTCGGCGAAACGGGAGAAGCGGTCATCGCTGGCATCCGCATCGCCTCCACCGAGGTCCTCGGCAACCCGCCGGAGCGCCAATACGAGCATTTTTTGCGCGTTGCTGGTGCCGAGCCGAACGATCGACCACGACTTGAAGACGTGCTCCTGAATTGCTGAGCGAATCCACCACATCGCATAGGTGGAGAGGCGCACGCCCCGGTCCGGATCAAAGCGTCGCACCGCCTGCACCAGTCCTAGCGTGCCTTCCTGGACGAGGTCGTTCATTGGCAATCCCCAGCCGCGATAACGGCGGGCGATCTTGAACACGTAGCGAAGATGACTGCCGACGAGGCGCCTTAAGGCTTCGCCGTCCCCCGCCTCGGCGCGCCGAGCCAGATCCACCTCCTCATCGGGCCCAAGCAACGGATGCCGGGCCGCTTCGATGAGAAGCGGATCGCGTTGGTGATCCCGTTCGCTCCAGGACTTTGTCGGCATCGTTCGTCGTCGCCAGGGTGCTGATTGATCGGACCACCGACCTCACCGTGAATACGGTACCTGAGAGGGGCGGCCACTGATACACTCGATTCCGCCATCAATGGGATCCGGATGGGGGCACCATGGCCAACGACTTCGACGTCGCCGAGCGTCTGACGCAGGCGGCACTCGATCTTGCGTGCGAGCGGGGCTGGCGCAACGTTTCTCTTGCCGAGACGGCGTCAAGGGCCGGCGTTCCGCTGCTCGACACCTATCGGACGTTTCCTGACAAGACGGCGCTGCTTTGCGGACTGATTGTCGCCACCGACCGGGCAATGCTCGAAGAGGGCGCGGCAGATCCGAATGAGCCGGCGCGCGACCGTTTGTTCGACATTCTGATGCGCCGGTTCGACGCGTTGCAGTCACGGCGGGATGGAATGATCGCGATAATTCGCGACATACCGCTCGACCCCCTTTGCGCGTGCTGTCTCTTGCCGCGACTCTCGCGTTCGCTCGCCTGGACGCTGGAAGCAGCGGGGATTTCATCAGCCGGAGGTCTCGGATTCCTGCGCATCAAGGCCCTTGGCGTGCTTTACCTCAGTGTCCTGCGAATCTGGCTTGCCGACGATACGCCCGACATGGCGCGGACCATGGCGATGCTTGACAAGGCTCTGCAACGCATTGACTCGATCGCCCGGATACTTCCCGGCAGTGGCAAAGCCTCACGAGAAGGCCAGACGCCGGACGAAACGCCACCGCTCGCAAACGACGAGCCCCCCGGTGCGCCAGCGTGATTTTTCGCCATCGGCAGCCCACAGCATGCGCGGCATGAATCGCGGCAATTACAGAGTGAATGCTGCGGGCGGCTATGATCTCAATGGTTGCATGTGCAAAAATAATCGCTGTATTTTATAGGGTTATGAGCTCTCTTAATGCGGCTGACTTGCACTTTTGTGCAGTGCACAAAAATTGTTGACGCGATTGCCTGATGGGAGGATACTCCGCTCGTCAATTAATACAGGGCGCCGTCCCACAGGGCGGGCGAAGGAGTTAGGCACATGGCACCCGAGAACCTTTTCGATGTATCCAAGCTGATGAAGGAATTCGACCCGAGCAAGATGGTCGGTGAGTTCTCCAACATGCTGAAGCAGTACAAGCTGCCTGGCGTTGACATGGACTCCCTCGTCGCCAGCCAGAAAAAGAACGTCGAAGCGCTGACCAGCGCCAATCGCGTGGCCTTTGAGGGCCTGCAGGCCGTGGTTAAGCGCCAGGCCGAGATCCTGCAAGAGACCATGAACGAAGCCTCGAAGGCCGTGGACGCGCTGTCGAAGGCTGGGTCGCCGCCGGAAGTCGCCGCCAAGCAGGCCGAGCTGGCCAAGGACGCCTTTGAGCGCGCGCTGTCGAACATGCGCGAACTGGCCGAGATGGTCGCGAAGTCGAGCCAGGACGCGACGTCGACGATCAATGCGCGTATTTCGACGAGCCTCGACGAGATGAAGGACCTGGTGCTGAAGCTGAAGCAGCCTGCTGCCTAAGTACCTGAAATCGCCGATTAAAGAGCACGGCCGCCCCAATTGGGCGGCCGTTTCGCGTTTCGGACCGAACCAGTGGGCCGCTCTGGTGCGCGCCCGAACGCAGACGAAGGCTTCCGGTTTCGCCAGTCTTGCACGATGACCATTTCTTTCGAAGATTTTGCTCTCGTCGACATTCGTGTCGGCACGATCATTCACGCCGAGATGAACGCCAGCGCGCGCAAGCCGGCGATCAAGGTGACGATCGATTTCGGCCCCGAGATCGGCAGTAAGCGCAGCTCGGCGCAAATCACCAGACACTACGCACCTGAGTTCCTGATCGGTCGACAGGTCGCGGCGGTGGTGAATTTCCCCCCTCGTCAGATCGGCAAGGTACTATCGGAGGTGCTCGTACTGGGATTCCCGGACGCCGAAGGCGAGGTGGTTCTGATCGGGCCGGACCGAGCTGTTCCCGATGGCGGGCGTCTATACTGAAGCGTGCCGTCGCGCGGACATCAAACTGGCAGGCGGACCCTTACTCGCAGCCCGCCATAAGGCGAATCGTCAAGGGTCACTTCACCGCCATGGCCACGGACGACATCACGGGCGATCGTCAGGCCGAGACCAACGCCACCGGTTGCTTGGTTGCGCGAAGCTTCCAGGCGAAGAAATGGCTTGAACACCTCCTCGCGCTGATCAGGCGGGATGCCGGTGCCGTCGTCATCGACCATCACCTCGATCATATTGCCGAGCCGCTGCGCGCGTACCGAGACATAGGCCGCGAAGCGCAGTGCGTTATCGACAAGATTCGTGAACGAACGTGCGATTGCGCTCGAACGCAGCGGCAAAAAAAGATCCCCTTCCACCACCAAAGCCACGTTGCGGCCGTTCCGCCGCGCCTGGCGAACGACATCGCTGAGCAGCTCGCCGAGATCGAGGAGTTGAGGCTTCTCGGTCCCTTCACCACGGGCAAAGGCAAGATATCCGTCGAGCATGCGTTCCATCTCGTGGACATCTTCCTTCAGGGCGGTGATGTCGTCGTTCTCGCCCAGCAACTCAAGTTCGAGCTTCATCCGGGTCAGCGGCGTGCGCAGGTCGTGCGAGACGCCGGCGAGCATAGTCGTTCGCTGGGTGATCTGCCGCTGGATACGGTTCTTCATCGCCAGGAAAGCGCGCGCCGCCTGTTTGACCTCGCGTGCTCCTTCCGGTTTGAATCCGTCGACGTCCCGGCCTTTACCGAACGCATCGGCAGCCCGCGCCAGCCGGCGAACCGGCCGCACCTGGTTACGCATGAACATCGTCGCCACGCCCAGCAGGATGAGCGTCATTCCAACCGTCCATAAAACGAAGGCGTAGGTCGTCCAGCTGAACACCCGCGAGCGCGGCACTTGGAGGCGAAGGACCCCGTCGGCAAGTTGCACGAGGACGACGACCTCCTCTTTTTTCATCCCTTCCTCGACCCGGACCGGTTTGGTGATTTCCTTGCGGATCAAGGCACGGCGCAACTCACCTTCAAGTGACGTCTCGTGCATCGGCGCGTTAGGAAGGATCGCGTTTGGTATGATTTGCGCCTTGATCTCCATTTGCCGCGCCGCGTGAGCAAACAACCAATCCCGGCTCGCCGGATCCGGCATGCCGCTCAATGCATCCACGAGAACCGCAATGTCCCCGGCAAGACCGAGGGACAACCGCTTGCTGACCTGATCCCAGTGACTTTCATAGAAGACATAGGCGGACAGCACTTGCGTCAGGATGAGCGGCGTGACGACGATGAGCAGCGCCCGGCCAAGAAGGCTTCGTGGAAGCAATGTTTTCAGCATCGACACAGCGCGATTCAGTCGGGCTTGAGGACATAACCCCGTCCACGCACCGTCTGCAGGTAATGCGGATCGCGCGGATTACGCTCGATTTTGCGACGCAGCCGTGTGACCTGCACGTCGACGGCGCGATCCCCGCCCGTGGCACCGGTCAGATCGATCAATTCTTCACGGCTCAAGGAAACGCCAGGACGGCGCGCCAGCGCAGCCAAAAGAGCCGTTTCCACGGATGTCAGCCTCACCGGCTGGTCGCGACAACGCAGTTCGCTGCGCTCAAGATCGAAAACGAGCTCGCCCATGCGGACCTCCACGGGAACGGGGTCGATCTGCGGCACTCGACGCAAGATGTTGCCGATCCGCAGGACCAGTTCGCGTGGCTCGAACGGTTTGACCATGTAGTCGTCGGCGCCGCGTTCGAGTCCGGCGATCCGATCCTCCGGTTCGCCCATCGCTGTCAGCATCAAGATCGGCACGCCGGACCTCCGCCTGAGGTCACTGGCGAGAACGAGCCCGCTTTCCCCCGGCATCATCACGTCGAGAACGATGAGGTCAAACGCAAAGCTCGACAGCTTGCTCCGGGCATCGACCGCGTCCTCGGCGGTGGCGACAAGAAATCCGTGTTCAGAAAGATAGCGGGCGAGCAGCTTTCGCAGTCGCGCATCGTCATCAACAACCAGAATGTGTGGCGATTCAAGCGTCATTCCGGCGACGATAGCAGAAAACGCCGCACACGCGGACTCTCCCCTGTATGCGCGGCGAAACGGCAGCGAGAGCGCACAAGGTGCGCGCCGGTCAGTCAGTCTTTGCTGAAGCGCTGCCGATCGTGCGCGTTGATCATCGCCAGCAGCATGGCGCGGAATCCCTGCGCCGCCCCTTCTCCCACGCAGTCACGCGCGCTTGCGATGCGTGCGACCTGCCGTTCGGTTAGCGTCTGCTCCAGAAGTTGTGCTTCGGGCGTAAGGTAAAGACGCCGTCGCCGCCGATCTCCCGGGTCCAAACGCTGAACGATAAATCCTCCGCTCATCATCTGGCTGAGAACGCGAGCCAAACTCTGCTTGGTGATCTGCAAGATGGACAGCAAATCGCCCACGGTTATTCCGGGACGCCGGCCAACGAAATAGATTACCCGGTGATGGGCGCGGCCAAATCCATACCGGCCGAGAAGTACGTCGGCGTCGCGGGTGAAATCGCGGTAGGCAAAGAACAACAACTCTACCGCCTCACGCAGGGTCCGATCGCCCGCCCCTGACGCACACACTCCCTCGGCTGCCGAGCCTGGTGACACCGAAGCATCCCGATCCTGGGCCGAGGGCATTGCACCTTCCAAGGCTACCTCGCGTGGCTGTTCTACCACTGGGGCGTCCCTCCGTCGTCGGAACGGCGATAGATACGTCAGTGTTGTTGACATATATGCCGCGCAATGTTACCCATTGCAACACGCAATCGCAAAAAATCGCAAGATTATTTCATTTGGCGCAACTATCCGGGGAAGATTCGAACCATGGGCGCTCAACCGTATCACGATCGAGACGGCTTCATCTGGCTTGATGGCGCACTGGTGCCTTGGCGAGAGGCAAAACTGCACGTGCTAAGCCATGGCCTGCACTACGCTTCGGCCGTGTTTGAAGGTGAGCGTGCATACCAAGGCACGATCTTCAAGATGACAGAACATTCGCAGCGTCTCGAGACCTCGGCACAGACACTTGGCTTCCGCCTTCCTTGCTCGGTCGAGGATATCGATCGCGCCTGCGAGGAGGTGATGAAGGCGAACAATATCGTCGACGGCTACATCCGGCCGATCGCCTGGCGCGGCAGCGAGATGATGGGCGTCTCGGCGCAGAACTCGCGAATCCACCTTGCGATCGCCGCCTGGGACTGGGGCTCTTATTTCAGCGAGGAAGCGCGGATGAAAGGCATCCGCATGCGCACATCGCCCTGGCATCGTCCCGATCCCAAATGTGCCCCGGTGCACGCCAAGGCCACGGGCCTTTACATGATTTGCACGCTGTCGAAGCACCAGGCAGAGGCCGAAGGCTGGCATGACGCGCTCATGCTCGATTGGCGAGGACAAATCGCCGAAGCCACCGGCGCTAATATTTTCCTGGTCATGCCTGATGGCCGGCTCCACACGCCAACCCCCGACTGCTTCCTCGACGGCATAACCCGGCGGACCGTGATCGCTCTGGCTCAGGCACGCGGGATCGACGTGATCGAACGAGCGATCTTCCCGGACGAATTGGCAAACGCGCGCGAGGTCTTCCTCACCGGCACGGCCGCCGAAGTCACGCCTGTGGGCCAGATCGACCAGCACCACTTCACTCCGGCGGAAATCACTCGCACCTTGATCGTCGACTACGAACGGGCAACAGGTCAACGCCAGCCTGCGGCAGCCACCGCCGCCTAGGTGTTTGCCCCGGAAGACGCGGAGCACCATCGTTCATTGAACGTCACGAACACTCCGGGGCCGCACCGCTCTTGGTTGGGAAATGGGGTGCGTGAGAGAGACTTTGCGCTTATCTGCCTTTGCGCGGAAACCGAGAAATATTTATTGCGTCGACACGCTGCATAACGCAATAAACCTTGCTGATCGCGGATTGCGAGCGAAAACATACAAATAGCCTTGATCAAAGGTTGCTTTCGCATCACCAAGCCCATACAACAGTTCTGGACTTACCATGGACGAAGGGCACTGACAGGGCGTCCACCGCCGCTGGCGTCACCTCGAGATGGGTCATAGCGCGCCGACCGCGCGGCTGCTGCCGGTGGTTGCGCCCCCATTGTTCCGGGATCGCCAGGTAACCGGGATCGGGAGTTGGCTTTTTCGCTTTTACGCGTCCAAAAGCCGACGTCCTCCGAGGGCCCTTGTACTCCTCGCAAGGAGGATGCGACCCAGTGATTGCGACGCCTGGGAACGGCCGACCCTTCTCGCTGCCGCCAGCACGGCACGTTTCGACCATGGCTGGCGCAGCGGCTGACCTGCGACATTTCCCAACAAACCTTCTCGCGGCCACGCCGACGATACACACGATTTCCGCATGTTTCTGTGGTTACGCATGAGGGAGTGTCTGCAACACACGCGTAAATCAAACAATTCGGCCAGTCGACAAAACAGGGGAAAGGGACAGCCATGAAACGATTGACGAGCCCCGCGTTTGGTGAATCCTCTGGATTCGGATTTACTCAATCCCCAAGAAAGCCATGTTTACTAGTTTTTGAGAATGTTCAACCCGTATCGTCCCAGGAATTGTTCCGTCGTCGCGGTTACGATATTGTCTTTGCTCGAAGCGAAGATGAAGTGATTGAAATGATCGATTTGAGCAAACCGGACTTTCTCTTGTGCGATTGGCTACAGCTTAGCCGTCTGAGCGCAATCATTCACGCGCGCAGCCTCGGCGGATCGGGGTTGCCTCAGTGCCCCCTGATAATGATTGGCCCAGAGGACCCGGGCGCAGCGGATGCCTCCGAGTGCGCGGCCGCACAGGCCCCCCTGCCGACGACGGAGGGACATCCCGTTGGTTGGTTATCCTCGCTAAATGTCCTCTCCGACGCGGCATCGCTCGCGTCCGATGTGCGACTGATCGACGGAGATGTCGATCTGAACGCGACGGCTCACCTCGTCCGCCGATCGGGCAGGCCCATCCACCTCGGTCCCACCGAATTCCGCCTCCTTTGGACACTGGTCGAACGCCGCAACCGCGCGATGAGCCGTGAGGAACTCCTCGATCACGTCTGGGGAACAAGCGCGCAGGTTTCTCCCCGCACCGTCGACGTGCATATTCTGCGGCTGCGCAAGGCGCTCACCCGCGGCGGCGAAAGTGACGTCATCCGCACCATCCGAGGCGTCGGCTATGCCTATTTCGGCGAGACGGCGAGCGCTCCGCGTGCAGCCGGTGATTTGAAGGACGAGACGTGACTGCCCATTGATCCCGTCAAATGGCGAGAAGCCCAGCTACGCCAGCGGGCCGTGTGGTTATAGTCCGCTGGACACCGCGCGAGCGGACTAAAGCAAAGCGGCGCAGCGATATGGGTACAGCCGCCCCCGTCAAACGACGAGTTGTCGGAGGTCGCGGATAACCGCTGTTCCGGCGGGGAACGGGCTCGCCTTGCCATCCGCCACCCGCCCGACAAACCGCACACCGGTTTCGCGCGCCGCTCGCCAGTCTGCCACAGCGTCACCGACGAACAGAACGCTCCGCCGGTCACGGTCCAATCGGTGACGAGAAAGAATCCCTTCTACTGTCACCGCCTTTTCCGGAGGCGATCCCCATACCTCGGTAAAGAAGCTCGCGAGACCACGCCGCATGACGATACGACCGAGTTCCTCGTGCGGCGTACCGGAGACGACGAACAGGAGGCGCAGCGTCGCCTGGGATTCGATCACGCCACGCGCTCCGGGCACCCACAGGCAATCGACGACCTCGCCCTCGACGAGCGAGGAAAAGCGGCGGCACAATGCCTCGAGTTCCTCGTCGCCGACCTCCCGCCCAAGCAAGGTGCGATGGCAATAGCGAATTTTCTTCCGGCGCGATACGCCGCCGTTCTGTTCATGATGGGCGACAACAGCATCGGCAACGTCCCGTCCGTATTCCGCGTAAAGCGCTGCGAAAGCGCGCGACTTGATATGTTCCGATTCGACAATCACGCCATCGAAATCGAAAATGATCGCGCGACAGGGCGGACGTCGCGTTCTCATTGTGGCGCCCCCGGATCAAGCGGCAAAGGTTCGCCCTTCTCCCATCGCTCGGCCGCGGCATCATCCTCCGCGCGTGCGCCGACCCATCGAGACCCGGCCGGACCAGCCTCCGATTTCCAAAAGGGTGCGCGCGTTTTCAACCAGTCGACGAGAAACCTGCAGGCATCAAACGCCGCATCGCGATGCGCTGACGCGACGGCGACAAGAACAATCTCATCGCCCGGCTGCAGTCGCCCGTAGCGGTGAATGACTAGAACATCCTGCAACGGCCACTGTCCCCGTGCGGCACTTTCGATGCGCGCAAGCTCCTTCTCCGCCATGCCGGGATAGTACTCAAGCGTCATCGCCGCGACCGCAACTCCCGCGTTGACGTCCCGTACCCGTCCAACGAACAGGCATGTCGCACCCGCCGCGGTCGCATCGGCAAATGCCGCCAGTTCGCCACTGACATCAATGCCTTCGGACTGAACACGAATGGCCACGATCACCCACCGGTCACAGGAGGGAAGAAGGCCACCTCATCGTCCGGCGCCACCGGATGATCGAACGGGACGTATTCCTGATTGACGGCGACGCGGATGACGCCAAGATTGGCAAGTGCTTGGGCTGACCCGCCGCCGCGCGACCGTAGCCAGGATACGAGGCCGGCGACATCGACAACCGTCGCAGGCAACGCGACGTCTTCGGCCGCACAACCAGCCTGTTCGCGCACCCAGGCGAAATAAAGAATTCGCATCAATTCCCCTATCCGCGCCGTCGGTCCCGACGCCTCGCGCAGGCAATTTTCTAGCCTTATCTCAGGCTGGAAGCAAAAAGCGTTCGTCCGCTTGACGTTAACGACCCTCGCGCACCTGCTCGACGTGATCGAGCGCGGTGGAACTGGCCGGACGATTTTCACCGACCGCACTTTCCGCGCCCATATGAGTGAGGCCAGCGCGCAGATAATCATAGCCAGTCACCAGCGTCAGCGCCGCTGCCGCCCACAAGCCGTAGATCCCGACGTCTTGAGGGGTTACTGGACCAAATCGAGGGCCGGCGTCACCAACGACAAGAAAGCCGATCGCGACCATCTGTATGGACGTTTTCCATTTGGCGAGGCGGGAGACCGGTACGCGCACTTGCACCTGGGCGAGAAACTCCCGCAAACCGGAGACCAGAATTTCCCGGCAAAGGATCACGCCAGCGGGAAGGATCGAGGCGCCGATAAGGCGGTCGGCTCCCACCAAAACCAATAATACGGACGCGACCAGCAGCTTGTCGGCGATCGGATCGAGCATTCGCCCAAAGTTCGACTGCTGCTGCCAAGTTCGCGCCAGATATCCATCGAGAAAATCGGTCAGGCAAGCGTAGGCCCACACGGCGAGCGCCAGCCAACTTCCCAGCGTCGTGCCAACGAACAGCAGCAGACACACCACCGGCGTCGCAAGAATACGCGAGATGGTCAGGGCGTTCGGGAGGTTGGCTTCCATCGGCCGTTCGATTCTGCAGTGCACAAGATCGCATTCTAGCGCTCAGGATGAAACCAATCATAGATCTTCTTGGCAATCGCGTGGCTGATTCCCGGAGCCGCCTCGAGATCGGCCAGCCCAGCCTGCTCGACCGCGCGCGCAGATCCGAAGTGATGAAGCAAGCCTTTTTTGCGAGACGGACCGATTCCAGGGATTTCATCCAGAGCCGAGACAGCGATCTTTGCCGACCGCCTAGCTCGATGGCTGCCGATGGCGAACCGGTGCGCCTCGTCACGAAGTCGCTGTAGGTAGTGCAGCACGGGGTCGCGCGCGTCCGGCTGCAACGGCGGCCGATCGGCAAGAAAGATCCGCTCCCGCCCGGCGTTCCGATCCGGCCCCTTGGCGATCCCGGCAACAGTGATCTCATGCGCGCCGAGATCGCTGAGGATTTGACGGGCGACGCCGAGTTGGCCGGCGCCCCCGTCGACAAGCACGAGGTCCGGCCACTGGCCTTGGCTCCGCTCCGCATCTTCGTTCTGTGCCCGGGCGAATCTCCGTGTAAGGACCTCGCGCATCATCGCGTAATCATCTCCCTTAGCCGCGCCAGCGAGATTGCGGATGCGAAACTTGCGATACGCGCCCTTGATCAGCCCGTCGGGACCGGCGACGATCATCGCGCCCATCGCCTCGCTGCCACCGACATGGCTGTTATCGTAGACCTCAATGCGCTCCGGGACCGTCTCGAGATCGAGCAGACGCGCGAGCCCCTCCAAGTGCCGGCGCTGCGACGCGCTCTCCCCAATGCGCCGCGCGAGGGCTTCCTGCGCGTTATCGAGCGCGTGGCGTACGAGGTTGTGCTTGCTCCCCCGCTGCGGGACGGCCATCGCGACCCGGCGCTCGGCGCGCAAGCTCAGCGCCTCCTGCACCAGGTCCTGGTTGGGAAGGACATGACTGAGCAACACCAGCGGCGGTGGCGTCCTTTGATCATAGAATTGGCCGACGAACGCCTCGAGCACAACCTCCGGCAATTCACCCGCAGCATGATCCGGGTAATAGGCGCGATTACCGTAGTTGCAGCCGCCACGGAAGAAAAACACCTGCACGCAGAACGATGCGCCCGACTGAGCGACGACAATGACATCCGCGTCGCCCACGCCTTCCAGGTTGATGTCCTGATGCGACTGTACGGCGGTCAGCGCGCGAATGCGATCCCGGTACTTCGCTGCCTCCTCAAAGTCGAGGCTCTCACTCGCCTTTTCCATCCGCCGCGCCAAATCCTCTTGGACACGTTGACTGTTCCCTTTGAGAAAGGCGCGCGCCTCATCAACCATGCCAGCGTATGCTTCGGCACTGACGCGTCCGACGCAGGGCGCGGAACAGCGTTTGATCTGGTAGAGCAGGCACGGCCGCGTCCGCGCGGCAAACACGGCATCACTGCACGTGCGCAACAGAAACGCGCGCTGCAGCGCCGTCAAAGTCCTGTTGACCGCCCACGTCGAGGCAAACGGGCCAAAATATTCGCCCTTTCGCGATTGCGCGCCGCGATGTTTGAGTACGCGCGCAAACGTCTGATCGCCGGTCACGAGAATGCTGGAGAACGACTTGTCATCGCGCAGAAGAATGTTGTAGCGCGGCTGCAGCCGCTTGATCAGGTTGGATTCAAGCAGCAGCGCTTCGGCCTCGGTATGCGTGGTAACGAATTCCATCGAAGCCGTCTCGGCGATCATCCGCTGAAGGCGAGGACCCAGCCGGCCGGGTGAGGCATAAGTCGCGACGCGCTTTTTCAACGAGCGCGCCTTGCCGACGTAGAGCACGCCTCCATCGTCGGCCATCATGCGATACACTCCGGGAGATGATGGCAGACGCTGCAGACAGGCGTCGATGACCGCCGCGCCACGCAACGTCGGCACATCCGGATTGTTCAGACTGCCATCGGTCGTCGAGAATCCCATCTCGGTTAATTTGTCCAGGCAGAACCCGCCGTCAACGCTCCTCTAAGATCGATCACCACCATTGACATGCCCCAATCAGCGTTATCCTGTGGATAACGTTGTTGATAGTCATCGACGGAAGACGCGTTTAGCGGGGGAAAATCTGCCTTGTCGGTTGCCATGCAACATTAGGAATATGTTCAATACATTGATATAATTATGTTTTGTTGAAATTCGCACTGCAATTTCGACTGGCGCGAACCGTTTCGCCCCAGTTGGGGCACAACCAAGCGCGGTCAAACCCAAGATGTGCACAACTTCAAGAGCGTTTTCGACGCGAGCCGGAGAACATCGGCCGCGCACAGGGTGTTCCGGCCAGAGTCAGCCGGCGAAACGCTCGATTTCGACGCCGACGCTGGCGGCATCCGGTAGAATGTCGAGCTTTTCGACCCGGACCCGAACCGAGCGAACACGCTCGTCGGTAAGGCAAAGGGCCGCAATCTCCTCTGCCAGGGTCTCCAGCAACTTGATGTGGCGCGCGCTTGTTGCTTCACGCACAGCGATGGCGATCTGCTCATAGCAAACGACGTTGGCGAGGTCATCTTGCAGGTCGCGACCTTCGCGCACGGCAAGGTCGAGATTGATACGCACGCGCTGCAATTGCACTTCTTCATGGCGATGCACGCCGATCCTGCACATGAGGACAAGATCGCGAATGAAGACGTGCCGAATGGCGTTGCGTGCATCGGCGATGCGCAATGGCTCAACCGCCTGCATCCGATCGACGGTCATTGAGACTCTCTCCTCGAGGGGCGAAGGGGTGACGCGTCGCTCACCCGTCGCTTCATTCGTCGCCGATCCGTTCGCTTGAACGGCTCCAGGCGAGATGCTGGCCAGCGTCGACCGCGATCATCTGGCCCGTTATCGCCGGAGCGTCAAGCAGGAAGCGCACCGCAGCGAAGATTTCCTCGGGGCTAACCGGACGCATCAGCGGCGTCGTCGACCATTGGCGGGCAAATTGCTCGTCGTTCTGCCGGGAACTCGGCAACGTCGGCCCCGGTCCGACCGCATTGACGCGGACCCGTGGTGCCAGCGCCAGCGCAAGCGACTGAGTAAGCGTCCACAGACCCGCCTTGCTGAGCGTATAGGAGACGAAATGTGGGGTGAGATTCCAGACTCTCTGATCGAGAATATTAACGACGAACCCGCTTTTTGTCGCCGGGAGCTGACGCGCAAGCTCCTGAATTAACACAAATGGCGCGCGAAGGTTGATTTGCATGTGCCGCTGCCAGCTCTCATGCGTTGCGGTCAATGCCTCGTCGCGCTCGAAGATCGATGCGTTGTTGATCAGGCAGGTCACTGGACCAAGGGCGCGCGCGGCCTGTTCGATCAGCGCCGTCGTCTGGTCTTCGCTTTCGAGGTCGGCCGCAATGGCCACGGCCTTCCCGCCCGCGGCGATGATCTCACCGACCAGGGCGTTCGCCTGCTGCGTCGAGCGCGCGTGATGGACCGCCACCGCCCACCCCGCACCGGCGAGGCCGCGGGCGATCGCCGCACCGATGCGTCGCGCCGCACCGGTGACGAGAGCGACCGGACGCATTTCCGCCGTCATTTGATCGAGGTCACGGACTCGCCCGGATGCCTCGATGGCACAGGCACCGCAAGGTGCGCGAACTCGACGAGCAGGCTGGAATAGAGCGAGCGCTTAAATGGCACGGCAAGACCAGGAAGGGTCTCGATCGAGGTCCACCGCCAAGCATCGAATTCGGGATGATCATCGGCGGCAAGATCGATGTCGGCATCAACACCGTTGAAGCGCAGCGCGAACCATCGCTGCTTTTGTCCACGGAACTTGCCGCCCCACACCTTGCCGATGAGGTCATCGGGAAGATCATAACAATACCAGTGTCGCGATTTGGCGATCACCTGTGCCTTGTCCGTGCCAATTTCTTCCTTGAGTTCACGCAGGACGGCCTCGCGCGGCTTCTCGCGCGGATCGACGCCACCTTGCGGCAACTGCCAATTAGCGCCCGGTGTATCGATTCGCCGGGCAACGAAGACAAGACCGGCGGCATTGAACAGCACGGCGCCGACGCCCCGGCGGTAGGGGAGAGGTTTTGGCTTCGTCAGGTTCATCGTCAGCGTCAATGTCCACTCGTCTTTTCGGCAATCGCAGAGACCGGCGCCAGGACATACCGGTTTGCATCGAGACCGGCAATCCAAGCGTTCAGCCGCTCGATCACCTTTGGCTCGGGCGGCGCGATGGCGACGCCGACGAAATGTTGTTGGGCAAACCCCGCAAGCGCCGCGAATTGCCGGTCGATCGCCGGTGCATCGGACGCCCCGTCGATGACGACGTTGACTGGAATGACCGTAACGTTGCCGGCATGGGGGGCGCGGAACAGCGGCGCGGCGGAACCGTTCGTCGCATCCACCAGCAGCAGGCCACGCCGACGCAACGATGCAGCCGCAAGCGTCAATGAGTCAATATCCTCGCCAAAGGCGGAACCGCCGGTAGCGAGGACGCCAACATAGCCCACCAGCCGCCCGAGGATGCCCTCCATCTGCTGCAAATTGGCCTCGCCGGTTGCCGCGACGAGAAGGGCTCGTGGCCCCTGGTCCTCGAATGGAAACTGTGCCAGTTCCAGAGGGACCGTCGCCAGGACCTCGTGTCCGGCCTCGCGAGCGCGGCGGGCCCAGTCTTGCGGACTTTGCGCATAGGCGTCGACGGCAATGACAACAACCCCCGGCAACCGTTCAAGGATGGCTCGGCTCGAAGCCTCATTGAGTCCAAATCCCGTAACGATCACGACCAGACGCAGGCGATCATCGCGCGTATTGAATGGCCGGGCGTAAACCTGCCTCGCTGTCCGACCGTCGGCCGCGATCTTTGGCAACAGGCCCGCTCGGGTGGTCTGCACGAGGGCCGGATCGGGAGCTGCCGGCAGCGGTGGGTCGAGTGCCGCGGCGGGGATGTGTGCGAACGCCGAAGGGCTGTAGGGCGTAACCACGATGCCGCCGTCGGCCTCGACAACAGGCAGCGGCGCCTCGGGAACGACAGTCTGCTTCTCCGAGGACGGCTCACGCGGTATGTCTGTGAGCGGCACCTCCGGTGATCGCGCAATCTCGATTTCGACTGTTGCCGCGTGCTCCGAGCGACCGGGCTCGTTCAGCAGCAGGACGGCACCCCCAACCAAAACGAGGAAGCCGACCACACCGGCGGCAACGCCCCAGATCAAGTGTCGGTGCGAGGCGACCGACGACGCGAGGGATCTTTGGTGCTTATCCTTCGCCTCCTCCCCCCGGGGATCGCCGAGTCCATTTTCCGCAGGCCCAGGGCCGGGCTCCTCTACGGGCGTGGACTCGGCGCCATCATCGGCCATCGGCGTTCACCCATGCGGATCAGTGAGCATTCTCATCCGTCCGCTTGGAGAACAACGCCAGACCGCGCACGAGATCGATCGCGCGCAGGAGCTGGTAGTCGCTCGCGCTCGTATCGGCACCCGGATTGGCGGACTCACCGCCGGCGCCGTCAGGCGCGCTATCGGGTTTCGTATCGAGCGCGCCGCGCAGGTCGGCTTCACGGCGCGGAGATGGGTCCTTGACGGTTTCGATCTTTGCTCGCGCGACGACAATATCGGGCTCGATGCCGACCGCCTGGATCGAGCGTCCGGACGGGGTGTAATAGCGCGCGGTGGTCAGACGCATCGCCCCATGACCAGAGAGCGGAATGATCGTCTGAACCGAGCCTTTGCCGAACGACCGGGTCCCGAGAAGAATGGCCCGCCGATGGTCCTGCAGCGCGCCGGCGACAATCTCCGACGCCGACGCCGAGCCGCCGTTGATCAGCACGACCAAGGGCAATCCCTCGGCCAAATCGCCAGGTTTGGCGTTAAATCGCTGCCCGTCCTCGGGTTTGCGCGAACGGGTCGAGACGATCTCGCCTTGATCGAGAAAATCGTCCGCGACCGCAACCGCCTGGGTCAGCAAGCCGCCCGGATTGTTGCGAAGGTCAAGGACGATGCCCTGCAGTTCCCCGCCCGCCTGCTTTTTCAGATTGTCGATCTCTTCTTGCAGCCCGACGTCAGTCTGCTCGCTGAAGGAACTGATGCGGATGTAGCCAACCTTGCCGTCCAGTCGCGAGCGCACCGACTTGATCTTGATCACCGCCCGGGTCAGGGTAACGTCGAAGGGCTCGCGCTCGGCTCGACGGATCGTAAGCTTGATGGTGCTGCCGGCCGGCCCCCGCATTTTGTCCACGGCCTCCGGCAGGGTCATGCCCAAAACCTGCTCGCCGTCGATATGCGTAATCAGATCGCCGGGTTCGAGCCCCGCCTGGAACGCCGGCGTATCGTCGATCGGCGAGACAACCTTGATCAGGCCGCCCTCCATCGTCACCTCGATGCCAAGGCCACCGAAAGCGCCCTGCGTCTGCACCTTCATTTCGTCGAATCGCTTGGCGTTGAGATAGCCAGAATGGGGATCGAGTGACGACAGCATGCCGTTGATCGCTGCTTCAATCAGCTCTTCGTCCGTCGTCGGCTCGACGTAATCAGAGCGAACCCGTTCGAAGACATCCCCAAACAGATTGAGCAATTCGTACGTTTCGGTCTTCGACGTCGGTGCATCGTCGGCTGCGGCCCACGACCACGCAATGACGCCGGCCACCGTTGCAGCCACGAGAACCCTTCTGGATGTCATCTGTTTTCCTTCGCCTCGGCGATCCGTTCAGCGGCGATGCGACGATGTTCCGGGCGATCCGTACTGCGTCGGGAAAGAAGATGTCGGCACGATCAAGCGGATCGGCGGCACGACCGAAAGACTCCTCGTCTCTTTCCGATCGATCGACGGATCGCCGCGCTACGCTTCGGGCGCTGCGTGCGGATGATAGCCTTCGGCGCGCAGAATGATCAAGGCCGGCACGCGCCACCTCTGCGCGTGACCAACCCGCGGCGCGTGCCCCACCGTCTGCAAGAAGAGCAATAAAGGGGCGCAGCAGCGCGCCCCTTCGAGGGCGTCAGACTTTCGCCGAAGCCTGGGCCGCGACCGCCGCCGCCGCCGCCTTGATCGCTTCCTCGTCACCAAGATAACGATCGCTCAGCACATTGAGATCGTTATCGAGCTCATAGACCCGCGGAATACCCGTCGGAATGTTCAGCTCAAGAATGTCTTCGTTCGAGATCTTGTTCAGATGCTTGACCAGCGCGCGAAGGCTGTTGCCGTGCGCGGCAATGAGAACCGTCTGACCGGCCTTCACGTGCGGTACGATGGTGTTCGCCCAGAACGGCATCACGCGATCAAGCGTAATCGCCAGAGATTCAGTGGCCGGCAGCACGACAGGATCGAGGTGCGCATAACGGCGCTCAAAGCGAGGGTGCATCGCGTCGTCGTTGTCGAGCGGCGGCGGAGGAACGTCGTAGCTGCGGCGCCAGATCTTTACTTGCGCCTCGCCGTACTTCTTTGCCGTCTCCGCCTTGTTCAGTCCTTGAAGCGAACCGTAGTGGCGTTCGTTAAGCTGCCAGGCCCGGACCACCGGCACCCACATCTGGTCCATCGCATCAAGGGCGATCGCCTGCGTGCGGATCGCCCGCTTCAGCACGGAGGTAAAGCAGATATCGACCTCGAAACCCTCGGCCTTCATCTGTTCGCCGCCGCGGCGCGCCTCTTCGCGGCCCTTTTCACTCAGGTCGACGTCGACCCAGCCGGTGAAGCGGTTCGCCAGGTTCCACTCACTCTCTCCGTGGCGAAGCAATATTAAGGTCGCCGTCATGCCCGTGTTCCCCTCCTTGCCGTTGTCCCGGGGCGGATGCGCACCCGAGCCTGGGAATTCCTCGCGAGTTCTCCGTGCACGCGGAACTGCCCGCCTACACCGCTCGCGCGCGGCAGTCTATCGGGTTCGATCACCTGCTTCAAACGCCAAGGCGCCGGCCCGAGCGATCGGGCTGACGTGAGCGGCCGCCGACCGACCCAAGGCCCTGAGCCTTGGGTCGTGGCGGATCTTTGGGCATCGTAGATCCGTGCGGCCAACCCAGCGCGCGCGCATCGATGACGGTATCGCCGCGTGTTCGCCTTTCTTTAAGCGCGACGATTAGCAGGCCTTCTCATTCCGCCCAACCATTAGCTGATTGCCGCAACCAGCCGCGCGACCTTGTCGTCGACCGTCGCGCCCACGGCCCTCAGGCAGGCGACCAACGTTGGATGGACCGTCGCCGAGTCGAGTGCGGCCCGGCGAAGCCACCGGCGTTGAGCTTCGATGAAGCGCAAACATTCTTGTTCTTCGAAGTTGCGCCCGGTGGCGAGCACGAAGGCTTCCAGATCAAGCTCCGATTGCCACGCCAACGTATCGTCGATCGCCATGAGAATCTTGAGATAATCGATGGACGCGCAGCGCCGCGACTCCTCGCCATTGGCGGCAGCGAGGACCTCCACGATCCCGACCCGGCGCGCCACGATCGCGTCGTCGCAGCTCAGGCGATGAAGACGCGGGGCGGCAGGAAGTTCGATGACGACGTCGGATGAATGCGTGCTCCCCTGCCCCCCGGGCGCCATGATCAGGGCGCTGTGCACGCCCGTCAGAGCGAACCCCAGTGGGTGCGAATCCATTATGGCGCGCCGGATCGGCGCGTTGGGACCGACCGCCGTCCACGGGATGGCGAATTCGCGGCAGATGGCCTTTCGGGCGCCCTCAACCCGATGAAGAGGCTCCGTGTGTCCAGGCTCATCGCCCCCGCCAATGTGGCCAAGGAGCTCGTCGGCGATCGACGCAAGGACACGTTCGATCACGCTAATGAGACTGAGCAACCCCGCGATCCGGACATGGCCGAGGGCCTGCCGATGATTGGCGTTAAGGAACTCGAGTTCGCCAACCCCAACCGGCGAGTCCGAGGGGAACCGTTCAGCGACGCCGGAATGGCGATCAGCGGCGAGTAGGGGATGTTCCATCGCGTCTCTCCTTTCGCCGCGCAAGAGTGCAGCGATGACCGTGCCGTCGGCCTCGCCAGAGGGCGATACAACGGCTGTAATAAGAAGATCGCACGATGTGACAGAACCGTTTCAGAGCGATGTCCTGCGCTCTGTCGATGTGTTTCTTCTATTTCACGAGTCTTCCGGCAAGCCAGACGGCAGGGCCATATCAGAGCGCATCATCCGGCCGGAACATACTGTCAAGCCGCTCGAGTTCATGCGAGCCGATCTGCATGGGTGTCCCAGAAAGGATTCCCGTAACATTCCGGAAGGGCGCGCCGATGTGCATCCCCGAATTGTTGATCACCAGTTCGCGGATTTCCTTTTCGTGTGTCGAGCCACGCATCTTCAAGACCGTCAGTCCGCGATGCATCTCGCCCAGCAACTCGACGTAGCGCAGAAGAACGATCGTATCCGTGATCGATGAGATGTGCGCCTCGGTGACAGAGGCACCACCCGTCAATGTCGGAGTGGTCGAAGTGAACAGACCGGTTACCTCTTGCTGCTTGATGAACGAGGTAACGGCGATAACGAACTCGCGAAACCCGCGTGTCGTGGCGATGCGCTCCAGTGCCGATATGGAATCGATCGCAACCCTATTTGGTCTGAACTCCTCCATGCTCTTCTTGATATGGATCAGATGGTCTTCGAGACTTGCCGATTCCGGATATTCGCACACGACCCGCAACTTGCCCTGCGTTTCGAGCGCATCGAAGTCCGTTCCCCAACCAATGGCGTTTCGCCCGAGTTGCTCGCGACTCTCCTCAAAAGCGAAGAGAAGACAACGATCGCCGTGAGCAACTCCGCCGTCGACAAAATGGGTGCCGATCAGTGTCTTGCCGGTACCCGTCGCCCCTGAGACAAGGATGATGGAATCGCGGAAGAAGCCGCCTCCGCACATGCGGTCGAGATCTGGATTGCCCGATGTGACGCGGGTATCGCCGCAATGCTGTTTCAGTTCGATTGCCGACAGAGGAATGACGATCATTCCGGCGTCCGGCATAACGGTAAACGGATACTCTCCCTTCCGATGCACAGCTCCACGGAACTTTAGGATCTCGATGGTCCGGCGCCGTTTCTCGTTTTCAAGGACGTTGCGCAGAATGACCACGTTGTCAGTAACGAACTCCTCGATCCCATAGCAGGAAATAGGGCCATATTCTTCGCGACGCTCCGCGGTCATGACGCATGTAATTCCCAATTGGCGCATCGCTGCGACAATCCGGAACAGTTCGTGGCGGATGCGGTTATGATGGTGGAACTGACTGAAAACCGCGCCGATGGAGTCAAGCACGACACGTTTCGCCGAGATCATGCGCACCGCGTGCTCGATGCGCGCGAGCAGGCCACCAAAGTCGTAATCGCCGACGATCGTAACCTCGAGGCTCGGCTCCGGCGACGCATCGACGAACAGCCAAGAGCCGTCTTTCTCCCAATGCTCGATATCCCATCCGAAGCCACGCATGTTGCGGCGGATATCGACAGGCTGCTCCTCGAACGTAACGAAGACACCGCTCTCTTGGTAAGCGCAAACTCCCGCAACCAGGAAATGCGTGGCGAAGATGGTTTTCCCCGAACCGGAACTGCCGACGACGAGAGATGTTCGACCTTTTGGCAGGCCTCCCTCAGCAACGAAGTCAAACCCGGGAATCCCGGTCGCCAACTTTTCGATGGCCGGACCGACGCTGTCATCTTTCATTTCTTGCGCCCCTCACAACGGCTTCTTTTCAGCGATATCGAGCCCGATGAGAACGAGCTCACGGTTTGAAAGATCGCCCACGACGCGCCGCAGCGGCGGCGGCAATTCCTTGACGAGCATCGGCGTCGCGAGAATTTTTTCGTCCTCGGCGAGATGCGGGCGCTCGAGGACATCCACGACGATCAATTCATACTGGTTTCCCAACTCATTCTCGCAAATGTCTTTGAGGCTGAGGATCGCTTGCTGCGTGCGCGGCGTATGCCCAGCAATATAGAGCTTCAAAACATAAGTATTCATCGTAGCCTATGTTCCAGAGACGGGCGGGGCACTGTCGTCGTCCGAGGAAGGTGGCGCGTGCGGCACTCGCTCGGCTGCCCAAGAAAAATTGCGATAGAAAGATACGAGATGACCCATTAGCTGAACTAGCATGAGACGCCCCTCCTCGATATATGCCTTACTTCGCACGGCAGATTCGCCTTCGATGCGTTGGCTGATCGCCGCTTTGTGAATCTCAACCGCATCACGCGGTCCGGCGTTAAGCATTCCGAGGCGGTCGGCGATGTCGTGAACATCGTCAGTGGGCTGTCGGCATGATCTGTAGGCCGAATGGAGCAAGGCTCGTTCGAGCGAATTGCTATAGCCGCGCACTGCGGCCGCGAAAGCGGCGGGTTCTCGTCTAATCAATGGCTTCGAGCCGAGGAGGCGCTCGGAGACCATCGTGGGCGTCATGCTCGTCAGAATCGAGAGATAGTCCATTTCCCGATCCCGTTCGACGCGCTCGACTTCCTCCTTCATACGCGCATGGAAACAGCTTCGCTCGATCGCGTACCGGATCGCCCGCGCCAGCGGCGGACCGTCGAGTTCGGCGGCGCTCAGGCAATCCTGCGCTCCTGCCCGAAGCGCCGCGATCGCCGGAGCCTCGTCTCCGCTGCGAGAAATGGCAATCAACGGCACCCCCGGCGCCCGCAAATGGAGATCGGCCACTATTGCGTCTGCCCCATCGCCCAATGCATCGAGGTCAACAAACGACACGTCATAGCCGGCCTGGATCAGTTCATCGACGTCGCAATTCCGTTTCGCTGAAAACACTCTCAGTGACCCTTGCTCCGCCAAGACCGCCTGGAATTTATGTTCAAGGCGCGTTACTTCGGCATTCTCGCTACCGAAAACGAGGATATTCCAAATTCTGCTTCCAGTCGTGTGTTCCAGTGTAATTCCCTTTACCGACATCCTCGACGCTCCGAATTTATTCTGTTCATTGTGCTATTGCTTAGCGTTCGCGAATTCGGATACCATAATATACGGTTGTGCCTGATGGATCCCCCTTGCTCTTGGTCGCGCTCAAACCTTAGTCTAGCGCTGAGAGAACTAGCACGGCCAGCATTTCACGCCAACGGGACGTGGTGTCGGGAAAATCCGGGCACAGACACAACCTTTGCCGGACTGCTGGTGCACGATATTCAGATCGTTGGCGAGTCGGGGTCGACATAGGACGTTGTGCCGCTAATGAAGTACGTATCGGAAACTTTACCTATCGCGCGCGTGAAAATCAACATATAAGCAATGCCTCGCAAGCACCTGTTGATCGTTGACGACGAACCTCGGTTTGCCGCGTTTGTAGAGCGCGTCGCCCAACCACTCGATTTCGACGTTGACGTCACCAACCACGGCCGAGAGTTCAAACTCGCCTACAAACGCCGACGCCCCGACGTCGTTGTCATCGACATGGTCATGCCCGATATAGACGGGAACGAATTGATCCTTTGGCTTGTCGAACAGAAGTGTGATGCGGACATCATCATCATTACCGGATACCATCCAGATTATGCTCTGAATGCCCGGTTACTGGCTGAGTTCAAGGGGCTGCGATCCGTTTCTACGCTCAGCAAGCCGGTAAGCGTATCGCGGTTGCGCGAGGCGCTGCTCAATCCTGGCCGCGAATTTGAATCTGACATGGATGGCGAGGGCAAGTGAGTGCGTGAGGGACAGACGGTCGGTCTGGTCTTTCTGCTCGTGGTTACAATCGCCGTCCGTTTCAGCGGCACTGCCGTCGCGGCGCTTGATCACGATGACGTATCGGAACGACGTCGCGTCCTTGCAGAGGCCACGCGGTTACAAATGCAAGACCGGTCACCGGCCTTACGCAATCTCGGCTCAGCCAAATCTGATAATGACGGCGCCCCCACTTGGAAGCTTTTGGGAGGCAAGGTGAACCCTTTTTTAGTTCACCGATCGGGCAATCAACAGGCGGCACGAAACGGGCGCCCTGCAACCTCTAAGTGGGCATTTGGAACGGCGGCGACGGCGGGACTCGCCACGGCGTGGACCTGGACGGTCACTGACAAGCGCGGCACTGATCTGGTCAACCGGACGGGCAACGCCCTGGTGTTCGCCGCAACTGTCCCAGAACCGGCATTCGATACCGCCGCCGTTACTGCCGGCGATGTCTCGACCTCCCGCTCGTGGATTGCGAGCGCGGCTCCGGCCGTCATTGCGACTGCTTTCATCGCCAGCGTAATTGGGGCTCTCGCTTACGCCACCTTGTGCGCCCCCGTCATGCGCCGGCTGCGCCGCGATGAGCGCCGTTTCCGCCAAGTGTTCGAGAGCATGAATTCCGCTGCCGCAGTGTTTCGCGCGGCCGCGGGCACGCGCACCTTCACTCTCGTCTCGGTGAATCAGGAGGCTCTGCGTCTTGATGGCCTCGCCGATGACCCGGGATCGCCTCTTCGATCGCAGGCCGAGTTTCCGTCGCTGGCGCACGAGCGGTTGGTGGAAGCATTGGAGCAGGTTTGGCGCTCCGGCCAGTCCGAGCGATTGGTCGCCTGCCTTTCTTCCGTCAAGACCCCATCTGCATCGACCTGGCGGGAATATCACGTATTCAAGTTACCTTCCGCCGAAGTTGCCTGCCTTTACGAGGACATTTCATTTCGCAAGCGCGCTGAAGAGTCGCTGAAGGAAAGCGAAGAACGGTGGCGCTCGATCATTGAGACGTCCGCGATCGCCATTGTGATTGTCGACGCAAAACACGATATCCGCTTTGTCAACAAGGCAGCCGAGGCACTTTTCGGCTATCCCGCGCAGGATCTGATCGGCGCGCCGTTCGGCTTTCCACTGGTACAGGATGACGTCGCCGAAATTGATATCATCCGGCCGGGCCGGTCGATTGCCTATGGCGAAATGCGCGTCGTCCCCATGCGCTGGGGAGGCCAGAACAATTCCTTGCTCTTCGTTCAGGATGTTTCTGCCCACCGTCGGACCGAAGGCGACTTGCGTAAATTGTTTCAGGCGATTGAACAGAGCCCAGCGTCCGTAATGATTACCAACATTGCCGGGCGCATCGAATACGTCAATCCGAAGTTCACCGAATCGACTGGCTATACCTATCCCGAAGTCGTTGGCAAGACACCGGCGTTTCTCCAGTCCGGATACACGTCGTCTCGCGAGTACAGTGAACTCTGGAAGACGATCAGCGCTGGGGGCGTATGGCGCGGAGAGTTCAGCAACCGTTGCAAGAACGGCGACGTGCTCTGGGAACTGGCCTCGATTGCTCCGGTCCGCGACGGGCGCGGCAATGTCACCCACTACGTGGCGGTCAAGGAGGACATCACCGAGCGCAAGGCGACGGAAGAACGCCTGCGACGCTCACAGCGAATGGAAATGATCGGCCAGCTCACCGGCGGTATCGCCCATGACTTCAACAATCTCCTCGGAATTGTTCTGGGAAATTTGCAACTGCTTGAGGAAAACACGGCGCTCGATCCAGAGAGCCGTGAACTGATCAACGACGCCATCTGGTCGGCGGAGCGCGGCGCGCAGCTCACGCATCGTCTGTTGGCGTTCGCCCGGCGCCAGCGTCTCAATCCCAGGGCAACCGATCTCAATCACGTCGTCGCCGAGATGGCTGGATTGCTTCGCCGGACGCTTGGCGATCGCATCAATGTCCGCGAGGACCTCAAGGCCAACGTATGGGAGACGATGATCGATCGCGGCCAGCTCGAAAGCGCTTTGCTCAACCTCGTCGTCAACGCGCGCGACGCAATGCCGAATGGTGGCGATCTGATTATTTCGACCGGCACGGCCGTTTTGCCACAGGACATCGAGACAAAAGGCGAGGACGTGACGGCCGGTGATTACGCGGTGCTCGCCGTCACCGATACCGGTACGGGCATGCCGCCCGAGATCGTCGAGCGGATTTTCGAGCCATTCTTCACGACCAAAAAATTCGGGGAAGGCTCGGGCCTCGGCCTCAGCATGGTTTACGGCTTCGTCCGACAATCCGGTGGGCATATCGCCGTTGAATCCGAGGTCGGCCACGGCAGCGTCGTCCGCTTGTTTCTTCCCCGTTCGAACCATCAGAACGATACCGACCTCCAAAGCATGGGCGGCACGAAGACAAACGGCGGCGGCTCGATCGCCGTCGTGACAAAGGATGCCAGCGTTCGCGATCGGACGCGCGTCGCGCTTCGCCGCGAAGGTCATGAGGTGTTGGAGGCCGTCGATTTTGCCAGCGTTCTCGCCCTCGTCGATCACGCGGCGTGCCTGGATCTGGTCCTTGTCGATACGTTGGCCTTCGAGGGATTGAGCGCGGCTGACCTTGCCCACGAAATTCATCATCGGCGTCCCGACGTCGCCATCGTTATGGCCGCGCCGCAAGATGTCTGCGAGTCAATAAAAGCTGTGGGACTCGCGGGGAGAGTCGAGTATTTAATGGTACCTTACCAGGATAGTGAGCTGACTGTACTAATCCGCGTATTACTCGCCGAAAAAGCGCGTTGAAGTGGGGGACTCATTTGCCGGCAGACGACCAACCCCAATCAGCTTTCCCATCCCGCGGCGCTCGCTGGACCCGCTCCCGGGACTGGAACCATTTCTTGAGTTCGCCCCTCCGCGATGGTAAGAAACGATTCGTTCAGAGCACGCACGGAAGGTATAATCTGGCGAATCTGATCTCTTGGTACTTTTTTGGCTTATGCAGCCGACGCCCGTAATTTTGTGTCGCCGACTCTTTGTTGACACTTATATTTCTCTGTCCAACTTATAGGCTGAATGCGCGGATCGAACACCAGTTGCTCGGGTTTGCGAGTGATGGCGATATCCTGTGACGAGTAGTTCCATCCAGCGAGATGCACCGGAGAGCGAGTGCAAATTGATGGTGATGCAAGTGACACGGGTCACAGATATCGAGAGCCGAAACGCATAGTCTTTCACCATTCGCGGGCAGGGCGTTGATCGGGACCAAGCGCCTTTGGCGAAACTTGGGGGGAAGGCTGACTGCCGCCCCGTTAAAGGAGGTCTAGCAGATGGCTGTGCAAGGCGATGATAGCGCCCGCCGGCATGTATTAAGCGTCGTCCTCGAAGACTATTGTCACGTCGGTCCAGTGAGCCGCGTCGTGCCTCCGGACTACTGGCACCGTTTCGAAAGCCGGGTCCAGCGCAACACCCACCGAACCCTCGACCTGCTCGACGAGATGGGCGCAAAGGCCACGTTCTTTGTTCTCGGGTGGATTGGTGAACACCAGCCGGAGATTGTCGCCGAAGTTGCCCGACGTGGCCATGAGATCGCCAGCAAGGGGTATTTTCATCGCTCGATCGATGAGATGTCGCCACAGGCGTTCCGCGAAGAAGTTCGCCGGTCTCGGATCTCCTTGGAAGATGCGACGGGGATGCCCATCCGGGGGTATCGCGCTTCGCGCGGAGGCTTGCGCAAGACCGATCTTTGGGCGCTCGACATCCTCGCCGAAGAAGGTTTCCTTTACGATTCTTCCGTTCGTCCATTCGGCATCGGGTTTGCCAAGGAGGACGGATTCAGCCGCGTCATTCACCGCCGCGAGCATGCCGGTCGCGACATTTGGGAAGTGCCGCTGTCCTCATGGCAATTCGGTCCGCTGACGGTTCCGATCTCCGGCGGCAATTACCTGCGCCAATTGCCGCAAGGGCTCATCCGCCACGCTATCGACCAATGGGTGCGCGTCGAAACGTCGCCTTTGGTGTTCTATTTCCATGTTTGGGAACTTGACCCCGAGCAGCCGCGGATTAGCGCGGTGACGCGTCTTGAGCGCATTCGCCAGTACCGTAATCTCCACGCCATGGAGCAGCGCATCCGGCATTACCTCGGCCAATATCGGTTCGGCACCATCGCTGATCACCTGCAGCTTCCCGAAGTCGCATTCGACCCAGCTCGAATTGCCCAGCGCACGCCAGCGCAGCCGGTGAAGCCAATCAGCGTAACGAGCGGCCCGGCAAGAGCACGCACGCCCATCAGTGTTGTTATTCCCTGCTTTAACGAAGAAGCAACGCTCGGATACCTCTCCAACACACTCGACAGTTTCATCGAGACTGTGCGCGACGAGTATCAGGTGAGCTTTGTTTTCGTCGATGATGGCAGCGGAGACAAGACTTGGGAGCGCCTCAATGAGCTGTTCGCACCACGGGCAGACTGCCAGGTGGTGCAACATCCGCACAACCGAGGCATTGCAGCCGCGACTCTTACGGGCATCCGTCACGCCCGTACGGAAATCGTTTGCGCCATTGATGCCGATGGTACCTTCGATCCGCATCAGCTCAAAGAGATGATCCCGATGCTGAAGCCCGACGTCGATGCGGTGACAGCTTCGTGCTTCCACGAGCACGGCCAGATCATGAACGTTCCGGGGTGGCGGATGGGCCTGTCCAAAGGCGCCTCAGCGCTTTACCGTGCCGTGTTACACAACAAATTATCCCACTACACGAGTTGCTTCCGCGTCTATCGCAAAAGCACACTCGCCAATATTACGCTGCGCAACGAGCGTTACGTCGGAATTACCGAGATCCTGAGCTGGCTCGACATGCAGGGATCGAAAATCGTTGAATACCCGGCAGTCCTTGAGGTGCGCCTCCTTGGTCAGTCGAAAATGAAGATCCTCAAGACGATCGGTGGTCATCTGCAATTGATCGCGGCACTCGCCGGCGAACGCATATCCGAAGCGCTTTCATCAAAGCCGGAGACACCAGGAGAGCGCCAGCACCTATAAAGGTGCTGGCGTGAATTCAAAACCGCCGAGAATTGACTAAATTCATTCATGCGGATAGCTCGTTTCGGACGGTCCTTGGTTATGGCCAATTGCGATCCGCCGGAACCAGCCTAGCGCGGTGGATTAAACTCTCAAATGATGGGTGATTGCACATGATCAATACGAGCACGACCGCAAAGAGATGGTGTGTCGTCGGCGGCGGATTGCTCGGCTTGACCCTCGCGCATCGCCTGGCGCAAAGCGGCCAATCGGTAACGTTGCTTGAGGCCGCCCCTGATCTGGGCGGACTCGCTTCGGCGTGGCAGGTCGGCGACGTGACCTGGGACCGCTATTATCACGTGATCATGCTCTCCGACGCCCACCTGCGCCGGCTGCTCGACGAGTTCGGGCTTGACCACGGGATTGACTGGAAGGTAACCCGAACCGGATTTTTTACCGGACACGGCCTGCACAATTTGAACAATGCCGTGGACTATCTCAAGTTTCCGGCACTGAACCTGGTCGACAAGGTCCGTCTTGGACTTACCATCATGTACATGGCGAGGATCAAGGACGGTCGCCCGCTGGAATCGATTCCGCTGAGCGATTGGCTCACGCGCCTATCCGGGAAGCGGGTATTTGAGAACATCTGGCGCCCGCTGATCTGCGCCAAACTCGGCGACAATTACCGCAAGGCTTCGGCGTCCTTCATCTGGTCATACGCGCGCCGTTTCTACGCCGCTCGCCAAGGCGGTATGAAAACGGAGATGTTCGGCTACGTTCCAGGCGGGTACGCACGGATACTTAACGCATTTGCCAGCAAACTCGCCGGCGAAGGCGTCGATGTGCGAACGTCGGCGCCTGTCGAGCTAATTCGCAAGGACGCCAGTGGCGCGTTTAAGGTTACGACCCGCGACAGAAGCTTTGAATTTGATCGTGTCGTCGTTACCGCTGCGGCCCCTCTTGCGGCGAAGATTTGTGACGGACTGACCGAAGATGAGCGCAAGCGGCTTGAAGGCGTCGTCTACAACGGCGTGATCTGTGCGTCCGCTCTCCTTCGTCGCCCCCTCGGCGGCTACTACCTCACCTACATAACCGACCCGACAATGCCGTTCACGACCGTGATTGAAATGTCGGCGCTGGTGGACGCCGCGCAGCATTGCAATGGTCAATCGCTCGTGTACCTGCCACGGTACGTCACCGCCGAAGACGAGTACTGGTCTTTGTCGGATGCAGAAATCGAGCGGCGCTTTTTCGACGGCCTGGTGAAAATCTATCCTGATCTTAAACCCGAAGACGTTACCGCATTCCGTGTTGCGCGCGCTCGCCAAGTCTACGCCGTAACCACGATCGGCTACTCTGACCGTCTTCCTCCAATGCTGACCTCGGTCCCGGGTCTTTCGATCGTGAACTCTGCCCACATCGTGAATGCCAGTCTTGCGGTGAATGAAACGGTCGCGCTCGCGGAAGCCGCGCTGCCGAAGCTTCTGGATGAACCCCGAAGCGACGATTGTGCGGCCACGCCACCGCTACTGGCCGTCGCCTAGCCGCCAGCCTGCGGGGCTCTCCGCCATTGGGCACGACTTTGCCTGCCACTGGCCCGCGTCGCCGCTTGAGCGAGTGCGCACCCGTGTCGCGTCCTAACAGGTCGAGCCCTCGGCCCGGAAAACGACGAGGAATGAACGCATGACTGCCTCGGATAAGCCAATCGCCAGCCTGTCGCTCGATCTCGACAACCAATGGTCCTACATGAAGACCCACGGCGGGACCGCGTGGCAGACTTTTCCATCTTATCTCGACGTTGTCGTGCCGCGCGCTCTTCGCTTCCTCGAAGAGCGCGGATTGACCATTACCTTTTTCATCGTCGGCCAGGACGCGGAACGGGCAGAGAACCGCCCGGCCCTGTCGGCAATCACCGCCGCCGGACACGAAGTCGGCAACCACTCGTTTCATCATGAACCCTGGCTTCATCTCTATTCGGACGCCGATATCGAAGCAGAAATCGCCCGTGCCGAAAGGGCGATCGAAGAGGCGACCGGGCGGCGACCAGAGGGCTTCCGCGGCCCGGGCTTCAGCATCTCAAGAGCGGTGCTGGCGACCTTGAAACGCCGCGGATACCGCTATGATGCCTCGACTTTCCCCACTTTTCTCGGTCCTCTCGCGCGAGCTTACTATTTTTTCACCGCGCGACTAAGCAAGGAGGAGCGCGAACAGCGCAAGGCTCTGTTTGGCGGGCTGCGCGAAGGCCTGCGGCCACTGCGGCCATATTCCTGGCGATTGAGCGAAGGGACACTGATCGAGGTTCCGGTTACGACGATGCCGATCTTCCGCGCACCGTTCCATGTCAGCTACTTGACGTACCTCGCCGGCTATTCGCCGGCACTCGCCCGATTCTATTTCGCCATGGCGCTGCAACTCTGCCGTTGGACGGGCGTGCAACCGTCCTTGTTGCTGCATCCGCTCGACTTTCTCGGCGTGGATGATGGCATCGAGCCGCTGAATTTCTTCCCTGGCATGAACATTCCCGCAGCGACCAAGCTCGCCTGGCTTGACGGCTTCATTTCGGTTTATACGCGTTGGTTTCATGTTCTGCCGATGGGACGCCACGTTGATTTGCTCGGGACGATGAAGCGGATGCGGGAGTTTGAACCCGACTTTTCCGCGGATCGAGGCGAGCCGATCCACGCCGTCGGCTAGGTCACGAACTCATAAAGCGCATCCAGATGCGTGCAGCGGCGAGCTTGACGGTTGCGAGGTAGTTGGCGTCGCGCTTTTCGAAGCGGGTGGCGACGGCGCGGAAAGGCTTGATCTTGTTGAAGAAGCGCTCGACGAGGTTGCGATAGCGGTAGAGGAAGGGGCTGAAGGCCGGGATGTTGACGCGCCTGGGCATGGGTTTGACGTTGGCCCAAGCCCCCCGCTGGGCCAGGCCCGTGTGCAGCGCATCGCTGTCGTAGGCGCGGTCGGCGAGCAGAATCTGGCCGGTGCCGAGCCCGTCCAGTATATCGCTCGCGCTTCGGCCGTCGTGGGCCTGGCCTTCGGTGAGCTTCAGGGCGATCGGATTGCCGTTGGCGTCGACGAGGGCATGGATCTTGGTCGTCAGTCCACCGCGCGAACGCCCCATGCACCGGGCTGGAGCGTCGTCCCCTTCACCGGCTCCCGGCGAGCCCCCTTTTTGACGTTCGCCGCATGCTGGTGGACGCGGATCGAAGAGGAGTCGATCATTTGCAGATCGCCTTCGTAAGCCGCCGAAACGGCCTCGAAGAGCCGGTCCCAGACGCCCCGCTCGCGCCACCGGACGAAGCGGTTGTAGCAGGTCGTCGACGGGCCGTAGCGCTCCATTATATCCGCCCAGGGCGAGCCGGTCCGCAGCCGCCAGTAGATGCCGTTCAGGACCTTTCGGTCATCGGCTCGCGGCACGCCGCGCGGCTTGTTCGGCAGCAGAGGCCCGATGATCGACCATTCGAAATCCGTCAGCTCAAAGCGCAGTGGGGACATGATCGCTCCTTCGAGGAGCTCGAATCAGATTCTTCCCGCCTTGGAAATCCCGTTTATGAGTTCGTGACCTAGTGATTGGGCACCTTCGTCACGCCAATTCCAACAATGCATGTCATTTCGGGTACACCTTAGCGCCTCGCGCTCCGGCTATCGGCATCTGGACCTCGCCCGCTGAAATCGACACCGCGACGCGAAGCAAAAGCGCTTGACCCACACGAAAATGCCGTACATCTACTCGGCGCATTTCAACCTCCGAGGAGAAGGCATGGCCAAGGAAGAAGTCATCGAATTTACCGGCGTGGTCACGGAATTACTTCCTAACGCGATGTTCCGGGTGAAGCTCGACAACGATCACGAGATTCTCGCTCATACTGCGGGCAAGATGCGCAAGAATCGCATCCGCGTTCTCGCTGGGGACAAGGTCAACGTGGAAATGACGCCCTACGATCTGACCAAGGGGCGGATCACCTTCCGCTACAAGTGAGCATCCGCATTGGGTGCCGTCGCCGCTCCTTTGCGTTGCCCCTCACGCTCAGCCATCACCCTTGACTTTCGTACTCGCCTCCGCCTCCGCACGGCGCCTCGACTTGCTGGCTCAGATCGGCTTTGCGCCCGACATCATCGCGCCACCCGACGTCGACGAAACGCCCGTCAAAGGTGAATTGCCACGTCAGCTTGCCGGCCGCCTCGCCCGCAATAAAGCGCAAGCGGTCGCTCGCCGGTTTGCTGGTGCAGTCGTACTCGGCGCGGATACTGTCGTCGCCCGCGGTCGCCGCATTTTGCCGAAACCGGCGAGCGAGACCGAAGCCCGCTGGTGCCTTGAGGCCTTGTCTGGCGCACGACATCGCGTCTATGGCGGTATCGCGCTCATCGGTTCCGACGAAAAGATGAGCCTGCGCCTCGTGACAAGCATCGTCGCCTTCAAACGGCTGTCGGCAAGCGAATGCGATCGTTACGTCGCCAGCGGCGAATGGCGGGGCATGGCCGGCGGTTACGCCATCCAGGGCGCGGCATCAGCGTTCGTGCGCCATATCATTGGCTCTTATTTCAACGTCGTTGGCCTTTCACTCTACGAGGTGTGCGGCCTTCTCGACGCCGCCGGCGTTCCACGCGCGATCTCGGCGGAGCGCGTCGATGCCGATCGATGAGGTGTTTGTCAGTGTGCTCCCGGGAGATCGCCGGGCGGCGGCATTCGAAGACGGTGTCCTCGTCGAACTCGTTTTCGACGACGGCGACAGCGGTATCCACATTGGCGATGTCTTTCTCGCTCGCATTACAGCGTTGACGCCGTCGATCAGCGGCGCCTTCGTTGATCTCGGTGACGGTTCATCGGGACTGCTGATGTCAGCCGATGGCCCGAGCGCGGGGCGACTGAGTGAAGGCCAAACCGTCATCGTCGAGGTCGTACGTACGGCAGACGCGAAGAAGTCCGCGAAGGTGAGCACGCGGCTTTCTGCGCCCGCGCCAACACCATCCACGGGCGTTCGACCGCCCTTTCGACTGCGGCGCGGCGCTGATCCAATCGAAGACTTGGTGCGGCGCGCAAGCGTGAGCGGAACGTGCCGCATCGTCGTGGACGACGCACCGAGCCTCGCCGTGCTACGAGGCGTCCTGAGGGATTTTCATACCAGCATTGATCTATGGATCGAGCCCCAGCCGCTGTTCTCTGCCTCGGGTGTTGACGAGGCGATCGATGCCGCGCTTTCGCCTCGCGTCGACCTTCCCGGCGGCGGCAGATTGATCATCGAAGAGACAGCGGCACTCACCGCGATCGATGTCGACAGCGGCCGTGCCACTGAACGTTCGGCGAAAGCCGCGGCGCTTGCCTGCGATCTTGAGGCGGCGGAGGCGCTCGCCCGGCAGGTGCGCCTGCGCGACATCGGTGGCGTGATTGTCGTTGATTTTGTGCCGATCCGGCGACCACAGGATCGAGAACGCGTGATACAGACACTACGCGACACCCTAGCGGACGATCCTGCCTCCAACCGCATCGCCGGATGGACACGCCTTGGTCTCGTCGAGATCGTCCGACAACGACGGGGACCGTCGCTTTCACGCCGGCTCGCGAACATTTGCTCGGCGTGCGAAGGTAGCGGATGCGCGCGCGCACCGAAACTCATTGCCGGCGATGCCTTGCGCGCGCTCGCAGCCGAAGGCCGGCGCCCCGGTCCCCCTATCGCGCCGATCTTGGCCGTTTCACCCGCGGTGCTAAAATCCCTGCAAGGTGAAATGGCGCCCGCCCGGGCCGAGCTTGAACGACGGCTGGGCGAGCGGATCGAGCTGCGATCGGAAACAGGTCTTGTCGGTGGTTTTCGACTCCTGCCTGAGCCGCCACGACGGGAGATGCCTCGATGAAAACATCCCCTCCAAAGGGTCCGTGCGCGGTACGGCCATGCCCGATCTGTGGCGAACCTGCGACGACCCGCATGCGCCCATTCTGCTCGAAGCGCTGCGCCGACATCGATCTTGGTCGCTGGCTTGGCGATGTCTATCGAATTCCGGCAGTCGAAGACGACGACGTGACCGTTTCAACGTCATCGCGCGAACCAGATAACGACGAGATATAAGGCGATGAGGCTCAAGACGAGACTGGGCAGGTTGCGATGAACGCATTACCGCCATGCCACGGTCCGCGATCACCGCACGAAGCCAGGGCCGTTGTCACCCGCTTTGCTCCCAGTCCGAGTGGAAATCTGCACATCGGTCATGCCTATTCGGCCCATTTTGCCCGCGAAGCGGCGCGACAGGCCGGCGGCCGTTACCTTGTGCGGATCGAGGACATTGATCCAACGCGATGCCGAGCTGAATTTATCGAGGCCAACCTTGGTGACCTTGGTTGGCTCGGCCTGCAATCGGACGAACCGGTCGTCCGCCAGTCGCAGCGGTTGTCGCTTTACGCGAGGGCGGTACGGCGGCTGAAGGAGCGTAACCTCGTCTATCCGTGTTTTTGTACACGCAGGCGCATCCGCGAAGACCTTGCGGCATCCGGCGACTCGGCGCGCTTGAGCGAAAGTGATGGCGGAGTGATTTATCCCGGAACGTGCCGAGGGTTGAGCTTGAGTGAGCGACGCCGTCGCATTGACGCCGGCGAGCCATTCGCAATTCGGCTCGACGTCGGCCGCAGCCTCGCCGAGACGGGACCGCTATCTTGGACCGACCGGCGGCTTGGGACGCGGAGGGTTACAGGGGAGAGGACGGACGATGTCATCGTCGCTCGCCGAGATGCTCCGGTAAGCTATCATCTTGCCGTCGTCGTCGATGACGCAGCGCAGGGTGTGACCGTTGTCACCCGCGGCGAGGACCTGCTCGGAGCAACTCCGATCCACCGCCTTCTGTACGCGTTACTGGACCTGCCGGTGCCGGTTTGGCACCATCATGCGCTCTGTCGGGATTCCGCCGGTCGCAAGCTCGCCAAACGCGACGGCGATGCGGCATTGAGCGCGCTGCGCGCCACCGGACTGTCACCGCAGGCGGTGATGGCCCTGGCCATCGGCTCCATCGGCGGAGCCGAGACGATCGACAACAGCGGAGCCGAGACGATCGACGGCGGCGACACTGCGGGAGTGACCTAGATGGCCTTGAGCGTGCGCGAACTCAAAGGTACGGCGCGCGCCCTCGTCGTCGTCTCTACCTGCGCCGCAACAGCGACGGCATTCGCTGGCGATAGCGTGCCGCAAGGTCTGCCGCCGGCGATCGCCAAGAACCGGCCGAGTTCCTCGGTGCCCGCGGATCTGCCAGGTTCGCAGGCGGCCGGATGTGAGGCGTTGAACGCGGTAACGGTCTACCAGAGGACCGGACGGGGAACCGGCATCGGCGTGCGCCCGATGGATCTAATGTCGCCGGAATACCGCGCCGGCTGTGCGGCGCAGACGATGGATCCCCCTGGTGAGTTACCGGCGCTCTCGCCCGAGCCCCCACCCGCGAGCGATGAAGAGTAAGTCCTCGCGGGACGATCGCAGGCGCGACGAGAAGGCAAATTCGCGCGACGGCTTAATTCTCCTCGACGACACGCTGCAGCCGGACGGCGGTTGCTGGCTGCTCGAGCATCCCGATCGCGTTGTCGTCTGCCACGCGCCCGATGACCTTGATGCCGCGCTCACCGTTATCACGCAAGCGGTGGCGAAAGGGCGGTTTGCCGCCGGTTTCTTCGCCTATGAGCTTGGCTACCTGTTGGAACCGGCGCTGGCCCCTTTGTTGCCGCTCGTAGGTAACGTTCCGCTCCTTTGGATCGGCATATTCGCCTCCGCCCGTCGCCTAAGCGCCCGCGAGACGCGAGAATGGCTGCATATGCGCGCCACTGGAGAAGCTGCCGCCGTTCGCGACCTGCGACTCACCTGGGATCGCGACACGTACCGGGCCGCCTTCGCGCAGGTCGACGCGCTGATTGCCGCCGGCGACGTCTACCAGATCAACCTGACACTCAAGTACAGGTTCACCCTCGAAGGCGATCCGACGGCGTTCTACGCCGAGCTTCGCCGCCGCCAGCGTGTCGCCTGTGGTGGCCTGATCGAGGCTCCGGGCCTGCGCGTCCTGTCGATTTCGCCGGAACTCTTTTTCAAGGTCGACGACGGCCTGGCGCTTGTCCGGCCGATGAAGGGCACCGCCGCGCGCGGTGTCACTCCGCTGGAGGATGCCCGCCAGCGAGACTGGCTTGCCGATGACGAAAAATCCCGCGCTGAAAACCTGATGATCGTCGATTTGATGCGCAACGACATCGGTCGTTTGGCGGAAACCGGCGGCGTGCGAGTCACGGACCTGTTCACCGTCGAGACCTATCGCAGTCTGCACCAGATGACGTCGGGCGTGACCGCCCGCTTGCGTCCGGGCGTCGATTTGCGCGCGCTACTACGCGCCCTCTTTCCCTGCGGCTCGGTCACCGGCGCACCGAAGATCCGCGCGATGCAGATCATCCGCGCGCTTGAGACCGAAGCGCGCGGCATCTATACGGGGGCCATCGGCATGGTCTTTCCGGACGGGCGATGCTTTTTCAACGTTGCCATCCGCACCTTAGTGCTGGACGACCGTGGCCACGGCGAGATGGGGATCGGCAGTGGTATCGTCGCCGATTCGAATGCCGACGCAGAATATGACGAATGCCTGCTCAAGGCCCGGTTCCTGACCGAAACGGCCGCGCCGATGGGCTTGATCGAAACCCTGCGATGGCAGCACGATGCCGGTTATTTCCTGCTCGACTCACACATTCGCCGCTTGATCGGATCGGCAGCCTTCTTCGGCATCCCCTGTGACGGGCGTGCGATCCGCTCCGCCTTGAAGGAGGCTGCGTGTTCGCTTGGCGACGGGTGCTGGCGCGTGCGCTTGGTGCTTGATGAGGATGGCGAGATCAGCGTCGAGTCCGCGCCACTGCTGCCGCGATCGTCCATGCTCCGTTACGCCCTCGCCGGCCGCCCCGTCTTTACGCGAGACCCGTTGCTCTACCACAAGACCACCCGCCGCGACGCCTACGACGAGGAACTGAAGCAGCGGCGCGCCGAATGCGCCTGCGACGAGGTGTTGTTCGTCAATGAACGCGGCGAGTTGACGGAAGGAACGTGGACGAACCTCTTCGTCCGCCGCGACGGTCGGCTGCTGACGCCACCTGTATCTTGTGGCCTGCTCGACGGTACCTTACGCCGCGCGTTGCTGGATGCCGGCGACGGCACGGTCGTAGAAGCGGTGCTCTATCCCGAGGATCTCGCCGGCGCCGATGCGGTCTTGCTCGGAAATTCGGTGCGCGGCTTGATGCCGGCGCGCCCAAGTTCGCCGTCATCGTCCGGCATACCTCAGGAATGGCAGGTATAGGAAAAGGTGGCACTCGCATGGTCGGCGGCGATGGCGTGTAGCAGCAGCCGGCACGTCCCTGCGCCCTGGCGGAATTCGCGCGTCGCCCCCACCGCCATCGTGCTGCTGCGTCCGTTGCGGCGAATGGTGATGGCGTTGACATCGCCGTTCTCGCTTGGGCCGACGAAGGCAATGCTGTCATCGCTGTTCGGCAGGAACCATGCGTTGCCGGGCTTGAGGGTGAATTCCCGCCCTTTCAACTGATAGGAGGAAATCGGCACGGCATCGAGGATCGCGCCCAATCGCTGACCCATGGCGCGGGCCGTATCGGCTGACAACTTTCCTGACGGCTCGGCCCCGAGGAGTCCATCGAGCACGGACAAGATGTCGTCGCGGAGCCGCTGATTTTCCGTCGATGCATCGTCGGTGGCGCGGACGACCTCGACGCGAAAGGCGTTGTTGTAAAGAATCACATTCTTGGAGAAATCCTGGCTAACCTTGCCGCCAAGTGTTTGAACGGTGCCGACAGACGCTTCGCGATTGATGTCGGCCGACCCCCCCGGGCCCTGTTCAACCTGCGGGGGAGCCGGCGGGCCGGACTCCAGTTGCTTCCAGTTCGCGGCGAAATCGACGATGCCGGCGATCGCCGCCACAACCGGTACCACCCAGAGAAGCACGCGGCTGCGCTGCCAGAATTTTCGCTCGTCGCCCGTCACACTGTCCCTCCGCCTGGTCAGGCCGCGCGCGGGGATGACCTCCAGTGGCGAGGACAGATATAGCAATATTTTCCTATTTTTTGAATAAAAAAGTCTTCGCTCCTATCGCGGTGGGCGCCAATTGGGCGGCGTGTCGTGGTCCGGATGCTGGTGGTTGACGAGACGCGCTTGGACCTCGGCCGGCATCGAGTCCTCGGTGATCGAGGACGGCATCTCGTTCAGTTGATCAAGCCATGGTAGCCTTGCCTCCACGCCGAAGTGCCGAACGGGTGGAGCGTCCCCCGGCCGGTCGAGCGAGCCGAGTGTAACGTCGATCCATTCTTTCTCGAGATAGCGAAAGGTAAGCGGCGTACCACAGGCGACACAGAAGTCGCGGGCGGCGAGCGACGAACTTTGGAAGGTCGCGGGGACTCCCCGTGTCCATGCAAAATCCTCGAGCCGCACGGGCGCCAATGCGGCAAATGGGCCGCCGACGGCTTTCTGACACATCCGGCAGTGGCAGAGATGTGTGCCTTCGGGTGGTGCGAACAGCGCGTAGCGGACATTGCCGCACTGGCAGCCTCCCGTCAAAACGGCAGGGCGCGAACCGGTAGTCATGCCGTATCTCCCCGGTTACGAACGGCGATCGCTTCGGCGCGGATCAGCACGCGATGCAACGGGCAGTCAGCAATGCCAAATTCATCGAGATGGCCAACAACGTTGCGCAGGTAGTCAAGGGCGGTGCCACAAATGCCAACACCCTGCGCGACCAACTCCGCCGCCCGTTCATGCTCATCGTCGCGTACGTATTGTGGATGCCCAAGGCGAGCGACGAAGACCAACGCGCGCGTGCGCGTCGCATCGGGAAACCGCACCGGCAAACTCTTCGGAACATAGACGCCATGGCTCATCTCCCGCTCCCACAAGTACACTCTCGCCGCCTCGACGTCGTCGGGATGAATGCGAAAAGCGAAACCGCGGCAGGCCCCACCGCGATCCAGGCCGAGAGCGAGACCAGGTCGTTCGACCGTGCCGCGGTTGCGGATCGACAAGATGCACAGCGATCGGTGATAGCCGATCAATAACGCCCGTCGCCGCTCCAGGTAGGGAAATCCCGGCTCCCACATCAACGAGCCGTATCCGAACACCCACGCCACCCCACCCTCGTCGGGCCAGATCAGCTCACCCGTGATCGAGGCATTGGCGTTTTCCGCGCCCGTGCTCATCCTAACCTGATCTCCGTCGCGTCATCTGCGGGCGACGAGCGCGACGCCGAGCATCGCGACCACCATGCCGCCAATAGCCGTCCACCCGAGCGTCTCATCGAACAGCAGCCATGCGAGCACCGCCGTTACCGCTGGCGTGAGATAGAAAAGGCTCGCGACTTTTGCCGCGGCCCCGCGCCGAATGAGCATATGGAACAGGGTAATCGCTCCGATCGACAGGACAAAGGACAACCAGAGCAGCGCAAAGACGAACGAGCCGGTCCACTCAATGCCCCGGCCTTCGAAGAGTAACACTACCGGCACGGTGGCGAGACCCGCAGCGGCAAACTGCACGCAAGACCCGGTAATGAGGTTCATCCCGGTGGCGTGCCGTTTCTGATAGAGCGTGCCGGCGGTAATTCCCAGCAGCGCCACCACGGCCGCGCCAACACCGGCGAACTGGCCATGGCTCCAGGTGAGCTTATCGACGACGACGAGAACGACACCGGCGAACCCGAGCACCAGGCCCGTCCACTGCACCGCTGAAACGCGTTCCCCGAGATAAGGGCCGGACAATAGCGCCGTCGCCAACGGTTGAAGACTGACAATTAACGCCGCGATCCCGGCCGGAACGCCGAGAGAAATGGCGAGGAAAACGCCGCCGAGATAGATCGCGTGGATGAGAACGCCGACCAGGGCGATCCGCCTGATGTCCCCCCATCGGCGTGGCCACGGTGCCCCTCTCGCCACCGCAGCGATCGCAAGAGCCGAAGCGACGACGACGTAACGGGTCAGAAGAAAGGTGAACGGTTGGGCGTACGGCATGCCGAACTTGGCGCCGATAAAACCCGTACTCCACAACAGAACGAAAACCGCCGGCATCACGGCGATCCAGCGGTTCAAGAAGGGGTCAGCGCTCGGCGTCGGCGTCATTGTCCTGGGCCATGGCCTCATCGCCAAGCTAACCCTCTCGCCTCCATCGACGCAAGCGGCTAAGAACCCGACTCTGTAACCGAAGCGAGAGCCGGCGCATGCTAATCCGTCCTTCGAAGGAAGTGCCATTTCCTCCGCGACGTTCCCACCCGAACAGAAGAATTCTCGTCGTCGGGCTGGCATTGGTCCTGGTCATGGCCGGCGGCGGCTACAGTATTTGGTGGCGATCCGCCGCCAACGACGTCCGCGCGCAAGCGCTTGCCTGGATCGCCGAGCGCCGATCCGAGGGCTGGCAGATCACGTTCGCCGATACGAACCTGACCGGTTTCCCACTTTACCTCGGCGTGAGCCTCGATGACGCGCATGCTGCGCCCGAATCTGGCGAATGGGCGTGGAACTCGGAACGGGTGCGCCTGACCCTTCCCATCTTCGCGCCACCGCTGATGCGGCTCGAATTCATCGGTCAGCAGGCGCTCGACATTGCAACCGAGGATGTTCAGCGAAGCTACGCGGGAACGGCTGAATCGTTGACCTTTGATATCGTTCCAAGCACCAGTTGGCTGCCCAATGGCAGACTTGCCGTACGAACGCTCGCGCTTCGCGACGCGGCCAACGATGATACACTTTCGCTTGAACAGCTCGATCTAACCTCAACCGGTGATCCGGCGGCCACGACAGATGAGGCCCGCTCGGCCTACGAGGCACACGTTGCGCTCGAGGCCCTCCATCTGCCACAGGTGTGGGCGACGCCCCTGGGACGCGATGGACAGCACGTTGAAATCGCCGCGAAACTCAACGGCACCCTTAAGGCGCACCCATGGCCGGCGGCGCTTGGTGAATGGCGCGATGGCGGCGGTGATATCGACATCACCCGGCTCACCATCATTACCGGCCCGACTTCGCTCGATGGCGACGGTACCTTCGCGCTCGACCGCGATGGCCAGCCGATCGGGGCGATGACGATCCGCCTGCAGGGCTACGAAGCGGCGCTGGACCGGTTGGCCAACGAGAACACGATCGCGCCATTCTCCGCAGCAACGGCCAAGATCCTGCTGCGTTCCATTGCTCGAAGCGAGCTTCCCGGCGATGCTGCCGGGGTGGCGGACGAGCCGCCACTCTCGGCACCCTTATCGATCCAGGACGGACAGTTATCGCTGGGTCCGGTACCGCTTCTGACCCTGCCGCCGCTCCACTGGCTCGATCGTCCATCAGGTCGCTAAACGCGACGATACGCTCAGGATAGCGCCGCACCAGCCGGTTCCCGAGAGAAACCGCATCATCGCCGGACTGCTGCATCCACCACCGCGGCCGATCCGCCGACAACCAACGCCAAGCACCGCCTGTCGCAGCGCTCTTTTTATCGCGCGGGCCGGCCAGCCTGAGCCCGTTCCGAGCCCGCGCGTTTCAGCAGCATCGGCGATCGACGGCGGTGGGGATAACCGCCTGTGATCGCCTGATTACAACAGGAAGTCTCCGACGACATAGTCGGAGGCAACGACGGCGCCATCGCGGACGAGAATTTCCAGATCGACGCCGAGACTGGCGTTGACGTTGAGCTGGATGAGGGTGTTGACGCCGGCATTCACAACGCGGATCTGGCCGGCTTCAGTAAACGCCGCCGTACCGATGAAGCTGAATGCCTGGTTGCCGCCGACGGTCAGATCGGCATCCAGCGGGGTGAAATTGAAGACGTCACCGCCGGCAACGCCAATGCCATCGACCCCGTCGATGGTGTCCCGCCCGAGCGTCGTGATGTCGCCGAAGTAGTCGAAGCGGTCGGCCCCGGCGCCGCCGATCAGGCTGTCCGAGGCTTCCGCGCCCACCAGGGTATCGGCGCCGGCTCCACCGGTCAGCGTATCGAAACCGAGCCCGCCCAGCAGTGTATCGGCGCCGTCCCCACCGTCGAGCATGTCGTTCTGCGAATCGCCGACCATCAGGTCGTCGTCGCCGCCACCGATGAGCGTGTCCTCTCCGCCGCCGCCGCGCAGCGTGTCACTGCCGCTGCCGCCGTCGATCGCATCGGCACCGTTGTTGCCGAGCAGCGAGTCGGCGCCGGTAATACCCAGCAACGTATCGTCGCCGACCCCGCCGACCAGGAAGTCGTCGCCGGCGCCGCCATTGAGGCTGTCGTCGGCGGAAATGCCGGACAGCATGTCCGCGCCGTCGCCGCCGATTAGTGTATCGCCACCGGCACCGCCGTTGAGGCTGTCGTCGCCGAGGCCGCCCGACAGGCCATCGGCAGCACCGAGGCCGCTCAGCGTGTCGTCGCCGTCGCTGCCGACGATGATGTTGGCGCGCGCGTTGCCGGTTCCTTGCAAGTCGGCTCCGCCGGTCAGCGTCAGATTCTCCAACTGCGCGTCAAACAGTTGATAGCTGGTGCCGCTCACCACCGTATCGACGCCGCCCCCGATCCCTTCGACGACGCTATCGAGCGCATCGATGACATAGGTGTCATTGCCGGCCCCGCCGACCAGTTGATCAGCCCCGGCTCCGCCAATCAGCGTATCGTTACCGTCGAGACCCAGCAGCGTATCGTTACCGGCCTGTCCGTCGAGCAGATTGTCGCCGCCGGTACCCGAGATTTCGTTCGCCCCTTGGCTGCCGATCGCCGCCTCGAAGGCGATCACCTGCTCGGTGACGCCGCCAATCGTCGCCTTGCCGGCGGCCAGGTCGATGTCCCAGGCGTCGGCGTTGAACGAATAGTCGACCGTGTCGATTCCGCCGCCGCCGTTCATCGAATCCGTACCGATGCCGCCGGAAATCGTATCGTTGCCGCCAAGCCCGAAGATCGTATCGTTGCCGCCCTCGCCAAACAGCGCATTGGCAAGTCCGTTGCCGGTGATGTTGTCCCCACCGGCGGAACCGATCAGATTTTCGAAGCCGCTGATCGTTTCGATGCCGCCGCCGAACACCGCCGTCGCCGCGCCGAGATTGAACACCCAGCCGGTCGCCGACGTCGAGAAGCTGAAGTCAACGGTATCGATGCCGGCGCCGCCGTTCATCGTATCGACGCCGCCGCCGCCCGTAATCGTATCGTTGCCGGCGCCACCCGAGATCGAATCATTGCCGGCTTGCCCGTCGAGAAAGTTGGCACCGCCGGTCCCGGTGATGATGTTCGCACCTTGCGAGCCGATGGCGTTCTCAAAGCCGATCATCGTCTCGATGACACCGCCGATATTCGCCGAGCCTCCAGCCAGATCGATGCTTCCGGCGGAATACGACGAATCAAAGATGATCATATCGTTGCCGGCGCCACCGATGAGGATATCCGTCGCCGAACCGCCCTCGATGGTATCGTTACCGGCGCCACCGTTGAGCAGATTGTTCCCATAGAGATCGACGATGAAGTCGTCGCCACCGCCACCCAGAGCCGTATCATTTCCGCTGTAGGTGTTAATCGTGTCGTTTCCGTTCCCGCCATCGATCGAGTCATCGCCGGCCGCCCCATAGAGACTGTCGCCGCCGTCACCGCCGATCACCGTTTCATCGGAACCGGAGCCGTGATAGTTGAGCTGACCTGTGTATCCGGGACCGACGGTAATGGCATTGCTACCATAGCTATAGATATTCAAAGCCTTGTCCGGATCGGCAAACTTGCCGGTGAGGTTTCCCACGCTATCGCCAAATAACCGGAAGTAATAATAATCTGAATAACTTCCGGACGTATGGTCGATACGTGCAAATGTTGCGAGATTTGCCGCGGTAATATCGATGAAAGAGTTGTCGACCTGCAACGTTTCGACGCTGACAAAGGTGTCATCCGTATAGTCACCGCCGCTGGTTGCATCAAGGGTGTCGGCACCAGCGGCGCCGTTCAGCACATTCGCGCCGTAGCGATCGATCAGCACATCCCCGTCTGCGCCGCCAAAAAGCGTATCATTGCCCGTATAACCATTGAGCGTGTCGCTGCCGCCGCCGCCATTCAGGCTGTCGTCGCCAGCCGCTCCATAGAGGCTGTCGTCGCCGGTAGCCCCAAACAGGTTGTCGTTACCGCCACCGCCGTCTAGGTTGTCGTTGCCCGAACCCCCAATCACCGTCTCGTCGGAACCGGAACCGTTATAGTCAACCGTGCCAGTATATTCCGGACCAATGGTAATGGCGTTGCTGCCATAGCTGTATATGCTCAGTGTCTTGTCCGGATCTGCGAATTTTCCGGTAAAATTTCCCACACCATCTCCGAAAAGACGGAAATAATAATAGTCGCCTGAATTTCCAGATGTGTGGTCTATATTTACAAATGTCGCGAGATTTGCCGCAGTGATATCGACGCGAGAATTGTCAACCCGCAATGTTTCGACGCTGACGAAGGCGTCATTCGTATAGTCGCCTCCGCCGGTCGCATCGAGGACGTCGGCGCCGGCGCCACCGTTCAGCACATTCGCGCCGTAGTAATCGATGAACACATCCCCACCAGTACCACCGAGAAGCGTATCATCGCCGGTGTAACCATTAAGCGTGTCGGCTCCGCCGCCGCCGTTCAGGCTGTCGTCGCCAGCCGCTCCGTAGAGGCTGTCGTTGCCGTCGCCGCCAATTACCGTCTCGTCGGAACCCGACCCATGATAGTCAACGGTGCCGGTATATCCGGGGCCGATGGTAATCGCATTACTACCATAGCTGTAAATGACCAAGGTTTTGTCTGGATCAGCAAACTTTCCGGTGAGATTTCCTACACTATCTCCAAATATACGGAAATAGTAGTAATCTGATGAACTTCCAGACGTGTGGTCTATATTCGCAAAAAGCGCCAGATTTGCTGCAGTAATATCGACATGAGAGTTGTCAACTTGCAGCGTCTCAACGCTGACGAAGGTGTCATCCGTATAGTCACCGCCGCTCGTCGCATCGAGCGTATCAACGCCGCCGCCGCCGTTCAGTGAATTCGCGCCATAGTAGGCGATAAACACATCCCCGCCAGCACCGCCAAGAAGCGTATCATCGCCGGTGTAACCATTGAGCGTGTCGGCTCCGCCGCCACCATCGATCAAGTCGTTGCCGCCGCCGCCATAGACGCTGTCATCGCTAGCCGACGGCACGCCGCCCGTTACGCCTGCTGAGACGCCACCCGGGGTGATGACGTCGTCGCCGCTGGTCCCGTTGATCGTTGCCATGAGCTTTCCTCCTTAAGAGAGCCGCGCCGTGCGCTTGTCAGCTTCGGCGGGAATTTGCAGTTCCGCGCTCACCGTTCAACCTGGCGTCGGTCGTCGGAGAAGCGAACTGGGCTGGCTGGCGTTCGCGAAGCGGATCGCCAGACGGACGCTCCCACGCCCATGCTATTCACGGTACTGAGGGCAATTTGCAGATGCAAGTGAACCTCACCCGAGGCGGGTGAGATCTGCGCTAAGATCCGCGCGACGCGGAAGGGGATTGATGGCAATTTCGCGCTTGGGTTTTGCGAGCGAGTTCAAACGGTAAGCGGGGCTTTGTTGGTGTCGCCCGAGCGATCTTTGACACGGACCGCGGGAGAATTGGTTATTCGACCGTTTATACTGTGACAAAGGGGCGCCGCTACCGGCGTGCTGGCGGGAACGTCGAGGCGCTCCGAGAAGTACGGGACGCCATCGCCGGCGAAGGTCCGATCACGTCCGTAAGCGACGTCCGTGGATAGCGCGCGCTACTCCCAAGCACAGTTTGCACCGGCGAACAAGGCGATCAGCCAAGCTTGGCGCACGGGGCCTATATCAGGCTGCGGAAATGGCCTCGGATCGGTCGGCAATTTGGAGTTCCGCCCCGCCGCCGCGGCGTTGGCGCACTGTGCTCATTCCGGCAAAGTATGTTTTCCGCCCGAGCGCGCTCGCTTTATAAGAAATTCTCGGCCAATTTTGACCTGCGGCGCGCCATCGTATTCGATGATATCCGCCGTCGCGTACGTCTCCTTCCACGTATCCGGAAGATAAGATCCGGTCCCGATGGCATCGATCGGCGCATCAACGTCGGCCATGACCTTGCATTTATAGACGTCGAACCCCGAGGAAGCGACGATGCGAACTTTTTCGAAGCCCGCCTGATTCAACATTTCGCGCATATGAAAGATCGCCGCGGCCGAAACGCCGGTGCCGGTCAGGTAGCGCAGCTCAGTATCGTTTCGGTAGCGGCGGACCGCCAACGGCACATGGCGTTCGAGAACGGCGTAGGACGCCTGCGGGTCCAGCCCTTCGATGAACCGCCCGCCATGCGTATCGAGGCGGACAGCGAGACGGCCGGCGGAGGCAAGGTCGGCAAACCGCCGGCAGACGGCAAGCGAGTCGGTGACCTCGAGGCCAAAATAATCGACCAGAACCGTCAGATCTTCAGACGGGAACGTCTCGGCGAACATCTCGGCGGCGCGTACCGTCGATCCGGCATAGCCGATCAGGGCGTGGGGCATGGTGCCCAGTCCCTTGGCCTGGCCGAAATAATGAGCGGTGGCATCGTTGGCATTTCCGACAAAGCCCTTGGCGCGGCTTTGCCGCTTCGCTGCCTCCGAGCCAACGGCGGCCGCGTAAGCCATCATCTCGGCCATTTCGATCCCGGCACAATGACGGGCGTCCATGGCGATGAACGCGACCTTGGGAAGATCGGAGCACATGGTAAACGCGTTATAAGCGGCCACACACGAGGCGCCCAGTTTTTGTAAATATAACGTTTCGAGATCGACAAGATGATAGAAGGAGCCAGTTATATAGAATAAGGGCTCGCCGGCGCCGACCCAATCGCCTTCGTGATAGTTACATTCGATGCGGACGTTAATGTTCCGACTTGCGATAACCTGGTTGAGCCAACGCAGCATCAATCGCGGGGTAAAAATCACCGGCCGGCGCATGAAAACGGCATAGGTCACCGTCTTGTCGCCGAAGCGGCGGATCGTCTGTTTGGTCTTAACGAAATAACGATCCGTCCACGGCTCGACGTCGCCGGGGCTGGGTTGCAGGACGCTTGACGACGGCTCGAGCACGCTCGCAGACGGTACGGCGACCCCGGCCTCAGAATGCGGCAACTGCTCGCCCCAGCTCGCGCGTACGCTCACGGCTGCGACCCTCCTTAAGGGTTTCCGCCAGCAGGAACGCCAACTCCAAGGCCTGACTGGCATTCAGGCGCGGATCGCAGTGGGTGTGGTAGCGTGCGCCGAGGTTGGCTTCCGTGATGGCCTGGGCACCACCGACGCATTCGGTGACGTCCTGGCCGGTCATCTCGAAATGAACGCCGCCGGCGTAGGTCCCCTCGGCCTCGTGCACGGCGAAGAAAGCGCGGACTTCCTCAAGGATGCGATCGAAGTGCCGTGTCTTATATCCACTCGAGCTCTTTACCGTATTGGCGTGCATTGGATCGCACACCCAGACGACGCGCCGCCCCTCGCGAGCGACGCGGCGGATCATGGCTGGCAGGACATCGTCGATTTTTTCCGGCCCCATGCGCACGATCAGCGTCAGGCGTCCGGCTTCATTCGCCGGATTGAGGATGTCGATCAAGCGAATCAGCTCGTCGCCAGCGATTGTCGGTCCGAGCTTGACGCCGATCGGATTGCCAACTCCGCGCAGGAATTCGACGTGGGCGCCGTCGATCTGACGGGTCCGCTCGCCGATCCACAGAAGATGCGCCGAGGTGTCATACCAGTCGCCGGTGGTGCTATCGACTCGCGCCAGCGCTTCCTCGTAGTTCAGCAGCAGCGCCTCGTGCGAGGTGAAAAAGCTGGTCTCACGGATCTGCGGGGTCGTCTCAGACGTCAGCCCACAGGCGGCCATGAAGGCAAGTGCCTCATCCAGGCGCCCGGCGAGATCCTTGTACCGGTGTCCTTGCGGACTGTCGGCGACGAAGCTGAGGTTCCACAAATGCACCTGATGCAGGTCGGCATAACCACCCTGAGCGAAGGCGCGGATCAGGTTGAGCGTGGATGCCGACTGGTTGTAGGCATGCAGCATCCGCTGTGGGTCGGGCTCGCGGGCTTCGGGGGTGAAGTCCATGCCGTTGATCATGTCGCCACGGTAGGCCGGCAAGGTGACGCCGTCGATCGTCTCGCTGTCCGACGAGCGCGGCTTGGCGAACTGGCCGGCGAGGCGGCCGACCTTGACCACGGGCACCGCCGCGCCGAAGGTCAGAACGACGGCCATCTGCAGCAGCACCCGGAACATATCGCGGATATTGTTGGGGTGGAACTCGGCAAAGCTCTCGGCGCAATCGCCTCCTTGCAACAAGAACGCCTTGCCCTCGGCGACCCGCGACAGCAGCCGTTTCAGCCGGCGCGCTTCACCGGCGAATACCAGGGGCGGAAAGTGGCGGAGTTCCCCCTCGACCGCCGTGAGCCGGTTCGCATCACTGTAGGTCGGAACTTGCCGGATGGGACAATTCCGCCAAACGTCCGGACTCCACGCGTCCCTCATCGCCTCGCTCGTTCTCTGCTTATTCTCAGGCTAAAGGCTATAAGCGGGTCGAGAGCGGTTTTCAACCGGCGTGGCCAACGGGCAGCTATGCGGTCTTGGCACCGCGCCCCGGCCGCGCTCCCCGCCAGGGCGCAAGATCTCGGCGCAAGATCACGGCACGCGCTTGTCGCGCATCGTTACGAACTCTTCCGCGGCCGTTGGATGGATGCCGATGGTGGCGTCGAACTGCGCCTTTGTCGCACCGCATTTCAACGCGATGGCCAGGCCCTGGATGATCTCCGGCGCATCGGCCCCGACCATATGGCAGCCAAGAACGCGATCGGTCGAGACGTCGACGACGATCTTCATGAACGAGTTCTCATCTCGCCCGGATATCGTATGCTTCAAGGGGCGAAACCGCGACGTATAGACATCGATGGGGCCGCGGAGGCGCGCCTGCGCCTCGGTCAGGCCGACGACCGCGACCGGCGGCTGACTGAATACCGCAGACGGGACGTTCTCGTAGTCGAGACAGACCGGGTTGGCATTGAAATGGCGTTCGGCGAAGGCGCGGCCTTCGGCGATGGCGACGGGCGTCAGATTGATCCGGTCGGTGCAATCGCCCACGGCGTAGATGTTGGCAACGGTCGTCCGGCTCTGCGCATCGACGACGACCGCGCCGTCGGACGCGAGTTCCACCCCTGCTTCCTCCAGACCGAGACCGCGCGTGTTCGGCGCGCGACCGGTCGCGAACATGACAACATCGCCTTCCAACCGCCGCCCGTCCGCGAGCGTGACGACGATCCCGTCCGGGGTCTTTGCAAGCGAGCGCAACACCGCGCGCCGCTCAACCGTAATTCCCCGTCGCTCCATCTGCTCGCGCAAGAAGCTGCGGACGTCGTCATCGAAGCCGCGCAGGATTTCATCGCCGCGGATGACTTCGGTCACGGCCGTGCCCGCCGAGCGGAAGATGCCGCAGAACTCGACCGCGATATATCCGCCGCCGATGATCAAGATGCGCTCGGGCTGCGCTTCGAGGTCCAGTGCTTCGTTCGAGGTGATTGCGTGTTCGATGCCGGGAATGTTGGGAAGCGAGGGCCATCCGCCGCAGGCGATCAGGATCTTTTCCGCGGTATACCGCTGGCCGCACAAATCCACCGTGTGGGCGTCTTCGAGGACGGCCTTGCCTTCGAGAATATGGACGTTGTTCCGCCTCAAGATCCCGCCGTAGACGCCCTCCAAGCGATCGAGTTCGCGATTTTTCGCTTCAATGAGTTCGGCCCAGTCGAGCTGCGCCCCCGCGATGCTCCAGCCGTATCCGCGCGCGTCCTCGATATCCTCGGCGTAATGAGCGCCATAGATCAGGAGTTTTTTGGGGATGCACCCGCGCATCACGCAGGTTCCGCCGACGCGGCTCTTCTCCGCGATCGCCACGCGCGCACCGTAACCGCCCGCCAGGCGAGCGGCACGCACGCCCCCCGAACCGGCGCCGATCGTAATCAGGTCGAAGTCAAACTGTGCCATAGGCGTTCCGACTTTGTGCTCCGGCGTTATTATCGCCGCCAGCCCAATCCCCCCACCGCCGCCTAGCACCTATTCGACCGTGACGCTCTTGGCAAGGTTGCGCGGCTGATCGACGTCGGTTCCTTTCAACACTGCGACATGATAGGCGAGCAATTGGACCGGAATCGTATAGAGCAACGGGGCGACGAAAGGATGGACCGCCGGCAGTTCAACCGTTGCCGCGGCGACGGTCCCCAGCCGCTCGATGCCCTCGGCATCGGAGAGGAAAATGACCTTGCCGCCGCGGGCGATGACCTCTTGCATGTTCGATGCCGTCTTTTCGAACAGATGATCGGAGGGTGCGATGACGATGATCGGCATGTTTTCGTCGATCAACGCGATCGGCCCGTGCTTCATCTCGCCGGCGGCGTAACCCTCGGCGTGAATATAGCTGATCTCTTTGAGCTTGAGCGCGCCCTCGAGCGCGATCGGATAACCGGTGCCGCGTCCAAGATAGAGAACGTCGCGGGCATCGACGACATCGCGGGCAATCTCGGCGATGCGCCCGTCATGGTTCAGCACTTCATTGGCGCGGCTCGGCACCTCGGTCAGCGCCCGGCAAAGCCGGCGCTCCTCCTCGCGATCGATCTTGCCGCGCTTCGCCGCGAACGCGACGACGAGCGAGGCGAGGACGGTTAACTGCGTGGTGAACGCCTTGGTCGACGCAACCCCGATCTCGGGGCCGGCGTGAGTCAGCATCGTCGCGTCCGCCTGGCGCGCCATCGAGCTTTCCTGAACGTTGACGACGCTCAGCACGTGCTGGCCCTGCTTGCGGGCAAACGCCATCGCCGCCAACGTGTCGGCGGTTTCTCCCGACTGCGAGATAAAGACGGCAAGACCGCCCTGGGGCATGTCCGCGGCGCGGTAGCGGAACTCCGAGGCGATATCGACCTCGGTCGGGAGGCGGGCAATCTGCTCGAACCAGTACTTGGCGACCAGCGCCGCGTGAAACGACGTCCCGCAGCCGACCAGCGTGAGCTTGCTGATTCGCGTCAGATCAAACGGCAGCGGCGGCGGGACGACGACCTCGTTCCACGGATTGAGCAATCCGTGCAGCGTATCGCCGATCACCGCCGGCTGTTCATAGATTTCCTTCAACATGAAATGGGCGAAGTTGCCCTTGCCGATCATCGCGCCCGACGTCGCCGTCAGCTTGATCGGCCGCTCGACCACGGCGCCATCGGCATCGTGAATGACGGCGCCGCCGGTGGTGACCTCCGCCCAGTCTCCCTCTTCCAGATAGCAGATCCGGCTGGTCAAGGGCGCGAGAGCCAAGGCGTCCGAGCCAAGATACATCTCGCCATCGCCGTAACCGACGGCGAGCGGGCTGCCGCGGCGCGCGCCGATGAGCAGGTCGTCGTATCCGGTAAACAGGATGGCGAGTGCGAAGGCGCCCTCAATGCGCGCGAGCGACGCCTGGACCGCCTCCTGCGGCGAGGCGCCCTCAGCGAGGAGGCTGCCGATCAAATGAACGACGACTTCCGTGTCGGTCTCGGTGGTGAACTGCCGGCCCTTTGCCGCCAGTTCCCGCCTGAGGGCGGCGAAGTTCTCGATGATGCCATTGTGCACCAGCACGACATGGCTGTCGCCGTGGGGATGGGCGTTGGCCTCCGTGGGCGCTCCATGCGTGGCCCAGCGGGTGTGACCAATGCCAATTCGTCCGCCGATCGGATCGGTCCCCAGCAATGCTTCGAGGTTGGCGAGTTTACCTTGCGCCCGCCGGCGCACAATCACGCCGTTTTCGACCGTAGCGATACCCGCGGAATCATAGCCGCGGTATTCGAGACGGCGTAATCCGTCGAGCAGAAGGGGAGCGACAGTCTGATTGCCAACAATACCAATGATGCCACACATATGCGCTAGCTCTTCTTGGGGGATTTCTGCAATTTTTTCTCGGCGGCTCGCCGCTCACGGAATTCGCGCGCCCAATTGTCTTTGTGCGTGAGCGCGCCCCGTGTCAATACCAGGGAATCGGCGGCAACGTCGCGGGCAATGACGCTACCCGCGCCGACGATCGCGCCATCCCCGACCTTCACCGGCGCCACGAGAGCTGTGTTGGAGCCGATAAACGCCCCGACCCCGATATCGGTGTGGTTCTTGAAAAATCCGTCGTAGTTGCACGTGATCGTTCCGGCGCCGACGTTGGCGCCGGCGCCGACGCGCGCGTCGCCGATATAGGTCAGGTGATTGACCTTGGCACCGCTTTCGATCGAGGCGTTCTTGATCTCGACGAAGTTGCCGATATGCGCGTCCGGGCCAATCGCCGCGCCCGGACGAAGACGGGCGAACGGCCCGATTTTCGCCCCGCTGGCGATCGAGACGCCTTCGAGGTGGCAGAAGCTGCGAATCTCGACGTCGTCGGCAACGCAGACGCCCCCGGCGAAGACGACATGCGGGCCGATGACGACATCGCGGCCAAGTTCCGTATCATAGCTGAAAAAGACGCTGGACGGGTCGGTCAGGGTCGCACCGCCCGCCAGCGCCCGCGCGCGCAGCTCCGCTTGGGCTAATCCCTCGACGACCGCGAGTTCGGCGCGTGAATTGACGCCGATCAACTCATGCTCATCGCCCTCGACGACACGACAAACCGCGCCGGACTGACGGGCCAGCCCGACAATGTCGGTCAGGTAGTATTCGCCCTTGGCGTTGGTGTTCTCGACCCGGTCGAGCAGGGCAAAGAGACGGGCGCCGTCGACCGCCATCACCCCGGAGTTGCACAGGCCGATCGCAAGCTCGTTCGCCGACGCGTCCTTGGCCTCGACAATTTTCTCTAGCCGATCGTCGGCGCCGACGACGAGGCGTCCGTAAGCGCCCGGATCGGCGGGACGAAACCCGAGGACGACGACGGCCGGCGCGCTCTCGGCGCGGCGCGCATCCAGCATACGCGCCAAGGTCTGGGTCGAGAGCAGCGGCGTATCGCCATAGACGATCAGAACGTCTCCATCGAAACCCTCGATCACGGAGCGGGCGGCCATGACCGCGTGGCCGGTTCCGAGGCGCTGCGCCTGCACGACCGTAGGCCAGGGCGCGACCGCGTCGCCAACCGCCCGCATCTCCTCACCGACGACGACGACCAGCCGTTCGGGGTCGAGCGGTTGCAGCGAGGAGAGCAGATGATTGATCATTGGCCGGCCGGCGATCGGATGCATCACCTTCGGCAGGCTCGACTTCATGCGGGTGCCCAACCCCGCGGCAAGGACGATGATGGCGGTTTTTCCGTTGGTCATGGATCGCGAGCCGCTTACAACCAGGATTGAAGCTACGGATGGACGATACGGGCCAGCCGTACGCCCCTGCCGCCCACCCTGCGATACATCTTCTACACGGATTAGGCGAAACGTTCGATGCGCGTCATCACCCTCATCGTTTTCGATCTCGATGGTACCCTGATCGACAGCGCACCCGACCTGCAAGCGGCTTTGAATACGATGCTGACCGAAGCGGGGCGTCGCCCGCTCCTCCTGGACGAGGTCATCGCGATCGTCGGCGACGGTGCCGGCGTGCTCGTCCGCCGCGCGCTCGCGATCACCGGCGGCCTCGGCGCAGAGAGCGAGACGGACCGGCTCCTTGCGCGGTTTCTCGCCATCTACGAAGCTCATGCCGCGGACCTGACTTATGCCTATTGCGGTGTCGAGCAGACTCTCGCCGCGCTGCGGGCAGCAGGATTCCGCCTCGGCATCTGCACCAACAAACCGGAACGCATGAGTTGTGCAATTCTCGCGAAACTCGGCCTCGATAGCTATTTTTCCGCCGTCATCGGCGGCGATTCGGTTCCCGGCGCGCGCAAGCCCGATCCACGGCACCTCGAAGCGGCGCTCGTCGCACTTGGCGGCGCAGCCGATCAGGCGGTGATGGTCGGAGACAGCATCAATGACGTGGCCGCCGCGCGATCCCTCGGCGTGCCGGTCATCGTGCGCACCGGTGGCTACGGTGCAGTGCCGACGGAAGACCTCGGCGCGGACATCATCATCAGGGAATTCGCCGAATTGCCGGCGGCGATCAGCCGGCTTTCTTGACAGCCCCAAATCATTCGGCCCTTATATCGCCGTACACGAAGGAGGCCGGGCGCGTAGCTCAGCGGGAGAGCACTGCCTTCACACGGCAGGGGTCACAGGTTCAATCCCTGTCGCGCCCACCACCTTTTCGCCAATGCATCAAACCGTCGGCCAACGGGTGTTTCCAAAGAACTTTGGCGTATTGACGTTTGCCGGTGATACTTGCGGCGAAAAATCGTCCGTTACCGTGCGAGATTTTCTGTTGATCACACGAGCCGCTGCATCCTCTCGCACGTCGCCGTGGCAAGCGCGCTCGCTGTCCCGATAATGCAGGATCGCTAGGCACAACGCGCTTGCAGCGCTTCGGGCGATCGACTATCAAGCCGCCGTGGGAGCGGAATTGGCACCTTCCACTTTGTGCCGTCGAAAGTCCATCCTGCTCGATGGTCCGCCAGTTAGGAAGCGGGGGCTCGACTGTTACGTGTTGACGATCGTCGTCGCGTCCGATCATGCATCCATAAACGGTGGCTTGGCAAAGGTCGCGATCGAAAGTGCGATCGGTCTCGCGAGCCGCGGACATCGGGTGTTTTATTTCGCCGCGGTTGCGCCGGTCGAGGCACGGCTGTACGAGGCGGGCGTCGACGTCATCTGCCTCGATCAGCCCGATCTGCTGAACGACGACTCGGCTCTGCGCGCGGCGACGCGCGGCATCTGGAACCGGGCGGCGGCGGAACGACTGAGCGCGCTGCTGAATACCCTCGATCCGTCGCAAACGATCCTGCACGTCCACGGCTGGGCGAAAGCCCTGTCCCCCAGCATCGGCAGGGTAATCGCCCGCACGCCGGTACCGACGGTCCATACGATCCACGAGTATTTCCTCGCCTGTCCGAACGGCGCTTTCTTTAATTATCGCCAGCAGTCCAACTGTCCGCTGACGCCGTTGTCGGCCGCCTGCGTCAGTACGAACTGCGACGTCCGCGCTTATCGGCACAAGGCCTTTCGCGTCGTGCGCCAGGCGGCCCTGTGGTGGCTTGGCGGCATGCCGAGCGGCATCCGCCATTTCATCTGCATCAGCGATTTGCAGCGGCAGGTGATCCAGCCCTACCTGCCACCGCAGGCGAACATTTATTCCGTCGCCAACCCGATCTCGGTCGAGGACCGGGGGCCGGCAAATCCCGAGCACAACGACACCTATCTGTTCGTCGGACGTCTATCGGCGGAAAAGGGGGCCATCCTTTTCGCCGAAGCGGCACGGCAAACGGGCCTGAAGGCCGTCTTCGTCGGCGCGGGCGGCGAGGCCGACCACATTCGCGGCATCTTTCCGAGTGCCGAACTGCACGGATGGCTGCCACCGGATCAGGTTCTTGCGACGATGCGCGGCGCCCGCGCGCTCGTCTTCCCGTCGTTGTGGTATGAGTGCCAGCCGCTAACCACGTTTGAATCGCTTGCCAACGGCATTCCCGTCATCGTTTCCGATAACTGTGCCGGGCGCGAGGCCGTGCGCGATGGTGAAACCGGACTGTGGTTTCCCAGCCGCGACGTCAACGCCCTCGCGGACGTCATGCAGCGGCTCACTGATGCCGATACGGCAAAGGCCATGGGCCGGAAGGCTTATGATACGTATTGGGAAAATCCGCTTACGCTCGATCGGCATATCGATGGCCTGGAGGCGACCTACGCCATCGTTCGGCGTGATCCACGTGGCAGCGGACGGCGTGACACCCGTTAAGTCCGTCCCCTCTCTCATCCAGCACGTGAATTCAAGAAACTCCGCCGCCGGACAAGACCGCGCGCGGCGTCAACAGCAAGATCATGAAATCGAAGCGCAGCGAGCGCTTGCGGACATAAATTAGGTCGAGCTCGCCGATGTTGCGCATGACGTCGCGCTTGCCCTCGCGCCTGACCTGCCACAAGCCGGTCATCCCTGGAAGGACCAGCAGGCGGGCCGCCCGGGTCGGTGCATCGAAGAACATCTCGGCGTCGCGTGGGTGCAGCGGGCGCGGTCCGACGAGGCTCATTTCACCAACGAGGACGTTCCACAGTTGAGGGATTTCGTCGATGCTGTAGCGTCGCGCCAGAGCGCCCGCCCGTCCGACAATGCGAGGATCGTCACGCAGGCAACCGTTGGCAGCGAATTCCGCGGCGGCGCTCGCATCCGTTTCAAGATGGCGCCGCAGCCGTTCTCCCGCATCGGGATACATCGTCCGCAGCTTGAGGATGTTGAACGGGCGGCCACACTGACCCTCGCGTGTCTGGACGAAGAACAGTGGCCCGGGGCTTTGCTGGCGGATGAAGGCACCGAACAGCAGGGCGATGGGGCCGAACAACACGAGCGCAAAGGCCGCGCCAAGGGCATCGATAAGGCGCTTGCCGACGGGGTAGAGTGCGGCGCTCATTGCTCCGGGTCCCCTCAATTTCAGATAAAAGCGCGCGCGATGACAAAGCTCTCGGCGAACCGAGCGCCGATTTGCTCGCCGCGAAATTCGGCCCAGCGCAGGATGCTGCGGGGATTGCGTCCGGGAGCCTGCTCCGTCGTATAGAGCGCCATCGCCTCCGCCTTCCGCGCGACGTGCCGTTCCTCGAGGCGGACATAGAGATTGGGCGCGAATGTGTTGCGGAACGTCTGATCGGTCGAACTCGGCACCTCGTACTGGAGCACGTGCCGACGTCGGCGAAATGGCCGCGTTGCGATCTCGACGCAGCGCGCGACCGCCCGGTGGGTTTGATGCGCATCGCCGTGCCAGTGGGTCAGGATGACATCGGACCAGATTACTTCCGGCTCGATCACCGCATGTAGCGCCATCGTATCCGACTCCGCACGGTGTTCCGGGATCATGTCCGCAGGGACAACAGGCTCGGCGCCGAGCATCCGGACCGCTGCCACAAACTGGTTCAGGTGCAATTCGCCGTTGGCAGTGCTGCGAACTTCGGAGCGCCTGACCGGCAGGAGCACTCGGACCTCGGCACCTTCCTCACAGGCGCGGGCGAGTGTCGCGCCACAGCCGAGCACTTCGTCGTCTGCGTGCGCGGCGACGCACAGCACGCGGGCATTGGCCAAACCGAGCAAACCGCCCGGTTCAGCGGAGGGCCCAATGCTATCCATCGCGGTCAGTTCGGCAACACGCGTTGAACCGCGCCGTCGCAGATCAAGTCGGGATAGAAGTACGAGAGTTCCTCGGCACCAAACAGGATGCTATCGACCGCCTCGACCCCTTGCATGAAGCCGTTGTCCTGATTGGAGGTCTCGTATTTCCACCCGCCGAAACGGCCGCGCGTGCGAATATGCCGGCGACGCAGCCAGGGCTCCACTTCGCGAAGAAATCCGTCGCGCTGCAGACACGGCACCGGATAGCCATAATCGAGATAACGATACCAGCGTGAGACGATCGTCTGGTCAGGCGGCAAGAAAGACGTGGTGAGCGCCGCCTCGACTTCGGCGAGCATCTCGTCCGTATCGATGGGCTTATATGGCGATTCACTGACCTCACAGAGCAGCGACCAATGCGCGCCGTCGTCCGGCACGTTGTTTGGCGAATAGTTGGAGATCACGGTTACCCGGAAAAACGGCAGGTTGAGTTCCGGAACGTAGACCCAGCATTTGTCTCGCAATGCTGCGGGCGTTTCCCCGCGCAGGCCGAATCCCACGACGTGACTACGCGAGTGTTTGAGCGGGCAGGTTCGGCGAAAGTCGGCTGCGTCCGCTGGCATCGCCGCGAGTAGGTCAGGCAGCGCCATGCTGGAGACGAGATGCCGGTACGCCACTTGCAGGCCGCTGCTAAAACGGGCGATCCGCCGATCGGTGTCGATCGATACCAGTTCCTGATCGAGCAGACGCCGGTCGGCTGGGAGCTTGGCATAGGCTCGCTGCCACAATGCGCCGATGCCGCCACGCACCGGGTAGGGAAAGAGCGAGGCGCCGGTCCAGCCGGGATCGTCGCGCCGGCAAACGACGTTCTCCAACAGTCGGTCGACGTCCACCAGCGGTACGTTGGCGTAGCGCGAACCGCTTTTCCGCTGGGTCCAGTCGATGCCCATTTCATCGGCTGGATAGGCCCACATCTTGAAATTGTATGGCAGAAAGAACAGCTCGGTAAGAGACTGCCCAAAGTTCCAGCGCAACCATTCAGCGAAGTTCGTCGGCCCCGAAGAGTTTCCCCGGTCCATCGCTTGATTGCCGATCAGGTCCTTCAGGCAGCGGGTCAAGTCGGCAGGCGGCAGATGATGGAGGTTGCGCTGGATCGGGAATGGAATATACCGCCCATGCATCCATACCCAACCTTTACGTTCATGATGAAGCAACTCGCCGCCCACGAGTTCGTCAAGCAATGCATCAAAATATTTATAGTGAGAATAAACGACATGCCCCCCAAGATCCCATGTAAATCCTTGAGAATCTGTCGTTGACATGGCCATGCCGCCAGGAAACTGCGAGCGCTCGACTAACAGCCAATCGATCAATGGATTGATAACTCCGCGTGTCGCCAGCTCGTTTAAGCGCCAAGCGGCGCCGAGACCTGTTGGCCCGGCACCAACAATCAGTATGTCTTTTTGAATTTCGGCCACCACCCCGCCCCCCTGCAAATCATTAACAATCGTTCATTGTCATCTCATTTTTGCCGTCGCCCACGCAATGCTAAACTAATTTAGCCTAAATGGGGTTATTTACGCGTATACACAAAGTGTATGAAACACATAAGTTTCAATATGTTATGTTGATACATTACTACTTTTGAGTATTTTTCTGAATTTTTAGTGAGAATATGGCGCGTCATCTTTCGCGATATGAAGCCAGATGTCACGGAAGGTAGGTTTGGCGCAGCCACCCGATAGCCCAATCTCGCTCTCGTATTACGAGTAAAGAATTTTGAACTCTGGCGCAGAAAGTTGGGGAGGCGAACGGGCGTCCAGTTGATGCTTATCAGGTCATACGGGTGGCATACAAAAACTACCTACTGCCATTAACGCAGTATCATAGCCGCACAATGTCAGAAATTACACCTCTATTATACATATATACGATGCGTAATACAATATTATGATTATTTACTAATAATATGTAGCGCACTTATTAGTGCATACACAATTAATTTTTACTAAACGCTACATACAAATATTAACTTTTTATTTATTATCACGATATGAAGTTATTGTTCTGCTTAAATAGCGGAGAAACCAATGGATTTGGCGGCACCGCTTGGCGTTCTATACAACGATGACGCGTATTTGCTTATCGTCAGCCGCTAACCCGTCTTATTCATGACGCCGGCTTGGAGGTTGAGATTTTGGGCGACGCTGACTGATGGGACGAGCGTGGGCTTTCGGGTTTTCCCGGCTTGGTCGGATTGGATTTGATGGTGGTGTGGGTGGTTTCCGGGAGGGGTTCGGCGGGGCGTCTCTGGCCCCAGTGCTCAGGGTCCGGCGAGGGCGGTGGCGAGGTGGCGGATCAGCGCCGCGTCCGGGCAGGCGGCGCCGAGCTTCAGCAGTCGCAGTCGGAGGGTGGCGAACTCGGCGACCGCCAGGGCGTGCGTTTTCGGGATGGCGTCGCGCAACTCGAGGATGAGCCAGTAGGCAGCGGTATGCAGCAACAGTCGTACTTGGTTTGCCAGCGGCGAGCGGCAACTGGTGCGGTCCGAGGCGAGCTGGCTCTTGTGCATCTTGATCAGGTTTTCGGCTTGGCCGCGGGCGCAGTAGAGAGTGTCGTAGACGTGCTCGGCCGAACCGGCTTCGAGACTGGTGACGACGAAGCGGATGTCGAGGCCGCGGGTCGTCGCTTCGATGCGAGCACACGCCCGGCGCTGCTGTTTCCACGACTTCGCCCGGTAACCGGTCTCGGTGAAGCCGCGCAGGCAGGGCTTCTTCTCCAGCGCCCGGCGGGTACGGATGTCGTCGGCGGCCTCGTCGACCAACCGGTCGAGCACCCTGTTGCCGGGCAGACCGAAGACGTAATCGATGCCGTTCGCCTCGCACCAATCCATCACCTCCGGGCGGCCGTAGTGGCCATCGCCGCGGATGGTGAGGCGCGTCTGCGGCCAGCGGCGGCGGATGTGGCGGACCAAGCGACGCAGATGACCGCGGATCTCCTTGCCCGAGGGAGTCTTGCCGGCGCGCAGGATCACCGCCACCGGCCGGCCCGTGGCGGTATCGTAGATGTGGATCGGCAGGAAGCAGCGCTCGTCGTAATGGGCGTTGAACAGCGACAGCTGTTGATGACCGTGGACGACGTCGCAAGTGTCGTCGATGTCGAGCGTCACCGCGGCGGGCGGCGCCCGATAGCTGTCGAGCCACAGATTGAGCAGGACCCGGCCGAGCCGGATGACGCTGCGCAGGTCGGGGGCGTTCTCCCAGCGCGAGACGGTCGGCTGCGAGCACAGGTCCCGTCCGCTATCCGGCAACCGGCCGCAGGCGAGCTTGAACGCCGGATCGAAGCGCAGGCTGTCGAGATCGTCGGCGTCCTCCCAGCCGCAGGCGATGGCGAAGATGCGCGCCCGCAGAATGTCGGCCAACGGGTGAGTGATCCGGCTCGCGTCGCGGCCGTCCGGGATCACGGCGGCGAGCTTTGTGGAAATGCCCAGCCGGCGCTCGACTTCGGCCAGCAGCAGAACCCCGCCGTCCGAGCTGATCCGGCCGCCGTCGAAGGCGGCGGTGACCTTCTTGCGTCCGACGGCTGGAAACGAGAACGGCAGCGTCGTATCGTCGGTCATGGCGGATGTGGCCGGCCAGGATGTCGTCGAAGGGTTGGCTTCAGCAACCGAATCCTACGCCACATCAACCGCTTACGCTACATCCGCCAGTTCACTACGCCCGCCGTCGTGAATAAGACGGGCTAAGGCCCTATGTCCACCAGGGGCGGGAAATCCGGTGTGTGTCAGCCATGTCGGTGATGATGGTCAGCACCTTCGCGGACTTGTTCTCAACTGATCTGCGCGGCTGCGCGTCCGCCGCAAAGCAACCCCCATCAGCGAAGCCGCCATTGGCCAGATCGAGGTCTTTCAAAGGTGGCAAACCGTCATGTGTGGCGCGTCGTCGCCGAACTGTTACACCCGCGATCGGAGTGATTCGCTCCCTTTGCGAACTGGTGAAGGCGCTGCAAGCAAACGATCCCGTGATCCGCAGGGGCCCGACCCGCAGGACGGGTTGGGCTTAGATGTGAGGCTCAACCAAGGTGTTCGCAGCGGGCACGCCTCTCCTCGCCGGCGATTAATGACTGGGGGTTGCCGAGCCGTCTATTTTCGGTCGTAATGATCTCAGCTCAGGGGGGCTCACTGGCGATTGGTCTCGCCGATCAATGCCCTCGTAGCCTCATGCCCGGCGGGCCGCCACGCGGTCCCGGCGGCCATGGCAGGGTTTTGAACGTAATTATCACCGCTCTAAGGCGCACGAGAGAACCGGCTATCGGAATGCGTGTCGGAGGGGTGATCAGATAGGGATCAAGCGATGAACAGCATGTCTCAACGCCTGGGCGCCGAGTTTCTCGGTACCTTCTGGCTCGTCTTCGGTGGCTGCGGCAGCGCCGTCCTCGCCGCCGGATTCCCCGGTCTTGGGATCGGATTCGTCGGCGTTTCGTTGGCTTTCGGACTGACCGTTCTAACCATGGCCTATGCCGTCGGTCATATTTCCGGCGCGCATTTCAATCCGGCGGTCACCGTCGGGCTTTGGGCCGGCGGGCGCTTTCCCGCGAGCGATATTTTGCCATACGTCGTCGTACAGGTCCTGGGAGCGATCGCGGCCGCCTGCATTCTCTACCTGATCGCCAGTGGTCAGGCCGGTTTCGATCTGTCCGCCGGCTTCGCCTCGAACGGCTACGGTGAACACTCTCCGGGTGGCTATTCGATGATCTCGGCGCTCATTGCTGAGGCATTCCTGACCTTTTTCTTCCTCCTGGTCATTCTCGGATCAACCCACGGCCGGGCACCTGCCGGATTTGCGCCGCTCGCCATTGGCCTTGCATTGACGCTGATCCACCTGATCAGCATTCCGGTGACCAACACTTCGGTGAATCCGGCGCGCAGCACCGGTCCGGCGGTTCTCGTCGGCGGCTGGGCTCTGGCGCAGTTGTGGATGTTCTGGCTGGCGCCGATCGTCGGCGCGTTGTTTGGCGGCTTCATCTATCGCTGGCTGGGCGCGGATTCGACGACGAAGATTGTTGGCGAACCGGTCAAAGCAGGTCGCGCCTGATCGTCTCCGGACGAGATGCCGTGGAGGCGGAACGAGCCGATCCGGCCGTTTCGCCTCCCGGTTTCGCTGCTTGATATCAGCCAATTGCTCGTCTCCAGGCAGCGAGAGCCCGTCTAAGGTCAGTGACCGCAAGACGCAAGGCGGCGCGACGCTCGTCCCCATTGCGTAGTTCCACACCATCGGGCCCCGCCTTCAGGGCGTAGGCGCTTCCCTGCGCTGCGAACGGTCGCCCACCGCAAGCCTGATCCAGCCCGCGGAGAAGTTCCTCGCACCAGCGCGGATCTTCGCGGACTTCGGTTTCAAGAAAATCTGCCAGCATTGACGGAAAGACTTCACTCGATGCCCGCAGGCGATCTCGGCGGTCGCGGTAGATGCCTCGCATCCGACGTCCCCTCCCGCCGCCACCTCCTCCCGTAAAGCGCGCGGGTTATCCTGGGTTGCGCAACGCCGTGTTGATCCGGCCATCCGCAAGCATCCAACCGCGACTTTGGTTCGGCACGCACCGGTTGTCCAGCCAGAACATTTCCAGATCATCGGCCGCGGACCGCGCTTGCCATTGACAGCGGATCGGAGGGGCAATATGCCGCAGGGACGAACACGCTCGTCGGCCTGACCTGCTTCGGTGCCGCGGCGCACGTCAGAAAGGAAATCCCAATGATCGACGCGACAACGCACGCGCGTGGAATGACCGTTCGCGCGGCCCGGGTAGTGCCGCTGGTGCCCCGCGAGGTATTCAACCTTTTCACTGATCCTGCTGCCCTGCGCGCCTGGTGGGGTCGAACGCAGAAGTCGGCCTTAACGTCGTGCGAGTGTGATGTCCGCAGTGGCGGGAAGTTTCGCTTCGCGCTGCGCGCGGCCAGTGGCGGGGAGGATGTCCTGATCGGCCACTATGTCGAGATCGCGCCGCCGCACAAGCTCTGTTTCACCTGGTCCTCCGAGAACGCCGCCGACGCAGTGACGGACACTTACGTTACAGTCGAATTCCTTGATTTGAAGGACGGCGCGACCCGGGTGGTCATTACCCACCAAGGATTGCCCTCACCCGCCGCGGCCGCCCTCTACAGCGCCGGCTGGCACGACGTGATGCAGGACATGAGCTTGCACGCTCTCGGCGTATCCTGACGCCGGAGTGTTGAGCACGCCAGCGGCGCGGCCTGTGCGCGAAATGGTGGGCACCGCGCTCACAAGTCGATACCACGCTCCGGATACAACCCGCGCAGGCCCGCTTCGCTCGCGGCGCAAACACCCCGTTCGGTAATCAGCCCGGTGACGAGGCGAGCCGGAGTCACGTCGAATGCATCGTTGCGCGCGCGCGATCTTTCGGGGGCGATGCCAATGTCAATGATCCGGCCATCTTCGGCGCGACCGGAGATACGGACGACTTCGGTTTCGTCGCGCTGTTCGATCGGGATCTCAGCGATCCCGTCGGCGATTCTCCAGTCGATCGTGGGGCTGGGCAAGGCGACATAGAACGGCACGCCGCAATCGCTCGCGGCGAGCGCTTTCAAGTATGTTCCGATCTTGTTGCAGACATCGCCGGCGCGCGTCGTCCGGTCGGTGCCGACGATGCACAGATCGACGAGTCCGCGTTGCATCAGGTGCCCGCCGGCATTATCGACGATCAGGGTATGCGCAACTCCGTGCTGCCCCAGTTCCCAGGCGGTCAGAAACGCCCCCTGGTTTCGCGGCCGGGTCTCGTCGACCCAGACGTGGACAGGCAACCCGTGATCGTGCGCCTTGTAAATCGGCGCAAGCGCCGTTCCCCAGTCGACAGCGGCAAGCCAGCCGGCATTGCAGTGGGTCAACACGTTGATGTGCCCGCATCGCCCCTTTCGCTCCCAAGCGTCTGCGATCAATCTTGCGCCGTGATCGCCGATCGCACCGTTGATCGCCACGTCCTCCTCGCAGAGGGCTGCGGCCACGCGCCACGCCTCTTCTGTCCGCTGGTTTTCCGTGATCGGCAAAAGCGCAGCCACCATCCGGTCCAGCGCCCAAGCGAGGTTGACCGCAGTGGGCCGCGTTCTGCGCAAGTCGGCCGCAGCCGCGTGCAACGCGGCAGTCGACGGATCGGTGAGTGACGCCAGCGCGAGACCGTACGCGGCAGTGGCGCCGATCAGCGGGGCACCGCGCACCTGCATCGTCCGGATCGCGTGTGCAGCGCTGTCAGCGCAATGCAGTCGAACGATGGCGAAGTCGTGCGGAAGCCGCGTCTGATCAATAATTTCAACGCTCTTGGCGTCGGCAGCGGGCCAGATCGTCCGATAGTGCCGCCCATCCACTCGCATCGTGCGCCCGTCGCCGAAGACCACCGATATTGGTATCGGCACTCTAGGCCGTGTGGCCGAAATTTGGTGAGATGAATTTTTAGGATCCCTACGGTGAATCGGTTGTGATTCATCAGACTCCGACTGGAATTGGGTTCGGAGTCTTGTCGTAACGGACGAGCGAAAAGGATTCGCAGCATACGCTGGTGATGTTTCGCGCCCATCTGCCCCGTCGGGGCCGGAAGGCTCAGGACAACCGTCTGTTCCGGGAAGCGCCGCGTTTTTTCACGGTCGAAAACGCGCGCTGGCACGCCTTGCCGAAGGAATTCGGCAACTGGAACAGCGTGTGGGAGCGGTTCGCGCGGTTGAGCAAAGCGAGGGCGTTCCAAGCCATTTTCGCTACGCTGGATTCGTTCCGCGTGCGGCCATCGCCGACAAGGGTATTCAGCAAGGTGAACAGAGCCGCTGCGAGAGCGCGCCGCATCGCTCGGGTAATTCCCCACAAGAACAACGAGAGGATAAGCCGACCTTCTTTGCAAAGGCCCCTCAAGGCTCGCGCGCATCAAGCAGGGCTTCGGACGCCTCAGGCCAGCCCTGGATGGGGGAACACCGCCCAAAACTCCAGATGATCAATCATAAGCTAGCAGCAGGCCCATGCTTGATCAAATTCGTCCACAGACCCTAGTAGGCGCGCTCGATGCAGAAGGCGACGACGTCGAGGAGGGCCCGCTTTTCCAGCGATTCCGGAAACGGGGCCAACGCGCGCGCAGCGGCAAGTCCATAGCTGCGGGCCCGTTCGACCGTATCGCTAAGGGCCTGGCAGCGATTCAACAGGGCGATAGCGCGATCAAGATCGGCATCGTCCTGTTCAAGGTCCTCGATCGTGCGCTGCCAGAACGCGCGTTCCGTCTCGTCGGCGCGATCGACGGCAAACACGACCGGCAGCGTCATTTTGCCCTCGCGGAAATCGTCACCAACGGTTTTGCCCAGAGTCGCCTGCTTCGCCGAGTAGTCCAGCGCGTCGTCGATGAGCTGAAAGGCAATGCCAAGATTCATGCCGTAGGCGTCGAGGGCCTCGACGTCGCCGTGCGACCGGTCGGCGACGACAGCGCCGATGCGACACGCCGCGGCAAACAGTTGCGCCGTCTTCGCACGGATCACCGCGAGGTACGCCGCCTCCGTCGTCTTGATATCGTTGGTGGTGATTAATTGCATCACCTCTCCCTCGGCAATCACCGACGACGCGCGGGAGAGAATCGCGAGAACCTCGAGGGAACCGTCCTCGACCATCAGCTCGAACGCCCGGCTGAACAAAAAATCGCCAACCAGAACGCTCGGCTTATTTCCCCAGACGGTATTTGCCGATGCCCGCCCACGCCGGAGCGACGAATCGTCAACGACATCGTCATGCAACAACGTCGCGGTATGGATGAATTCAACGCTGGTGGCGAGGCCAACGTGGCGCGAGCCCTGATAGCCGCACAGCCGTGACGCCGCGAGCGTCAGCATCGGCCGCAACCGTTTGCCGCCGGCGGCAATCACGTGGCCGGCCAACTGCGGGATCAGTGGTACGGGACTTTGCATCCGCTCGACAATCAGGGCATTAACCGCTCTCAGATCGCCGGAGACGATGTCGTTCAGGGCGTCGAGCGTCGGCTTGCGATCAAATCCGCCGTCAAGGCCCACGGCAACGCCCACTTACGCATCCTCCCTCGTTTGTGATCGGCCGCTTGACGGCCAGTCCCGAAGTGTCGAGCATATGAATCCCGACCGGCTGGGGTCAAGCCCGCCGCCGCGTTGGTGCGGCCAAAGGATCGGCGATGGGCTCTACTCGCGATGCCGGATGATAATGATCGAACTCACGCGTAGCGAGGACGCCGTTTTCGTCTCCTGGCTTGAAGCGCGCCTGAGCGAACTCGGGATCCGGGCGCATATCCTCGACGGGTTCACCTGCGGCGCCTATGGCGGTGCGCTTTCGGCAGTGCAGCGGCGAATAATGGTCGACGATGCCGACGCAGCCCGGGCACGGCAGGTGCTCGACGCGGCGCGGGGCGTCGCCGACGATGTCTGAGGGGGCAACCGACGATCGGCTGCTGAATGGCCGTGTGCACCTGCGCCAGCCGTCGGAAGGGTTCCGCGCAACCACGGATTCGGTCTTGCTCGCCGCCGCCGTTCCGGCGCGATCGAATGAAACGGTGCTTGATGTCGGCGCCGGTACCGGTGCGGCCTCCTTGTGCCTTGCCGTCCGCGTCGACGGTGTTCAGGTCACCGGCATTGAGATGGACCGGACGCTCGTTCGCCTCGCCGCCGATAACGCCGAGGCGACGGGCGTTGCCGCACGAACGCGGTTCTATCTCGGTGATATCGCCAATCCGCCGGTTCGCTTATCGCCGGCCTCGTTCGACCACGTCATGGCGAACCCGCCTTACGTGGAGCAGGGGACCGGACAGGCCCCGCGCGACCCCAGCCGCGCCCAGGCGATGGTCGAAAGTGGCGTGCGGCTTTCCGGCTGGATCGACTTTTGCCTGCGAATGGTGCGTACTGCCGGTACGGTAACGCTGATCCAGCGGGCCGACCGCCTGGCCGACGTCCTGGCGGGACTGAACGGCCGGCTCGGCGCGCTCGTTATTCAACCGCTTTGGCCCGGCGCCGGTAAGGCCGCCAAGCGTGTCATCGTATCCGGCCAGAAGGGGTCGGGCGCGCCGCTGACGCTGCTGCCCGGCCTCATCCTGCACCAGGCCGGTGGCGCCTATACCGATCAGATCGACGCCATCCTTCGCGATGCGGCGCCGCTTGATCTTGCCGGCTGACGCGCCAATGCGCCTTGAACGCCGCAAATCGCGCCCGACATTTTGCCTACGTCAAGCACCACAAGACGATCGGCTTTGCTAATGCGCCTGCGCCACCTGCTCTCCTGGCTTCCGTTCGAGCGATTTCGCAATCCGCCGCCGGTGATCGCCGTGGTGCCGCTGCACGGCGTCATCGGCCGGGTGGGCGCGCTGCGCCAGGGACTTTCGTTAGGCACCCTCTCGCCCACGCTCGAGCGTGCATTCACAATAAAGGACGCGAAAGCGGTTGCCCTCGTGGTCAATTCGCCAGGCGGCTCGCCGGTGCAATCGGCACTGATCGCCCGGCGCATCCGCGCGCTGGCCGAGGAACACGACCGGCCGGTCTTTGCCTTTGCCGAGGACGTCGCCGCTTCGGGCGGGTACTGGCTGCTTGCCGCTGGCGACGAGATCTGGGCGGACGAAAGTTCGATCGTAGGCTCGATTGGCGTAATTTCCGCGGGTTTTGGCTTTACCGAGGCTCTCGGCCGTCTCGGTATCGAGCGCCGTGTGCACACCGCCGGTGTCCATAAAGGTGCACTCGATCCCTTCCGGCCTGAACAAGCCGAGGAAGTCGCCCACCTTCGGCGGATTCAGGCCGACGTGCACGAATCGTTTCGCCAGCACGTCCGCACCCGGCGCGGCGACAGGCTCAAGGGCGAGGAGTCGGAACTGTTCTCCGGCCGCTACTGGGCTGGCCGCCAGGCACTCGACCTTGGCCTAATCGACGGACTGGGCGACGTGCGGACAATCATGCGCGAGAAGTTTGGCGCGAAAGTGCGGTTGCGTGTGATTGGTCAGACCCGCCGCTGGTGGCGCCGCTCGCGATTGCCGGGAATCGGCGCCGAGCAGCGCCCTGGTTTCGCCGACTTGCTCGACCGGACGTTTGCCTGGGTTGAAGAACGGCTGATGTGGAACCAGTTCGGGCTGTGATCGGGACAAAAACGATGAGCGAGCGCGCACTGTCGGGAGCCGAAGTGCGGCCGCGCCCTCCGGGCCTGCGGCCGTCTCGCGCGGCGATCGAAGGAGAATTCGTCCGTCTGGAGCCACTGGAGCCGGACGAACACGCCGGAGATCTTTATGCGTCCGGGCACGCCGGTGAACAGAGCCTGCGGCTATGGCGGTACCTGCCCTATGGACCGTTTCGCGGGCGCGAGCCGTTCCTCGCCTGGCTGGGTGGATGCGCGACGTCGCTCGATCCGCTGTTTTTCGCCGTGTGCGAACGGCGGAGCGGTCGCGCCGCCGGCATGGCCAGCCTGCTCAACATCCGGCCGGTCGACGGTGTGCTCGAGATCGGCCACGTCTGGTTCGCTCCGCGGCTGCAGCGCACGCGGGCCTCGACGGAGGCGACGTTCCTGCTGCTGCGCGAGAGCTTCGAGACGCTCGGCTGCCGTCGCGTCGAGTGGAAGTGCGATGCGCTGAACGAGCCATCGCGCAACGCCGCGCTCCGCTTGGGGTTTCGCTTCGAGGGCATCTTCTACCGCCATCTCATCGTCAAGACCCGCAACCGCGATACCGCGTGGTTCTCAATGCTGTCGGATGAATGGCCGGGACGCCGAGCGGTCTTCGAGCGCTGGCTCGCGCCCGAGAACTTCGACGCGGAGGGACGCCAGCGGGCAGCGTTGCGCGACTTCGCGGCTCGCTCTTAAGACCGATCACCAAGCACTTGCGGTGTCGGCCGACCCGACAGCCGGTTTCTTGACCGGCTGGAGAGCGGGCAGTATGGTCGCGGCTCCCAAAAAGCGGCCGTCGGCCGCTTTTGCCGCAAGGGTTCGAACAATCCCGCAATGGCGCCGAACCGATCCACCTTCCAATCGCTGATCCTATCGCTGCAGGGCTTCTGGGCGGAGCGCGGCTGCGTCGTTCTCCAGCCCTACGACATTGAGGTCGGCGCCGGCACCTTCCATCCGGCAACGACGCTGCGCGCCCTCGGCCCCGAGCCGTGGCGCTGCGCCTATGTCCAGCCGTCGCGGCGGCCGACTGACGGCCGCTACGGCGAGAACCCCAACCGTCTGCAGCACTATTACCAGTTCCAGGTGCTGCTCAAGCCGTCGCCGCCGAACGCGCAGGACCTCTACCTCGAGAGCCTGCGTCACCTCGGCATCGATCCCGCCGTGCACGACATCCGTTTCGTCGAGGACGACTGGGAGAGCCCGACCCTGGGCGCCTGGGGTCTCGGCTGGGAGGTCTGGTGCGACGGCATGGAGGTTACCCAGTTCACCTATTTCCAGCAGGTCGGCGGCATCGAGTGCGCCCCGGTGGCGGTCGAGCTGACCTACGGCCTTGAGCGCCTGGCGATGTACATCCAGGGCGTCGAGAACGTCTATGACCTCGATTGGGACGGCTGCGGGACCACCTACGGCGATGTCTTCCTGCAGAACGAGCGCGAAGGCTCGGCCTACAATTTCGAATACGCCAACACCGAGCAGCTCTTCCGCCACTTCGCCGACGCCGAAGCAGAATGCCAGGCGCTGCTGGCGCTGGATAAGCCCTTGGCGCTACCCGCCTATGATCAGTGCATCAAGGCGAGCCACCGCTTCAATCTGCTGGACGCCCGTGGCGTGATCAGCGTGACCGAGCGCGCCGCCTACATCGGCCGGGTGCGGGCGCTGGCGAAGGCGTGCTGCGAGGCCTGGTTGGCGAGCCGCGGCCATGCGGCCTGACGTGCCGGCGGCGATCGCCCCTCGGAGCCACTGATGCCTGAACTGCTCATCGAACTGTTGTCCGAAGAAATCCCCGCGCGCATGCAGGCGCGCGCCGCCGAGGACTTCAAGCGCCTGGTCTGTGAGAGGCTCGCCAAGGCGCAGCTCGCCTTCACCTCGGCCGATGCCTACGTAACCCCGCGTCGCCTAACACTGGTCGTCGATGGCCTGCCCGAGCGTCAGCCGGATGTCCGGGAGGAGCGCAAGGGCCCACGCGTCGGCTCGCCTGACAAGGCGGTGCAGGGCTTCCTGCGCGCCGCAGGACTTTCGTCGATCGATCAAGCCGAGGTCCGCGAGACCGACAAGGGGCCGTCCTACTTCGCGGCATACGTCCGCGCCGGCGCAGCGACACCCGAGGTTCTGGCCAGCATCCTGATCGAAGTCCTCACTGTCCTTCCCTGGCCGAAATCGATGCGCTGGGGTGCAGGTCACTTCCGTTGGGTTCGCCCGCTGCACAACATTCTCGCCGTATTCAACGGCGCCCCCCTTGCCGCCTCGCAGCCTCTGGGGGCGGACCTGACGCTCTCCGGCAACGCGTCGACCCAGGGGCACCGCTTCCTTGCACCTGGCGAGATCGGGGTCACCGACTTCGCGGATTACGCCGCAAAGCTGAATGATGCGAAAGTCATGCTCGATCCGGCCGAGCGCCGGGCACTGATCGCCCGGAAGGCCGAAGCGCTGGCGGCGGCCGAGGGCCTGAGTGTGCGCGCCGACGAGGCACTGCTCGACGAGGTCACCGGCCTCGTCGAATGGCCGGTGCCGATGCTGGGCTCGATCGATCCACGATTCATGGACGTGCCGGCCGAGGTGCTGATCACGGCGATGCGCGCCCACCAGAAGTACTTCTCGCTGCTCGATGCCGACGGCAGGCTGGCGCCGCGCTTCGTGCTGGTCGCCAACACCGAGGCGAGCGACGGCGGGGCGGCGATCGTCGCCGGCAACGAGCGGGTGCTGCGTGCCCGCCTGTCCGATGCCAAATTTTTCTGGGACGAGGACCGCAAGCGTACACTGGAGAGCCGGGTGCCGAAGCTCGCCGAGCGAGTCTTCCACGCCAAGCTGGGCTCGGATCTGCAGCGCACCCAGCGTCTCGGTATTCTCGCCAGTGTGCTGGCGCCTTTGTGCGGTGGCGATGCGAGACTGGCGTCCCGCGCCGCGGCGCTCGCCAAGGCCGACCTGATGAGCGCGATGGTCGGCGAATTCCCGGAACTGCAAGGGATCATGGGTCGCTATTACGCACGCCATGACGGCGAGGCACCGGAGGTGGCCGAAGCCATCGCCGATCACTACGCGCCGCAGGGGCCGTCCGACCGCTGCCCGACAACGCCGGTCAGCATCGCCGTCGCCCTCGCCGATAAGATCGATACGCTCGCCGGTTTCTTTGCCATCGGCGAGAAGCCGACCGGCTCGAAAGACCCGTTCGCCTTGCGAAGAGCCGCGCTCGCGGTCATCCGCCTGATCATCGAAAACGGCCTTCGCCTCAACTTGCGACCGCTCTTCGAAAGCGCTCAGGCGGCCTATCCCGACGGCACTACCCAATCGGGCGCCGTCACCGTCTGCGACGACCTTCTCGCCTTTCTTGCCGATCGGCTCAAGGTGCACCTGCGCGAGCAGGGCGTGCGCCACGATCTGGTCTCGGCGGTGTTCGCGGACGGCAATGAGGACGATCTCGTGCGACTTTTGGCTAGGGTCGACGCGCTAAGAGACTTTCTCACTTCCGACGACGGTGCTAACTTGCTCGTGGCCTACCGGCGGGCGAGCAACATCGTCCGTATCGAAGAGAATAAAGATAAGAGGCACTACGTCGGGGAGGTAGACGAGGAACTTCTGGCTGAAAATCAAGAATCGGATCTGTATCGGGCGCTGTCAGAGGCACGCGACGAAATCGCCGCGGCCCTGTCCGATGAGCGGTTCCGCGACGCCATGGCAATCCTGGCCGGATTGCGAAAGCCCGTGGATGCGTTCTTCGACCGTGTCCAGGTCAATTGCGCAGACGCGCAACGAAGAGAGAATCGGTTGAAGCTGCTATCGCAAATCCGGTCAGCGCTCGGCGGGGTAGCAGATTTCGCACAAATCGAAGGGTAGGAAGCAAGCCATGACACAATGGGTTTACACGTTCGGGGACGGCAAAGCCGAAGGCGGCGCCAAGGATAAGAATTTGCTTGGCGGCAAGGGGGCCAACCTCGCGGAAATGAGCAGCCTCGGCATTCCGGTGCCGGCGGGTTTCACCATTTCGACCGAGGTCTGCACGTACTATTACGCCAACAGCCAAACCTACCCGCCGGATCTCCGCGATCAGGTCTCCGGCGGTCTTGCCCACGTCGAGAAGATCATGAGCGCCAAGTTCGGCGCGACCGAAGGCCCGCTGCTGCTTGTCTCTGTTCGCTCGGGCGCGCGCGCCTCGATGCCGGGCATGATGGACACGGTGCTCAATCTCGGTCTGAACGACACCACCGTTTTGAACCTAGTGAAGCTGACCGGCGACGAACGCTTCGCCTATGACAGCTATCGCCGGTTCATCCAGATGTATTCGGACGTCGTCCTCGGTGTCGGTAAGCACGAGTTCGAAGTGCTGATCGACGAATACAAGGAAAAGGTCGGCAAGACCTACGACGTCGACATGACCGCTGACGACTGGAAGGCGCTGATCGAGCAATACAAGGCTGAAATTCAAAAAGCGATCGGCAAGCAGTTCCCGCAAGACCCGACCGAGCAGCTCTATGGCGCCGTCGGGGCGGTGTTCGGAAGCTGGATGAACAAGCGCGCCAACACCTATCGCAAGCTGAACAACATCCCCGACCATTGGGGCACGGCGGTAAACGTGCAGGCGATGGTGTTCGGCAACATGGGCGAGGACTCGGCGACGGGCGTGTGCTTCTCCCGCAATCCCTCGACCGGCGAGAATCTGTTTTACGGCGAATACCTGGTCAACGCCCAGGGTGAGGACGTCGTTGCCGGCATCCGTACGCCGCAGCCGATCTCGCTGGCCGAAAAGAAGGCAATCGAATCCGACCTGCCGGCGATGGAAGAGGGATTGCCGTCGCTCTACAAGGAACTGGTCGCCATCCGCGACCGCCTGGAAGATCACTACCACGACATGCAGGACATGGAGTTTACCATCCAGAAGGGTAAGCTCTGGATGCTGCAGACCCGTAATGGCAAGCGCACCGCGGCAGCGGCCCTGCGCATCGCCGTCGAAATGTGCAAAGAGGGTGTGATCGACAAGAAGGAAGCGGTCAAGCGCGTCGATCCGGCCCAGCTCGACCAGCTCCTCCATCCGATGATCGATCCGAAGGCGCCCAAGGAATCACTGGGCAAGGGCCTGCCGGCTTCGCCGGGTGCCGCTTCGGGGCAAGTCGTCTTCACCGCCGACGAGGCGGAAGAGTGGGCGAAAGCCGGCAAGAAGGTGATGCTGGTGCGCATCGAGACCTCGCCGGAAGACATCGGTGGCATGCACGTCTCCCAGGGCATCCTGACCACCCGCGGCGGTATGACCAGCCACGCGGCGGTGGTCGCCCGCGGCATGGGGATACCGTGCGTCGCCGGTGCCGGTGACCTGCGCATCGACTACAAGGCGAAGACGCTGACCTCGGGCAATACCGTGCTCAACGAGGGCGACGTCATCACCATCGACGGCTCGACCGGCGCGATCCTCAAGGGGGATGTGCCGAAGATTCAGCCGGCGTTGACCGGCGATTTCGGCACGCTGATGGGATGGGTCGACGAGATCCGCAAGCTCAAGGTGCGGGCCAACGCCGAAACCCCGCTCGACGCCAAGACGGCGCGCAACTTTGGCTGCGAGGGCATCGGCCTGTGCCGGACGGAACATATGTTCTTCGATCCGAAGCGCATCATTCACGTCCGCGAGATGATCGTCGCCAATACCGAGACCGAGCGCCGCGTCGCCCTCGACAAGCTGCTGCCGTACCAGCGGGACGACTTCATCCAGCTGTTCACCATCATGACCGGGTTGCCGGTGACCGTCCGGCTGCTCGATCCGCCGCTGCACGAGTTCCTGCCGCACACCGATGCCGACATGGCCGAGGTGGCGAAGGCCGCCGGCAAGACGGTCGAGGACGTCAAGGCTAAGGCATCACAGCTTCACGAATCCAACCCGATGCTGGGTCATCGCGGCTGCCGCCTCGGCATCACCTATCCCGAGATCTACGAGATGCAGTGCCGGGCCATCTTCGAAGCCGTCGTCGACGTCAAGAAGAAGGGCGAAACGGTGCTGCCCGAGGTGATGATCCCGCTGGTCGCGATCAAGAACGAGTTCGACCGCCTGAAAGAGATGGTCGATCGCGTCGCCAAGGAGACGATGGAGAAGAGCGGCACGACCTTCGAGTACATGGTCGGCACGATGATCGAGCTGCCGCGGGCCGCTCTGATCGCCGACCAGATCGCCGAGGGTGCGCAGTTCTTCAGCTTCGGCACCAACGATTTGATCCAGACCACCTTTGGCCTGTCGCGTGACGACGCAGGTCCGTTCCTCGTCCAGTACCAGGATCGTGGGGTGATCCCCAACGATCCGTTCCAGGTCCTCGATCAGGAAGGCGTCGGCCAGCTCGTCCAGCTCGCGGCGGAGCGCGGCCGCAAGACCCGCCCCGACATCAAGCTCGGCATCTGCGGCGAGCACGGCGGCGACCCCTCCTCGGTCGACTTCTGCCACAGCGTCGGGCTCGACTACGTGTCGTGCTCGCCCTATCGCGTGCCGATCGCGCGGCTGGCGGCGGCGCATGCGGCGATGGATACGGGGATGGTCAGCACGACGGCCTGAGCCGCCAACCAGACCGCGCCGGCCTGAAGGCGGGCCGGCGCGGGCGAGGAAAGCGGATCCGGAGAGGCAGAATGCATCGTGCTCTGCCCACCAACGGGCCAGCTCAACTGAAAAGAGGGGACTTCGGTCCCCTCTTTGATTTTCGGATCTCCCTTTGCGCGATCCGCAGCCAAGCGCCTTGCGATCCGCCTCTGCGTCCATTCAAAACGGCGATATCGCCCGCCAGCCGGCTTGAAACGAGACCCTGCCCGACAAAGGTGGTGAAGCCATCGCCGCCAATCGGGCCATCGAAGAGCGCGGGCAACGGCACGGGGGGACAAGGGCGGCCGGCGATGCCACGCATCGCCAGCCAGTTGACCCACCGACAACGATTGCCGGATATGGGAGGGCTACAACGCCGTTGGCAGAGTGGAAGCTCATCTCCGCTTCACGGCGTCATGCAAGCAGAATACTACATTCCCCCGATACGCGGCCGTGCGACTTTCGTCCATTCGTGGTCGAGTCTTTCTATTCGCAACCCGATACACGAATGACGTCGCGAAGCAGCGCCACGGTGATCTTCCGGTGGCTTCCGAGCGCAGCGGCATCGAGGTCCGCAACTAGCCGTTGGGCCGCGGCGAATGAGCGCTCAATGCGCGGCAAAGCGTAAAGCACCACCTCACTGTCGACGATGAGGTGACGATCGGCGAATAGCTTGACCAGCACCCCTGCTATCAAATCATCGTCCGGTGCGCCGATGCCGATGGACGGAACGGCGTTGAGCCGGGATCGAAGATCGGCGAGCTTGACTGGCCAGCGCGCCGGCGCCGCTCGCGCGGTCAGCAACAGCTTGCCTTTATGCTCGGCGAGACTGTTGTAGAGGTGCAGCAATGGCTCCTCCAGCCCGGCGGCAATAGCGCCATCGGCGTCGTCGATGACACACGCCGGAGCGTGGGCGATAAGATCGATCGCTCGATCGTACATCAACGATGCCGGCTCGACGGATACGCCCAGGCTGCGGGTAAGGAACACCTGGCACAAGTGCGTTTTGCCGCACCCTGATGGGCCGAACAGCGCGATCGCCGGCGACGGCCAGTCCGGCCACCGTTCGAGCCAGCGGACCGCATCCCGGTTCGACGGGGCGACGAGAAAATTCTCCCCCACGAGCGACGGTGGGTGCTCCAGGGCGAGCGGAAGTTGTCGAGGCACCATCAATCGAGGGCCGTATGCTCGTCTCCTGCCGGCGGGCCGTCGGCGGCCGTATCGGCATAAAGAGTACTCTGCCTGTAACGTTCGACAGCGAACCGGACAAGCACACCGAGCGCCGCGGCCACCGGCACCGCGAGCAGCGCCCCAGTGATACCAAGCAGGCTTCCACCGGCCGTCACAGCGAACAGAAGCCATATGGGGTGCAACCCAACCCGGTCGCCGACAATCTTTGGGGAAATGAAATTGCCTTCCAGCACCTGCCCGGTCAGGAAGACCCCGGCGACCAGCGCCACGGAAACCCAATCATCGAACTGCGCCGTAGCCAGGAGCACGCTGGAGCCGAGGCCAATGATGTTGCCAAGATAAGGAATAATAGTAAGGCCACCCGCGGCAAGGCCGAGGAGCAGCGCGAAATCAAGGCCGACGAGCGTCAGTCCGGTAGCGTACCATACGCCAAGAAGCAGACAAACCAGGGCCTGGCCGCGGACGAACCCGCTGAGCCGTAAGTCGATCTCCCGGGCGAGGCGGCGGATGGTCTTGGCGCTCTTCAACGGCAGCAGTGAATCGATGTGCAGGATCAGCTGGTCCCAGTCGCGAATCATATAGAACGCGACGACCGGCATGATGAACACAAGCCCCAGGACGCTAAGCAAGGCCGCTCCACCGGAGAGGATCCCGCTCATGATCGAACCGAGCCAGGATAGAATGTCTCCGGCATGAGACTTGATCGCTTCGTCAACCTGTTCCGCCTGCCCCGCCGTCAGACGAGAACGCAGCTTATGCAGTAACGGCGTCGCCTCCTTTCGTAGAGTGTTGACGTATTCTGGCACGCGGGCGATCAGGTCCGTTACCTGGTCGGCCAATACCGGTGCGAGCAGGACGAAAATCACTGCGACGATCAGGATAAAGACAAGGACGATTAACAGCGAGGCGATCGTGCGCGGAATGCCAAGCCGCTCCAACCGGTCCGCGACAGGATCGAGCAGATAGGCGACGCCCATACCCGCCACAAACGGCATCAATGCCCCGCGCAGGAGGTAAACAATGATGCCGAGCACGACGAATACGCTCACCCAGAGGAGAATGCGTCGCTCCTCGCTTATGCGTTCTTCGGCTTGCATCGTCGCCAATATCCTTGCGGCAGAATTGCCCATGCGGGTGTGCGGTGTACGTCGCGATATGTCTATCGCGGCGGAGCGACGAAACCAGGTGTCTCATCAATGCGCGCCGCGGGCGGCTCGGAGGAGACAATCCACGCGCCATCGGGGTTGTGCAGGTAGAGATTACGCTGCGCAAGCGCTGCTTCCAGATCGTCCGATCCGCCGGAATAAACGATCGTCACGTGGGCGCCTTCCCGCGTCAGCGAGGTGACGTTGATACGCTCGATACCCGGCACCGAATCGAGCGCCTGTCGCCGCTCCACCCATTGCTCCAGGCTCGCGGTGGGTACGGTTACTGCCAGCGCGGATGAGGTCTTGATGCTGGCCGATGGGCCATGCCGCCACTCCGCATCAAGGTCTTGTACCACGGCTTCCGCCGCGCGCGCGAATACATCAGAGATTGGCTTGTCGGCATCGATCGGAAAGACCCGATCCGGGAGTGCCTGGGGTTGCGATCCGGCACCATAGCGCACCGATGAGACGGTGAGCGCATGGCTGTTGGGCTCGATTGCTGGCGCGATTGTCGCCACAGTGACCAGGGCATCGACCGCGCCGTCGCGCTGAGCCGCATCAGAGAGGCGCCCGACGTCTCCGTGCACTGCATCGTCAGCCGTCAACGTGCCACTACCGCTGGTACCGCCAAAGACGCGTATCGGCACGAGGCTGACGATCTTAACGCCCCGCCAGGCGGCGCGCCAGGAATCGGCGCCCCCGCCGATCTCGGCCGTCGACAACGGCGGCGTCGACGCGGATGCCCCGGCCTGTTGGACCGGCGGTACGGAAGCTGGTGTCGGAGATGTCGATGGCGCGGCAACAGCATCGCGAACCGTGGCAACGACCGGCACCACGAGCACCGGCGGTGATGGCGTCATCGTAAAGCGAACGCCGCGCGCCGAGAGCAATTTTTGCACCTGCTCCTTGCGGAAATTAAAATTCAGCGTGGCGATGTAGCGCACCGACGACGACTTCTCCGCGCCTACCCAAAAGTCATTGATGGCATCGTCGATCTCGCCTTGGGAATAGTCGGGGATCGGCCGCTTCTGCCGCGGATCGACGAACCGCTGAATCAACACGTCCCAGGCCCGGCGTGCGCCGCCGGCAAGCGCCTTTTCCCGCGCGAGTGCAGCGGTCTGCGCCGATTCGTCGACCTGAACGTCGAGCACTTGAAAGAGTGCATCGGTCGCGAAGGCCGGCCGGCACCCGGCGATCGCCGACGCACCGACGAGCCAGCACAAGGCCAGGAGCCGCATCCACGACAACGACGCCGCGTGCCCGCGCGGGACCATCGACGCACGGCGGTTCGGCCACGAAACGCCGCACCGCGGCGCGCCACGCCACACGAAGTTTGCGAAACGGCTCCTATGCATTATTGTTTCCCGCTCACTGCCGCCCACGCTCGGCAGGTTACCATGTCACGCGGGGGAAACCCATTACCGGGCTCAGCTACAAAGATGCGGGCGTCGACATCGACGCCGGTGACAAACTGGTGGACGCGATCCGGCCGCTTGCGACGGCGACGCGCCGGCCGGGGTGTGTTGATGCGATCGGCGGTTTCGGCGCGCTCTTCGATCCGCGAGCAGCCGGCTTTCGCGATCCTCTGCTTGTGGCCGCCACCGACGGCGTCGGCACCAAGCTGAAAGTGGCGATCGCCTGCGACCGCCATGAGAGCGTCGGAATCGACCTCGTCGCCATGTGCGTCAACGATCTCGTCGTTCAGGGCGCCGAACCGCTGTTCTTTCTCGACTACTATGCGACGCCGCATCTGTCGGTCGAGGCCGCGCGCAGCGTCATCGCCGGAATCGCCGAAGGCTGCCGGCAGGCGGGTTGTGCGCTGATCGGCGGCGAGACGGCGGAGATGCCGGGACTTTACGCCGCTGGCGACTACGATCTCGCGGGGTTCGCCCTGGGTGCGGTCGAGCGCGACCAGGTATTGACCGGTCAGGCCGTGCAGACCGGCGACATCGTGCTTGGCCTCGCTTCCACCGGCCTGCATTCCAACGGTTTTTCGCTTGTGCGCCGGATCGTCGGCGAGGCCGGGCTCGATTATCGTGATCCCGCGCCGTTCGAACCCGCTCGCCCTCTCGGAGATGTTCTTTTGACGCCGACGCGTATCTATGTCGGCGCATGCCTGGCGGCGCTCGCCGCGGGCGGTCTGCATGCGCTGGCACACATCACCGGCGGGGGACTCGTCGGGAACATCCCGCGCGTCTTGCCCGCTGGCCTGGCATGCGTTCTCGACAGCGCTCAATGGCCCGTGCCTGCGGTTTTTGCGTGGCTCGCCCAGGCTGGCGGTATCTCGCCCGCGGAACTGGTGCGCACATTTAATTGCGGCATCGGCATGGCGGCTATCTGCGCGCCCGAACAGGTTGCGCCGCTGACGCGCGCGTTCGCGCTCGCCGGCGAGCAGGTGTTCGCCATCGGGCGGATCGTCCCACACGACGCCGACGCACCACGGGTCCACATCATCGGCTTGGAAAGCCTCGCTGCCGCAGGGAGCGCGCGATAACCGTGGCAAACCTGAAGGTTGCAATCCTCATCTCGGGCCGCGGCAGTAACATGCGCGCGCTGATCGCCGCCGCCGCCAGCCCCGATTATCCAGCGGACATCGTGCTCGTCGTCTCGAACGTTCCCGGCGCCGAGGGACTCGCGCACGCTGCCGCGGCTGGAATTTCCACCTGCACGATCGATCACACCGCGTTTGCCCATCGCGCCGACTTCGAGGACGCGGTGCATGCCGCACTCCTTGCGGCGAACACAGAACTCGTCTGTCTCGCCGGCTTCATGCGGTTACTCACCGACGGCTTCGTGAACCGCTGGCGGGACCGCCTGGTGAACATCCACCCGTCGCTGCTGCCGGCTTTTCGCGGGCTTCACGTGCATGAGCGCGTGCTCGACTATGGCGCCCGCTTCACCGGCTGCACCGTACATTTTGTCCGGCCGGCGATGGACGATGGGCCGATCATCGCGCAAGCCGTTGTTCCGGTGCACAGCGACGACGATGCCGACGCGCTCGCAGCACGGGTCCTCGCCGAAGAGCACCGCGTCTATCCTCTCGCCGTTCGACTGATTGCCGAGGGCCGGACGCAGGTTTCGTTTGAACGGGTTGCCATCGCCGGTGCCAGTGCTCCGCCGACAGCGCTGATCAACCCGTCGTCGCTCTGAACGGACCTTCAGCCGGCGATCCCGCGAGGCGCCGGGTCGGCCGCTGCCGGCCGCCCGCTTCGCTCGGTGGGGGATGCCTTAGCCCGCGATTTCGACGTCGCTGAAGAAAAAGCTGATTTCTTTCGCCGCGTTCTCAGGAGAATCGGATCCGTGCACGGAGTTTTCCTGCACATTCAACCCCAGCGCCTTGCGGACGGTGCCCTCGGCGGCATTGGCGGGATTTGTGGCGCCCATGATTTCGCGGTTGCGCACAACAGCGTTTTCGCCCTCAAGGACTTGAACAACTACCGGACCGGATATCATGTATTCACACAGCTCGTCATAAAACGCGCGCTCCGCATGAACAGCGTAGAACTTCTGCGCCTGCTCCTTGGTTAGCTTGACGCGTTTCTGCGCAACGATTCGCAGTCCGCCTTCTTCAAAAAAAGCATTGATCTTGCCGGTAACATTACGCGCGGTCGCATCCGGCTTGATGATTGACAGTGTTTTCTCAATGGCCATGATCAGGGTCCCTCCCTAGCCTTTCGGCGGTATCGGCGTGGCGGAAGTGTTGGCAACCGCAGCAGCGGCCGCCCTCGCATCGGGCCTGCCCGAAGCGGCGCTTTAATAGACCCGCCTCCCGTCGCTGACAAGCAAGAGCGGGCTATAACGACGCGACGACGTCGTCACACCGTTATCGTCCACGTTATTGACACAATTTACGCAACAATAACGATAGTTCGTTGAGGTTTGGATTTGGCCACGTGCCGTCGCGATGGACGAATCCTCTCGCGAGAGCATTTAACAAAAAAACAGGGCCGGCAAAGCCGGCCCAAGTTGGTGCTCTTGAGGGAAGGGAGAACTCCGGATGAAATGTCCATCCGCCATAGAGTATGGCGGTGGCGGGGCATTATTTCTGTGATGCGGATCACAATCGAAATTTTTATTCCTCTCGGGTTTTTTCAACTTTTGGATGCGTAGCGCAAGCAAGACAACCGCTAGGTTCGTTCCTGGCGATCCACGAATCGATGCCGTTGGCGTCGGCCATCAGACGGCGGTCGCGCCGCGCATCGTCTCGCTGGTTCCCAGCGTGACCGAACTGCTTTTCGCGCTGGATCTGGGTGAACGGGTGGTTGGACGAACCGTGTTCTGCGTTCACCCGAAAGACCGGATCGGCGACGTGCCCAGCGTTGGCGGCACCAAATCAATCAACATCGCCAAGCTGCGGAGACTCGCACCGACCCACATCGTCGTGAACATCGACGAGACGCCGCGGGCGCTGGCTGACGAGCTAACGAACGAAGGCTACGAGATCGTCGTCACTCACCCCGTCGAGGTTCGAGACAACCTTGCGCTCTATCGCCTCCTTGGCAACACGTTCGCGCGCATCGAGGCGGCGGAGGCGTTGTGCCAGCGCTTCGAAGATGCCATCGCGTCGGCGCAAGCCACCGCCGCCGAGCGGCCGCGGCGATCGGCTCTTTATCTGATCTGGAAGAATCCCTGGATGACGGTCGCGCGTGACACCTACATCTCGCGCATGCTGGCGCTCGCCGGCATCGATACCCTGCCGGCCCTGGCGGATCGGCGCTATCCGCAGATGGAAATCGACGACGCGCTACTTGATCGCTGCCATCTCGTGCTGCTTTCCAGCGAGCCGTTTCCCTTCGATGAGCACCACCGGCAAGAATTTATCGAAGCCCATCCGCAGCATTCGGCCAAGGTTCACCCGATCGATGCCCAGATGGTGTCGTGGTACGGCAGCCGGGCCATTTCCGGGCTCACCTATCTCGCGCAGTTCACCGATTCACTGAAGGAAGAGGCAGCTTGAACCGCGCGCGCTGGCGTGGCGAGCGCGCGCCAGCACTGCTACGATCGGTTAGAATGTGATTCTAGCCATCGATTTTGAGTTTTGATCAACGCCTGTGCCGCGCCTGCCTGCAACGACCTGCCTGCGGCTTGCCGCATTTTATGCCGCGTTTTTCGCTGTGATCGGGACGATCCAACCGTTCTGGCCGCTTTGGCTCGCGGCACGCGAGCTCGACGCCAGTGAAATCGGCTTGGTTCTCGCGATTGGAATCCTCGCCAAGGTGATCGGATTGCCGATCGCGGCGCACGTCGCCGATCGCAGTGGCGAACGGCGGCGACCGATGCTCATCCTCGCGGTTGCAAGTGCCCTTGCCTTCGCCTTGTTCGCGGCCGCCCGGACGTTCTGGCCGATCGTGCTCGTCAGCCTGTTTTTTTTCCCGCTCTGGCCGCCGGTGATGTCGCTCGCCGAGAGCTTGACGATGGCGGCAGCCCGCGACGACGGCTTCGAGTATGGCCGCGTGCGCCTGTGGGGATCGCTTGCTTATATTTTTAGCGCGCTCGTCGCTGGTGTCGTGATCGTCCGGACTTCGGTCGACGCGACGTTTTGGCTGATTCTGGCGGGAATCCTCACGACCACCCTAACCTGCGCTTTGCTGCCTGATCTGCGAGCCGAGCGGAGTGTGTCACGCAGCCTGCCTGTGCTTGACCTCCTACGGCAGGGCGCTTTTGTCCGCATGCTCATTGCCTGCGGTCTGGTCCAGGGCAGCCACGCCGTCTATTACGCCTTCGGCACGATCCACTGGCAATCCATCGGCTATTCCGAAACCATCATCGGCGCGCTCTGGGCCGAAGGGGTGGTGTGCGAGGTTGCCCTGTTTGCCGTGGGCGCTGCCGCTGTTCGCTGGTTCGGCGCGGCCGGTCTGATCGGCGTCGCTGGTCTCGCGTCTGGCATTCGCTGGCTCGGCGCCGGCTCCAGCGATACGCTGTCGCTGATTGTTTTTCTGCAAGCTTTGCATGCACTCAGTTTCGGCGCGGCTCACCTCGGTGCCATGCACTGGATTTCACGAAACATCGCGCCCGCGCTGTCAGCCTCGGCGCAAAGCCTTTATTCGGCGGTCGTCTTCGGCCTGTTTCTCGGCACGATGATCTACGCGGCCGGCCTCGGTTACGCCACGCTTGCCGGCCAGGCGTATTGGCTGATGGCGATCAGCGGGTTTGCAGGAGCCGCGTGCATCCGTCCGCTCTTGCGTCGAGACGAGCCCGCGTTCGCGTAAAGCTGACCGGTCCATCGCCTTCGATGACTTGGTCCGAATAGATCTTGCCAATTGAAGCAGTCTCGATTGATGGTCACCGTTGGATGGCACGAACGAAAAATCGAAGGTCCCTATTTTGCATGGCGACGCAGCCAAATGGCTTGATCCCCGCTATGAGATCGACGCGATGTCCGCCTGAAGTTCACGGATCCTTATCGGATGGCAGATCACGCTGGCAACCACGAGCACGAACACATCGCTCATAACGGGCCTGCGGGCGTTCGCGGGCCTTCACACCATCACGACCATGCCCACAGTCACGGTCATGCGCACGCGGGCCACGGAGCACACGGCACTCGCGGAGCCGATAACGAGCGACGCATCTTCCTTGCGCTGCTTCTGACGGCAAGCTTCCTCATCGTCGAAGTGGTCGGCGGCTTTCTGTCGGGCTCGCTGGCGCTGTTGGCGGATGCCGGGCACATGTTGGCCGACGTCGCCGCGCTCGGCCTGTCGTTCGCTGCCGTGCGCGCAAGCCGCCAACCAGCGACGTTGAAGCATTCCTACGGACTGCATCGCCTTCAGGTCCTGGCGGCGTTTATCAACGGCGCGACGCTGATCGCGATTACCCTTTGGATCGCCGTCGAGGCGGCACAGCGCCTGTTCTCTCCCGTCCCGGTGTTCGGGGGAATGATGGCGTTGGTCGCCGCGGCTGGCCTTGCCATCAATATCGCCAGCTTCGCCATCCTGCATGGCGGTGACCGGCACGACCTCAACGTCCGGGGCGCGGCATTGCATGTTCTGGGCGATCTGTTGGGCTCCGTCGCCGCCATTGTCGCGGCAATCGTCATCCTGGCGACGGGCTGGACGCCGATCGATCCAATCCTTTCGGTCTTCGTCGCCTTGCTGATCCTCCGCAGCGCCTGGTCACTTGTCGGGCGCTCATTTCATGTGCTGATGGAGGGGGCGCCCGACGGAGTCGACATCGGTGAGTTGCGCACGGCCCTGGTGGGCGCCGTACCGGGCGTAAACGATATTCACCATGTCCACCTCTGGCTGCTAACGCCGGACCAGCCGCTGATGACCTTGCACGCCAGCATCGACGCGGATGCGGATCACGACGATGTTCTTCACAAGCTGCGCGACGTTCTGCGCAACGACTACGATATCCGCCACGTCACGATCCAGATCGAGCGGATTGCCTGCCTCGATCCCGGGTGCGAGGATGAGGCAGGGCATCGCCAGGAAACTTCGCTGCTTACGCAAAAAGGCATCGTGGCTGGCGTGGAGTCGGAGAAATCATGACCTGTTTGCGCTTGTAATTGGGCAAGAAAGACCCTCATCGAGGGCCGAAGGCAAACGCTGCCCGCCGCCAAGGCGATCGCCCTGGTCCCGGCCATTGCCTTCGTTGACAGCCTGCGCCAGCGCCCTTAGGGTGCTTGCTTCTTTTCAGCTTGAGATCGTTTCTGCCCGATGAGCAAGTTGCTTACGGTTGGGTTGTCACAGGTAAATCCGATCGTCGGCGACGTCGACGGCAACATCGCGCGGATTCGCGCGCAGCGCGCAGCGACACCGGATGCGGATTTGTTGGTGTTCGGAGAGCTCGCGCTTGCCGGGTATCCGCCAGAAGATCTCGTACTCAAACGGATTTTCCAAGATCGGCTGGAAGCCGCCGTCTCTGCGCTCGCCGCCGATACGGCCGACGGCGGCCCGGCTTTGCTCGTCGGTTGTCCCTGGCGCGTCGAGGGCCGCCTCTACAATGCCGCGCTTTTGCTCGACAGCGGTCGGCTTGCGGCGGTTCGGCTGAAATACGACCTGCCCAATTACGGCGTGTTCGATGAAAAGCGGGTGTTTTCGGTCCGGCCCCCTGCCGCAACCGGTCACGTTCCGTGGCGCCAGCCTTGGCGTGATGATTTGCGAGGATATGTGGACGCCGACGGTTGCCTCGCACCTTGCTGAAGCGGGTGCTGATTTCCTCGTCGTCCTCAACGGCTCGCCGTTCGAGGCGAGCAAGCCGGAGGTTCGTCATCGTCTCGCCGATGAACGAACCAATGAGACCGGACTGCCGCTGATTTACGTCAACCTCGTGGGTGGCCAGGACGAACTTGTGTTCGACGGTTCCTCTTTCGTCTGGGACCCGGCCGACGGCTTGCGCGTGCTCGCGCCTGCCTGGCAGGAAGGCGTAACCTTGAGTCGATGGTGTCAGACGTCGGACGGATATTGGGTCTGTGACGGCGGCGACAAGGCGCCGATGGTCAACGGCTTGGAATCGATCTATCTGGCTGTGACCGTGGGCCTGCGCGACTATGTCGAAAAGAACCGATTCCCCGGCATCGCCCTCGGTCTGTCCGGCGGCATCGACAGTGCGCTGAGCGCGGCGGTCGCCGTCGACGCGCTGGGGCCCGGGCGTGTACGGTGCATCATGATGCCCTCACCCTACACCTCGGACGAAAGTCTCGAGGATGCCGCCGAGATCGCCCGCCTGCTCGGTGTCGATCTCGACACCGTCACGATCGAACCGGCGATGTGCGCGTTTTCTTCGATGCTGGACGGCGTATTCGCAGGACGCGCCGCAGACGTCACCGAGGAGAATATCCAGGCCCGCTCGCGTGGGCTGGTGATGATGGCAATCAGCAACAAGCTCGGCCACATGTTGCTGACCACCGGCAATAAATCGGAAATGTCGGTGGGTTATGCGACCCTTTACGGAGATATGTGCGGCGGGTACTCGGTCTTGAAAGACCTCTACAAAACGACGGTTTTCGCGCTCTCGCGCTGGCGCAACCAGACCCGTCCCCCGGTCCTTCTCGGTCCCGAAGGTCGCGTAATTCCCGAACGCGTAATCACCAAAGCCCCGACGGCCGAACTCCGGCCGAACCAGACGGATCAGGACACGCTGCCGCCCTATGAGACGCTCGATGGAATTCTTGAAGCGCTGATCGAGGACGAGGCTTCGGTCGACGATGTGGCGGCAAAGGGATATGATCCCGATGTCGTGCGCCGGGTATGGCGCATGGTCGATCGTGCCGAGTATAAGCGCCGTCAGGCTCCCCCCGGCGTGAAGATCACCCGCCGCGCTTACGGCCGCGATCGGCGCTACCCGATCACCAACGGGTTTACAGATCGGGTATGACTCCCAAGGTTCGTTTCGCCCCGAGCCCGACCGGGCTGCTGCACGTCGGCAACGCGCGGACAGCGTTGATCAATTGGCTGTTCGCTAAGGCGTCGGGTGGGCATTTCCTGCTGCGTTTCGATGATACCGACCCCGACCGTTCGAGCGCGGCGTACGCGACCGCGATCGAAGAGGACCTGCGGTGGGCCGGCCTTGATTGGGACAGTCTGGCCCGGCAGAGCGAGCGACTTGCCGCCTACCAGTCCACCTTCGAGCGCCTGCAAGCGGACGGGCGCGTCTATCCCTGTTACGAGACCCCCGAAGAACTCGACTATAAGCGCAAGCGCCTGCTCGCCCGCGGCCGGCCGCCAATTTACGATCGTGCCGCGCTCGGCGTTTCGGAGGCTGAGCGCCGCCGCCTGGACGCCGAGGGCCGGAAACCGCACTGGCGCTTTCTGCTTGAAGCCGGCACCGTCAGCTGGGATGACCTCGTCCGCGGACGCGTTGAATTGCAGGCGGATCGGATGAGCGATCCTGTAGTTGTCCGCGCCGACGGCACGTTCCTTTACATGTTGCCATCGACAATCGACGATGTGGACCTCGCCGTCACGCATGTAATTCGGGGAGAGGATCACGTCGCCAACGCGGCTGTGCAGATCCAGATGTTTCAGGCGCTGGGAGTTGAACCGCCGGTCTTCGCGCATCTGCCACTGCTCACCGACAGTGCCGGCAAGGGGCTGTCCAAGCGCCTGGGGTCGATGACAGTGCGCTCGCTGCGCGACGACGGCATCGAACCGATGACCCTGAATGGCTATCTCGCCCGGCTCGGTACCGGCGAGCCACAAACCCCAATTTCGTCGCTCGAGGATCTGGCGGCGGACTTCGATATTGCCCGGTTTGGACGGGCGACGCCGAAATTCGATACAGACCAGATCGAGCGCTTGAACGCCCAGCTGCTGCATGCGAGCGATTATGATGCAATCGCGGCAAAGCTCGACGGAATGGGTCTTGTGCGCGCCGACCGCACCTTCTGGGAAGCGATCCGCCTGAACCTGCATCGGCTTTCCGACGCCACCTACTGGCACGATGTCTGCTTCGGGGCGATCGTGCCGATCGTGGACGATCCCGATTTTATCCGCAGCGCGGCGATGCTGCTGCCGGCCGAGCCCTGGGGCGAGACCACCTGGGAAACGTGGACGCGCTTGGTGAAGGAGGAGAGTGGCCGTAGCGGCAAGGCGCTGTTCCAGCCGCTTCGGCTGGCGCTGACCGGTCGGGAGCATGGACCGGAACTGCGCGTGCTCCTGCCGCTGATCGGACGAGCGACGGCCGAGCGGAGACTTGCATCCAGCGGACCGCAGCCAGCAGCGGCGTTGGCGGCAACGGAGACCACGCGGTGAGCCTTCATCTCGTCAACACGATGGCGCGGGAAAAGCAGCGCTTCGAACCGCTCGATCCGGCAAACGTTCGCATGTACGTCTGCGGCCCCACGGTCTACGACTACGCGCACATCGGCAACGCGCGGCCGGCGGTCATCTTTGATGTGCTGTTCCGGCTGTTGCGTCGCCTTTATGGCGAAGCCCACGTCGCCTACGCACGCAATATCACGGACGTCGACGATAAGATCATCGCTGCCCATTACTCATCAGGTGAGCCGATCGAGGCGATCACCCGGCGAACGACTCAGGCCTATCATGCCGACATGCGCGCGCTCGGCTGCCTCGACCCGACGCATGAGCCGCGTGCCACGGCGCATATCGATGACATGCAGCGCATGATTGCTCTGCTGGTCGAACGCGGGCACGCCTACGCCGCCGATGGCCACGTTTTGTTCGACGTTGCGTCAATGCCGAACTACGGCAGCTTGTCGCGGCGAGACCTCGGCGAAATGATCGCTGGCGCCCGCGTCGAGATCGCGCCCTATAAGAAGGACCCGCGCGACTTCGTGCTGTGGAAGCCCTCCGAGGAGGGCGACATCGGCTGGCAGAGCCCCTGGGGGCGCGGCCGCCCTGGATGGCACATCGAGTGTTCAGCGATGAGTTGTCGCTACCTGGGCGAGACGTTCGACATTCATGGCGGGGGAGCCGACTTGATCTTCCCGCACCATGAAAACGAAATCGCCCAGAGCACTTGTGCCCACGAAGGCCGGACATTTGCCCGCTACTGGCTGCACAACGGCTATCTGATGACCGAAGGCGAGAAGATGTCGAAAAGCCTCGGCAACTTCTACACCGTGAACGATCTGAGAAAGGGGGGCCCCGGGCGAGGCTATCCGGCTAGTTTTGCTGCAAACGCACTATCGCCAGCCGCTCGACTTCACCAAGGACGGCATCACGCAAGCCAAACGGACGCTCGATCGCTTTTACAGCGCGCTTCGGGGCGGCACAAACGCCGCAACGACGGCGGAAGCAGGTGATCCAGCGGCGGCGGCGGACGTGGTGGAGGCGCTGTGTGATGACCTGAACACCCCGGCGGCGCTGGCGGCGCTGCACGAGCGTCTGGCGATTGTCAATCGCGCCGGGAGCGAGAATGAGCGTAATGCTGCCAAAGGCGCACTGCGCCAAGCCGCAGAGCCTCTCGGTTTGCTAACCGAGGACCCGGAAACGTGGCTCCAGTGGCAGCCGGCAGGATGCCCGGAGATCGCGGAGGCGGACATCGACCAGCACATCGCCGCACGCGTGCAGGCACGCAAGGCGAAGAACTTTGCCGAGGCTGACCGAATCCGCGCCGAGCTTCTCGCCGCCGGGATCGTCCTCGAAGACGGCCCTCAAGGCACAACCTGGCGCCGCGCCTGACCTTAGAAGATCCTGTCTTCCGGCAGGACACGGTTCGGCGGGTTGTGGCCATCGATCCAGCTTTGGATATTGATGATCACACGCTGCCCCATGTCGATGCGGCCTTCGTGTGTCGCAGAGCCCATGTGTGGCAGGAGCACGACATTCTGCATGGTCAGGAATTTGGGATTGACCGCCGGCTCGTTCTCGAAAACGTCAAGTCCCGCGCCAGCGATTTCCTTGGCACGCAGCATGCGGACGAGGGCAACTTCATCAATGATCTCGCCGCGCGCGGTGTTGACGATGTAGGCGTGCGGGCGGAGAAGCTTCAAGCGCCGTGCGGAGAGAAGATGATACGTCGCGGGCGTATGCGGACAATGGACGGTGATGACGTCCATCCGCACCAGCATCTGGTCGAGGCTCTCGTGATAGGTCGCTTCGAGGTCGGATTCGATGTCCGGATGCAGCCGATTGCGGTTGTGGTAATGAATGCTCATCTGGAAGGCGCGCGCCCGGCGCGCGACCGCCTGACCGATGCGCCCCATGCCGACGATGCCCAGACGCGTGCCCGAGACGCGATGGCCCAGCATCCACGTCGGTCCCCAGCCGGTCCACTTGCCCTCGCGGAGCAAACGCTCGCCCTCGGTCAGCCGACGCGGTACCGCGAGAATCAGCGCCATGGTCATGTCCGCCGTATCCTCGGTGAGGACGTCTGGCGTGTTCGTGACAGTGATGCCGCGCGAACGCGCGCAAGCGAGATCGATGTGATCGAAGCCGGTACCGTAATTGGCGATCAGTTTCAGGCGATCTCCGGCATTGTTGAGAATCACCGCGGTGATCCGGTCGGTCACGGTTGGAACGAGAACATCGGCTGTCCGCAAGGCCTCGATGAGGCGCTCGGAGGACAAGGGCTCGTCATTCAGATTCAGGCGGACGTCGAACAGTTCCATCATCCGCGTTTCGATGACGTCGGGAAGCTTGCGTGTAACCACGACGACGGGTTTTAGTTTGGCCATGAGTCCCCGGAAGATTTCTTGAACGTCCGTCGAGCCAGCAGCCGCTTTATCTTGCCTTGGCGCGTACGCGGCTTGACCGCTGCCGCCCTGACGTCCCTATAATTCCCTTGTTCGGATTGTGACCCACCATCGCGATTGAGTCCATGCATCGTCTGCGGATGTCCGTCGTCCTGCTGATCATCTTCGTCGTCTTTGTTGGCGCGTTCCCGGCGTACGCCGCGCCCGAGGCCTCCGGCCTGCCGATCCCCCGATTCGTCAGCCTGCGCGCCACCGAGGCCAATATGCGTAGCGGACCGGGCGAGCAATACCCGATCGTTTGGACCTACCGGCGGCAGGGCCTGCCCCTTGAGGTGACCGCCGAATACTATCACTGGCGACGCGTGCGCGACTGGCAAGGTGCGGAAGGCTGGATGCACTCGAGCATGCTTTCGGCCAAGCGCTCGGTGATCGTCACCGGCAAAGAACCGCCGCTACACGCCTCGCCGGATATGAACGGCGCCATTGTCGCCCGGCTGGAAAGCAATGTGATCGGCAAGGTTCTCACCTGCCCGAAGGATGACAGCTGGTGTGAGATTCAGGTGTCCAGCGTCAAGGGCTGGCTGCAGCGCAATGAGATCTGGGGCGTCTACAAGCTCGAAGAAATCGACTGACACGCCCTTTTCCGCCCGACATGTCAGCTGGTCGTTGGTCAGCTCACGGGGGGGGCCGGGGTGGCCGGCCCGCCGCGCGGCAATGATCAGGCGAAGTCTTGTGCCAGGGCCGCGCGGACGGCTTCAGGCAGCGCCGCCATATGATCGTACGCCGGATGCGCCACCGTCAGGGTGACACGGTTCTGCGGCCGTCGAAACGCTGTGATTTGATCAGGACTGAAGCCGAATCGCAGGAAGTGGACCGCTGACGTCTTGCCGTCTGCCGTCGTGCGCTCGACATCGCTTTCCGCCTGCGCCGCAATCGTTTCGCCGTCCACCGATAACGCGACACAGGCATCGATTCCGGCCATGGCGAAGAGCATGCGGTCCCGGCGCCTGGGATCGTCGATCTCGATCATCATTGTTGCGACCAGCTCGTCTCCTTTGGGTACGAGCGGATTGTACGCGCGGAGTTCATCCTCGATCTGCGCTTCGCCGCCCTTCTCGACCGCCAGCATTTCGTGAATCTGGTGCAGCATGGTCGAGAAACTCTCGAAGTAAAATGTTATGTCCGGTCCTACGTGGACACGCCGATCTTTCTTCAGTGCCGCCATTTCGCGCCGACGGCCGTCGCGGATGCGCGCGTAATCGTCCATCGGCATGATGTCGGCGTGCGTGATCAGACGAAACATTCCTGATCTCCCCTATCCGGCCGGGGCCTACGGCGCGTAGGCGAGCGCGAGAATTTCGATCGGGTGGCTCACCGCTTTCCGGTCATCGCCGTGCGTAATCCCCGATTCGGCACCGACACGTTCCATGCCCTGAACGATGTGATCGCGTGCAAGCGGACATTCGGAAACGACAAACTCCGTGCCGTTTTCTTTCGCCTGGCGGGCGACAGGACGGCCGACCTTCAGGGCCACTTCGAAGTTTTCCTTCATGATTCCCCAAGAGCCGCCGTGACCGGAGCAGCGCTCGATCACCTCGATCTTGGTATCGGGCAGCAACTTCAGCATCTCTGCCGCCTTCTGCCCCATGTTCTGCGCCCGGGCGTGACAAGCAATGTGCACGGTAACGCCGCCACGAACCGGTTTCATTCCGCCCGCAAGACCTTCTTTGCGATGAATGTCGACGATGTATTCGGCGGCATCGAAGGTCGCGCGACTGAGTAAGGCAATATTCTCGTCTTCTGGTTCGATTAGCGGCCACTCGAATTTCATCATCAGGCTGCACGAGGGAACCAGCGTAATCACATCGTATCCCTTATCGATCCACGGGCGAAGATCCATGGCCGTTTGCCGTGCGCCTTCGGCCACGCGCGCAAGATCGCCATACTCGAGCTGGGGCATACCGCAGCATCGTGGATAGACCACCTCGCATTCGACGCCATTTCGCGCCAGCACCTTGCGCGCTGCCGCCCCGATCGTCGGATTGTTGTAGTTGGCGAAGCACGTGGCGTAGAGGACGGCTTTGCGGCCAAAGGCGGGGGCCAGACGGTTGATGTCGATCGGGCGGGCGTGCGCCTGGGCAACCAGGGTCTTGCCGGAATACTTGGGCAAGGACGCGTCTCGGTGAATGCCGGCGACGGCCTCCATCACCGGTCTGGTCAAATTGTTTCCACAGCGGGTCGCCCAGTTGGCGATCGGCGCGACCGGTGCAGCGAGCTTGCCGTTGCGATCCGTTTCCGTGAGTTGCTTCTTCACGAAGGACAGGCCCTTCGCGCGAAATTCGGCGGCACGATACCGCAACATCAGGTGCGGAAAATCGAGGTCGAACTCGTGCGGTGGGACGTAAGGGCATTTTGTCATAAAGCAGAGGTCGCACAAGGTGCACGCGTCGACTACCTGCTTGAAGTCGGCGCTGGCGACACCCTCGACTTCCCCGGAGTCAGCCGCATCCACGAGGTCGAACAAGCGAGGAAAGCTATCGCACAAATTGAAGCAGCGACGGCAGCCGTGACAAATGTCGAAAACCCGTCGGAGTTCGACATCGATCTTGTCGGCATCATAGAAATCGTCATCGCGCCAGGGAATGGGATGCCTAGTTGGTGCTTCGAGGCTACCTTCGCGCATAAGCCGCTTCCTTGACTTTTCTTCCGGGCGCGGCGTCGTGCTCGCGATGTCGGCGCCGATCGAACACGAAACAGGCCGTAGGGAGCCCGTCCTAGGCCCCCTGCGACCGGTAACGCTTAGCTGAGGGTATCGAACGCCTTCTGGAACCGGCCGGCGTGCGATTTTTCGGCCTTTGCCAGCGTCTCGAACCAGTCCGCGACTTCGTCGAACCCTTCGTCGCGCGCCGTCTTGGCCATACCCGGGTACATGTCGGTGTACTCGTGCGTCTCACCGGCAATCGCGGCCTTCAGATTGAGCCCCGTACCGCCGATCGGCAGACCGGTCGCGGGATCGCCGACCTTTTCGAGAAAATCGAGATGGCCGTGCGCATGTCCCGTCTCGCCTTCCGCTGTCGAGCGGAACACGGCGGCGACGTCGTTGTAGCCCTCGACATCGGCCTTTTGCGCGAAATACAGATAGCGACGATTGGCTTGCGATTCGCCGGCGAACGCGGCCTTCAGGTTGTCTTCAGTTTTCGAGCCCTTGAGATCAGGCATGACGTCTCTCCTCCAATGCGGAACGCGCGCCAAGGCAACCGCGCTCGCAGTGATCACGATCTGACCAAACAGATATTAGGTCGCGCGGGCGTTCTGTCAACGAGCGTTTAAGAATTCTAAAAAGACAAATAACCCGTTAATTACTCTTATTATTCGCATTCACCGCCAAGCGCACGATGACGTCCACCCGCTCCACCCGCATCCCCTGAGGCGTTGGCGGCAGTTCCGAAACCAGCACCTTCTCCGCCGGGATATCTTCGATGCGACCCGATTGTTCGAAAAAAAAGTGATGATGCTCGTTCGTGTTGGTATCGAAGTAGCAGCGCGCCGCGTCGACGATAATCTCGCGCAGCAATCCCGCCTCGACGAACTGATGCAGCGTATTGTAGACAGTGGCTAACGAGACCCCGATCTTCGCCGCAATGGCTTCGTCGTGCAGGCTCTCCGCCGTGACGTGACGGTCGCCGTGTTCGAACAGAAGGCGCGCGAGAGCGAGACGCTGACGCGTCGGTCGCAAGTCGGCGTGACGCAGCAGATCGATAACGCGGCTGAAGGGTCTGGACATGCTCATACGTCCTCATATGGCCCTTTGGCACCGAGGATCGCAAGAGTATCAGAGTCTTCCCACGACGGAACGCCGTCTCCTTCGTGGAACGTGGCCAATCCGCATCACTCGCCGCGGCTCAACGCCGCGCGCTCGCCGAGGGCCGGCCCGGCGTCAATCAGTCACCGGTCAGAATGCGGTCCACAAGCTGCCCAACGCTCGGCACGAAGCCATCGCGATAAAAAGGATCCGAACCGAAACGAAAGGCGTTGTGACCGGCGAACATCAGGTTGTTGTCGACATCCCCCTCGTGGGCGATCGCTTGCAGGGTCTTTTGAATGCAGAACGATCGGGGATCGGCGATTTTTCCGGTCGTTCCCTCCTCGTTTTCCGCCCAGTTCGAAAACCGGCATGCGGACAAGCAGCCCATGCAGGATTGCTGATCGAAACGGATCGTCAATGACTTTTCGGGCGTAACGAAAATCAACGTCGAATCCGGCGTCCGCATCGCCTCGACGAATCCTTCGCTCGTCCACGCTTGCGCTCGTTGTTTGTCGGCCGGCGTGACATAGACGACTCGTCCACGCGCACCGATCGGCAGACGCTCGGTATGCTCCCCCACCGGCTCGCGTGTGTAGGCGACCTGGCGCTCGTTGCGCTGGGCCAGCTCGATCAGGAAAGGATTTTTCACCGCCGATGAGTAAAAGCCCGTCGGGCTGAACCGGTTGAGCAGGATATCGCCAGGCTCAAGCGTCAGAAGCCGTTGCTTCCATTCGTCCGGCACCGGGCTTTCCCGAGTCACCAGAGGGCGGGTGCCAAACTGAAAGGCGATCGGCCCGAGATCGGGATTATCGATCCAATCCTTCCATTCGCGCAGATACCACACCCCCCCCGCCATGAAAATCGGCACATCACCCAGGCCATGCATGCGCATTTCCGTGCGCAACGCCCGAACCCGCGGCAATGGCGCCTCCGGTGCAGTCGGATCTTCGGAGTTACTCAAGCCATTATGACCGCCGGCGAGCCAGGGATCTTCGTAGACGACCCCCCCCAAGGTCTGGCGGAAGCGGCTGTAGGATCGCTTCCACAGCGCCCGGAAGGCGCGAGCCGACGAGACGATGGGATAACAACACACACTGAACTGCGCTGCGATTTCCGCCAGCCGGTAGGGCATCCCGGCACCGCAGGTGATCCCGTGAATCAGCCCCTTGGCCCCCTCGAGGATGCCGTGAAGGATGTGCGGCGTCGCCGCCGCCTCCCACAGCACATTCATATGCAGGCGCCCTCGGCCGCCTGAGGTCTCATAGGCCTGGCGCGCCTGGGCAATGCCGCCGCGAATGGCAAACGCCACAAGCTCCTCGTATCGCTCGCGTCGCGTGCGCCCATGGTAGATTTGCGCGATTATCTTCCCTTCGTCATCGAACGCATCGGCGTTGACGCCCGAAAACGTCCCGACACACCCCGCTGCGGCGAATGCCCCGGCGCTCCGCCCGTTCGACACAGCCACGCCTTTGCCACCTTCAACGATCGGCAGCACCTCACGCCCGGATATGGTTAACGCCTGTAACAGGTTGGCCTCTCTTGCGCCCGACTACAGCTCGCCGCGCACGCCGCGCGCTCGCCGACACTCAACTTCTAAGGATGATATATAGAGGATTCTGGCAAAGGCGACTCCGCCGCAAGCGATTTGCGGGCGGAATCGTCTTTAAGCCGAACCGACGACGCACCGGCAGGCGCGCGGTCTGTCCACATTTCGCAGGCGCCAGAAATCACGCCCTGGCACACTGAGCCTAGCGGCGTGCTCGCTTTCCTTATCCGGCGACTTTAGCCGTCGCCGCATCGGAAAGATCTTCGCCCGTCTTTTGATCGACGGCACGCATCGAAAGCTTGATCTTCCCGCGGTCGTCGATGCCGATGAGCTTAACCTTGACGCTGTCGCCGACGTGGACAACGTCCCCCACCTTGCCGACCCGTTCGCGGGAAAGCTCGCTAATGTGCACCAGCCCATCGCGGTTGCCGAGGAAATTGACGAAGGCGCCGAAGTCGACGATCTTCACGACCTTGCCGGTATAGATCATGCCCGGTTCCGGCTCGGCCGCGATCGAGCGGATCCAGTCAATGGCCGCGTTTGCCGCCTTCTGATCAACCGCGGCCACCTTTACCGTGCCGTCGTCTTCCAGATCCACGCGCGCTCCGGTGACCTCGCAAATCTCGCGAATCACTTTTCCGCCGGGCCCGATGACTTCGCGGATTTTCTCCTTATTGATGTGGATCACGGTAATCCGCGGCGCCATCTGGCTGAGAGCCTCACGCGCTGTCGTAATTCCGTTCGCCATCTCCCCGAGAATGTGCCGGCGACCGTCCCGCGCCTGATCGAGCGCCGTCTGCATGATCGATTCGGTGATCGACGTGATCTTGATGTCCATCTGCAGGGCGGTAACCCCGCGATCCGTCCCGGCCACCTTGAAATCCATATCGCCGAGATGGTCCTCGTCGCCGAGGATATCGGACAGCACGACGAAATCGTCCTTATCCTTGATCAGTCCCATCGCGATGCCAGCGACCGCCTGCGATAGCGGAACGCCCGCGTCCATCAGCGAAAGAGACGCCCCGCAGACGGTTGCCATGGACGAGGACCCGTTGGATTCGGTGATCTCGGAGACAACGCGAATGGTGTAGGGGAAGTCGGTCTTGCTTGGCATCACCGCATGGATCGCGCGCCAAGCCAGCTTGCCATGTCCGATTTCGCGGCGACCGGTGAAGCCGAACCGTCCGGCCTCTCCGACCGAATACGGCGGAAAATTATAGTGCAGCAGGAAGTTCTCGCGGAACTCGCCGGCAAGGGCGTCGATGATCTGCTCGTCCTGCCCGGTTCCGAGCGTGGTGATGACCAGCGCCTGCGTCTCTCCCCGGGTAAACAGGGCACTGCCGTGGGCGCGGGGCAATAATCCCACCTCGACCGCGATCGGCCGGATCGCCCGCGAATCCCGCCCGTCGATCCGGCGACCCTCGGTCAGGATACGCCGGCGAACGATGTTCTTTTCCGCGCTTTTGAACACCTCGTCAAAGCGCTCGAGGACCAACGCCTGATCCAGTGTCTCGTCGCTCGACAGTGCCAGATAAACGCGCTCTTTCACGGCCGCGACCTTATCGCGGCGCGTCCCCTTATGGGTTTCCGTGTACGCGTCGGACAACTCGACTTCCACCGCCGAGTGAACGCGCTCAGCCAGGGATGCGAGGCCATCGGGGACGGGTGGCAGATCCAGGGGGTCCCGGGCGCATGCTTCGGCGAGATCGATGATCGCGTCGATCACCGGCTGAAAGCTGCGATGACCAAACATCACCGCTCCCAGCATGACCTCCTCGGACAGTTCCTTTGCCTCGGATTCGACCATCAGCACGCCTTCGCGCGTACCAGCGACGACGAGGTCCAAATCACTGCTGGCGAGCTGATCAAGCTGCGGATTTAAGACGTATTCGCCGTTTATGTAGCCAACCCGGCATCCGGCAACCGGCCCGAGGAACGGCACGCCCGACAAGGTCAGGGCAGCCGACGTTCCGATCAGCGCAACAATGTCCGGATCGTTCTCAAGGTCGTGGCTTAAAACGGTGCAGATGACTTGCGTTTCGTTCCGGTATCCCTTCGCGAATAACGGGCGAATCGGCCGGTCGATCAGTCGCGATGTGAGGATCTCTTTCTCCGCAGGGCGACCTTCGCGCTTGAAAAACCCCCCGGGTATCTTGCCCGCCGCGAAGCTCTTCTCCTGGTAGTGCACCGAGAGGGGAAAGAAATCGAGCCCGGCTTTCGGAGATTTCTCATAAACGACCGTACAGAGGACCTTGGTCTCGCCAATGGTCGCCATGACGGCACCATCGGCCTGCCGCGCTATTTTGCCGCTTTCGAGCACGAGCGGCTGGCCGCCCCACTCGATGACCTTGCGGAATTCCTTGAACATGCAGTCCTTCCTTCAAATTTGGGGCGGACACCCGCCGCGTCGTGAACTCGCTGGCGGATGTCGGCGCGCATCGACGGCGGGGCGGCTAACGCCGCAGTCCCAACCGTTCGACGAGGCGCTCGTAGCGCCCCTTTTCCTTAGTCTTGAGATATTGGAGCAATCGACGGCGCTGGCCGACCATCATCAACAGCCCACGCCGCGAGTGGAAATCCTTCTTGTGCGCCTTTAGGTGCTCGGTTAGATTGCGAATCCGTTCGCTCAAAATCGCCACTTGTACTTCTGGTGAGCCCGTGTCGTTTTCCAGAGTGGCGTATTCCTTGATCACTTCTTGTTTTCGATCTGCGGTGATCGACATCTGATACTCCGTGGTCAGAGATTCAAGACACGTAACGGCCTGATCTCCCCGCCCTTGATCTGGGCCAGCGCCACCGGTTGTCCCCTCGCCATCGCACATACAACAGCGTCTCTGGAGACTTCAGTGAGAGGAGACCGGCTCGTGACAGGCAGCACCGCGATCGGCTGCCCTCGCTGGAGGCTCTTGGCCTCCGTTTCGGTAAGATTGAGCGCCGGGATGCCGGCCAGCGCCAAACCTACCGGAAGCACATGATCATCCAGATCGGCACTATGCCCCAAGGTCTCGATGTTTTCCAGGGATATTGCCTCGCGCTCGGAAAACGGCCCGACACTGAGGCGACGCAAGGCTGTCACGTGACCAACGGTCCCCAGCGCGAGACCGAGGTCGCGGGCAAGGGCACGCATGTAAACACCTTTCCCGGCTTCGACCTCGAATGTCGCATGATCATCGTCCGAGCGGTCGACCAACTCGATCCGCAGGACCGTCACTTCACGCGCCGGCAAGGCTGCCGGCCGATCCGAGCGCGCCAGCGCGTAAGCGCGCTCGCCGGAAACCTTGATCGCCGAGAACGTCGGCGGAATCTGGCTAATTTCGCCTTGGAAGTGCGGCAAGATGGCCTCGATCGCTGCAACGTCGGGACGAACGTCACTGATCGCCGTCACTTCGCCTTCGGTATCATCGGTGTTGCGCTGCTCGCCCCATTTCACCGTAAATCGGTAGAGCTTGCGCCCGTCAACGACATAGCGGACGGTTTTCGTCGCCTCGCCCAGCGCCAACGGCAGGATCCCGGTCGCTAGTGGGTCGAGCGTGCCGCCGTGGCCGGCCTTGGCCGCGCCGGTTGCGCGGCGAACTCGACTCACGACCGCAGCCGAACTGATACCCGCGGGCTTGTCCACAACCAGCCAGCCGTTGATCCGCCTGCCCTTCATCCGCTCGCCCACGCTATCGTTCCTCATTGCTTTCACTAAGGTCATCGTCTGGCGCCAGGTCGGCGGCAACATCGGGACTGCGCAGTGCGCGCCCGATACGATCCGCCTCGTCGAACGTCCGGTCGACGCGGAAGGCCAAGTCGGGAACATAGCGGAGGCGCATGCTCTGCCCGATTCGTCGGCGCAGAAAACCGCGCGCCCTCGTCAAGGCTGTCGCGATCTCATCGGCATTTACCCCGCCGAGGGGCAGGATAAAAACCGTCGCCCGACGCAAATCCGGGCTAATTCGAACTTCAGTCACGGTAATGGAAACGCCGGCGAATGCCGGATCTCGGATCTCGCCGCGCTCAAAAACCCAGGCGAGCGCGTGTCGAAGCTCTTCGCCGACGCGAAGCTGCCGCTGGCCTGCGGGAATATTGTCTTTAGACATGGCGACGCGCGCGCAATCTTAACGATACAAAGACGGTTGTCAGAGTTGCTGCGCGATCTCTTCCAATTCAAAGCACTCGACTTTATCGCCGGTCTGAATGTCCTGAAAGTTGGCAAGGGCAATGCCGCATTCAAACCCTTCCCGCACCTCGCGAACATCGTCCTTGAAATGCTTGAGTTTGCCCAGCGCGCCTTCATGGATCACCACGTTGTCGCGCAGCAGCCGGACCTTACCTCCGCGCCGGACAATACCCTCGATGACACGGCAACCTGCGATCTTCCCGACCTTGGAGATATTAAACACCTCGCGAATCTCGGCATAGCCAAGGATGGTCTCGCGCAAGATTGGTGAAAGCATACCGGAAAGGATGGCTCTTACATCGTCGGCGAGTTCATAAATAATTGAATAGTAACGGACTTCTACTCCGTCACGCTTCGCCAACTCGCGCGCTTGCGGGTTCGCGCGCACGTTGAATCCGATAATGAGTGCATCCGACGCCCGCGCCAGACCGACATCGGTCTCGTTGATACCGCCGACGCCCGAATGCAAGACGGAAACCTTGACCTGATCCGTTCCCATTTTATCGAGGGCGGTGACGATCGCCTCGGCGGAACCGTGGACGTCGGCCTTAATCACCACCGGCAAGGCCTTGGCCTCGCCCTGCTGGATGCGGCTGAACAGTTGTTCAAACGTGCCGCGTCCGACCGATGTCCGGGCATCGCGCGTCCGTTGTTGCCGGAACTCCGTGACCTCCCTGGCGCGCGCTTCGCTGCCGACCACGCTCAGATCGTCTCCTGCCGCCGGCGTCCCGTTCAATCCCAAGATCTCCACGGGCATGCTGGGACCAGCCTCGCTGACCGAAGCACCGGATGCGTCCGTAAGTCCGCGCACCCGTCCCCACTCGCTGCCGGCGACGAAGATGTCGCCGACCCGAAGGGTACCGCGCTGCACGAGAACGGTGGCAACGGTGCCACGACCACGTTCGACTTTCGTCTCGATGATGACGCCTTCCGCCGGGCGCTCGGGATTGGCCCTGAGGTCAAGCAATTCGGATTGCAGCAAGATAGCGTCGGCGAGCTTGTCGAGGTTCAAGTGCTCCTTCGCCGAAACCTCAACCGAGAGAACGTCACCGCCCATCTCTTCGACCTGAATACTGTATTGCAAGAGCTCCGTGCGGACACGCTGCGGATTGGCGTCGGGGCGGTCGATCTTGTTGATCGCAACGATCAACGGCACACCCGCAGCCTTGGCGTGATTGATCGCCTCGACGGTCTGCGGCATGACGCCATCATCGGCCGCCACGACCAGCACGACGATATCGGTTGCCTCGGCGCCACGCGCGCGCATCTGCGTAAAAGCCGCGTGACCCGGCGTATCGATGAACGTGATCTTGTCGCCACCAGACAGGGTGACTTGATAGGCTCCGATGTGCTGGGTGATCCCGCCAGCCTCGTGCTGGGCAATGTCCGTCTTGCGCAACGCGTCGAGCAGAGATGTCTTGCCGTGATCGACATGCCCCATGACCGTGACGACGGGTGGCCGCTTTTGCAGATCCTGGGCGTCGTCGACTTCGCCCTTCAAGCCGATTTCGACGTCCGCGGCGCTCACCCGCCGCACGTTGTGACCAAACTCGACCGCCAGCAACTCCGCGGTGTCAGCATCGATGGTATGGTTGATGGTTGCCATCACCCCCATTTTCATCAACGATTTGATGACGTCCGCCGAGCGCTCCGCCATTCGATTGGCAAGTTCTTGGACGGTCATCGTTTCCGGAATGATCACGTCCCGGACGACCTTGTGCGTCTCCGCCCGCATCTGCATCTGCTTTTGACGTTCGCGCTCGCGGGCGCGGCGCACCGAGGCGAGACTGCGGATCCGCTCGCCGGCATCCTCGAGCGCCACCGAGACATTGATCTTGCCCGACCGCCGGGATCCGGCGTCCTGGCGCGGACCTTCGGGTCGGCGTGCCTCCGGACGCGCGGGCGCTCGCCGGGCGCGAGCCTGCTCCTCCGCACTCGCCGGACGTGAGCCCGGCGCCGCAGGCTGAGGCGCCTCCGCGCCGGCCCCGTCGGTCGCCGCTGCGTCCGTCACCTCTGTCTTCGCTTCGGTGGTCGGCGCCGCCTCGCTGGACGCGTCGTCCGGCACCGCCACCACGTCAGCCTCGCTCGCCCCTTGCACGAGGGGTGAGGCTGCGGCGGCGGCGCTATCGCCGGAACGCCCCGTTTCCGCCGTCTCCTCGCCAGGAGGCAGCTCGGACACCGCGATCGACTCCTGTTCGCCGACGTCCGGTATCGAGACTTCGGTTGCCGCCGCATCGACGTCAGCCGGCCCCTCATCAACCCGTCCCTCGGCGGGCTGTTCCCCGGCAGTCTGTTCCCCGGCAGTCTGTTCCCCGGCAGGCTGTGCTTCGACAAGCTGTTCCGCGACGCTGGCGCTTTCAGCGATGTCCTCGACTTCAACGGATTCAGCGACCGGCTCCGGCGGAGCGGCGAGGCGCTCCTCCTCCGCCTTGATCGCATCTTGAAGCGCGCGGACCCGTGCCGCCTTTTCCTGATTGGTCAGGCCGACAGCGGCGCCGTCCCGCGGCCGGCCGTCTGGGCGCGCCGTACCGGCGAATGGCCCGTTGCGATCGGCTCCGCGCTGGACTTCCGACATCCGGCCACGCGAATCGGGCGTGTAGGTTCTCTTCTTTCGAACCTCGACCGTAACCATCTTCGAGCGGCCGTGCGCAAAGCTCTGGCGCACTTGCCCGGTTTCCACCGTCTTTTTCAATTCAAGCTTCCGGGGCCGGCCGACCGGGCCCTGCTTTTTCGTGTCTCGGTCCTCGGTATCGGTCATTGCTCATTCACGTCGAGTGGCTTTGTCCGGCACCCCGGACAATTGGGTTTCGTTCGGTGTTCGCCCCACGCAGTCCCGCAAGCCGCAGAGCCTCGCGGGAAAAGCGTTCGGCGAGAGCGCCGGCAAGGATTATGCCGTGAACCGCACGGTCGCGCCCCAATGCCTGGCCCAACTCGTCGGCGCTGAGCGCGACGATCACGGGCATACCGCAGGAAAGGGCGCGAAGCGACTGGCATTCGCCCGGCGCTCCGTCGCTAGCCTCGATCAGGTATCCGCGCTTGCCGGCGCCCAGCCAGTCGCGCACCTTTTGCAGGCCGAAGACAGCTTGCCCCGCCCGCAAAGCAAGACCGATCAGATCACGGCAGCGCCGCAGCAACTGCGTTTCAACCTGGAGCTCCAGGCTGTCCGGAATCCGGACCGCTGCCCGCGCTGCGCGCGCGAATAGCCGCCGCCGAAGCGCCATTTCGAACGCGGCCGCATCGGCGCTAATCCACAGACCTCGCCCGGGCAGACGCTCGTCGATATCGGGAACAATCTCGCCCTCCGGTCCAACAACAAAGCGCACAAGTTTCGCCCGATCAACGACGGCGCCGCTCGCCAAGCAGCGCCGCAGACGATTTGCGGGCGAATTGGGGATGTCCGTCGTCGGCGTATCGCTCAATTCGTTCACCGCTCCTGCGAATCGTCCGCAGGATTGGCGCCAGCAGCGGTGCCCGCTAATTCGTCCGTCTCCGGCTCCTCGCTCTCGTACCAGTGCGCTCTCGCGGCCATGATGATGTCGTTGGCGCGTTCCAGCGTCAGTGTTCCTTGCGGCACAATATCCAGCAGTTCGTCACCGGCCAGATCTGCGAGATCGTCGAGGGTCTTGACCCCCGCTTCGCCCAAAGCGACGAGCATCGCCGGCTTCAGGCCGTTGATGGCGGCGAGGACATCGTCGACGCCGAGTTCATGGCGACGGCGGGTGTAAATCTCGTCGCGTGCGTCAAGGAAGGCGCGCGCACGGTTACGAAGTTCCTCTGCGACCGCAACGTCAAGCCCTTCGACGTCCGCGAGATCGTCAATCGGCACGAACGCAACGTCCTCCACCGAGGTGAAGCCTTCGGTCACCAGCAGGTGTGCGATCACATCGTCGATGTTGAGGGCGTCGATGAAGGTCTGGGATCGCGCACGGAACTCCTCATTCCGGCGGCCGGATTCTTCCTCTTCGGTCAGAATGTCGATGTCCCAGCCAGTCAGCTGGGAAGCAAGTCGCACGTTTTGGCCACGCCGGCCGATCGCAAGGCTCAGCTGGTCGTCTGGCACGACGACTTCGATCCTGTTCGCCTCTTCGTCCAGCACCACCTTGGTCACTTCCGCGGGGGCAAGCGCGTTGACGACGAACGTGGCCGGGTCAGGAGACCATTGGATGATATCGATTTTCTCGCCTTGCAGTTCGCCCACGACGGCCTGGACCCGCGAGCCGCGCATGCCGATGCAAGGCCCGACCGGATCGATTCCGGAATCACGCGAATAGACGGCGATCTTGGCGCGCGAGCCTGGATCGCGCGCGACCGCGCGGATCTCGATCACACCTTCGTAGATTTCCGGCACTTCCTGCGCGAATAGCTTCGCCATGAACTGCGGATGCGTGCGCGACAGGAACACCTGCGGCCCCCGCGGCTCTTCGCGAACGTCCATAATGTAGGCGCGGACACGGTCACCCGTGTTGAAGTGCTCGCGGGGAATGGTTTCTTCCCGGCGCAAGAGCGCTTCGGCGCGGCCGAGATCGACGATGACATTCCCGAATTCCACGCGCTTGGCGAGGCCGTTGACGATATCGGCGATTCGATCTTTGAATTCGTCGTACTGCCGCCGACGTTCCGCCTCGCGGACCTTGTGAACGATGACCTGTTTCGCCGTTTGCGCGGCAATCCGCCCAAAATCGATTGGCGGCAACGGATCGACGATGAACTCGCCGATCTCAATGCCCGGCGACTTGCGCCGACCAGCGTCAAGCAGGATTTGCGTTGCTTCGTTTTCGATCGCTTCCACCACCTCGATATATCGCGCCAGCGATATCTCGCCGGAATTGCGATCGATATGGGCACGGATGTCGTGGTCGTGACCATACTTCGAGCGGCCCGCTTTCTGGATCGCCTGCTCCATCGCCTCGAGCACTTCCTCGCGGTCGATGCTCTTGTCGCGCGCGACGGTTTCTGCGACCTGCAGCAGTTCCGGGCGCGCCGAGACGGCGCTGGTTTCCGTCGGCACTCTGCTATTCATCGTAACGATGTGCTTCTCCGTCTCGCATCATGCGCTTCAATGTTGCACGTGAGCCGCCAGGAGCTCGTCGGTCAGCAACAGTTTTGCGCGCTGAATATCCGCAAACGGGACGAGAACATCCGTCCCTTCAACAGCCAAGGCCACCATCTCGCCTTGCGTTCCGCGAAGGCGCCCGCTGAAGCGGCGGCGTCCCTCGATTGAGCGCGCGAGCTCAACGCGGGCATCGAAGCCCGCAAATCGATCAAAGTCCGCGAGCGATACCAATGGCCGATCGATACCAGGCGAACTAACCTCCAACGTATAGGCCGAGCCGATCGGATCGTCCACATCAAGAACTGCGGAGAGCGCCCGACTCAATTCTGCGCAGTCATCCACCATCATCGCCTGTCCGTCCGCGCGCTCCGCCATGATCTGCAGCCGCAACCGCTGTTTGCCCGTGATCTGAACCCGCACCAGCGAATATCCCATGGCGGTGACGGTCGGCAGCACCACGGTAGCGATGCGTTCAGCCAACTCCACGGCTGCCACTCCTGACCCATTGCGCGCGCGCAAGCCCGCGCTTCAAACAAAAAAGGCGAGCCCAAGGCCCACCTCGTGCGTTCTGGCTGAATGTCCAGCCCTGCATGCATCCGTCACGTAACGCTCGGCGCGCCCCTCGCCCGATCGTATATAACCCGGCGCACGCAGCGCACAAGGGGTTTTTACCGCAACGGAACCGCGGGGACGGTCGCTCGACGAAGAAACGACAAATACACGCATCGTTCTCCGCGCGCCTGAGCTTTGGCCTCGTAGCGGGTCGTTTCCCACCCTTGTGGTTGCTCTCGCCAGTCAGCCGGACGACGCGCCAGCCAGCTGAAGTCCGAATTCGCGGTCACGCAGTTCAGCGCCCAGCGGGCGTAGTCCATATTGTCGGTCGCGAACAGCAAGACGCCGCCGTCGATCAGAATCCGGGCGAGGTGCCGGACGATATCGGGCTGGATCAGTCGGCGGCGATGGTGTCGCTTCTTTGGCCACGGATCGGGAAAAAGAATGAACACGCGGGCAATCGTTGCCGGGCGCAGGCGATCGAGCAACAGACGGGCATCGTCAGCGAAAACGCGGATATGGCCCAGCGCCATCGCCTCCGCTCGCGATACGAGCGCCGCGACGCCGTTCACGTACGGCTCGCAGCCAATAAATCCGACGTCTGGCCGCGCTTGCGCCCGCTTTATGAGGTGTTCCCCGGCCCCAAAGCCGATCTCGAGCCAAACTTCGGATTTGGCACGGGGAAACAGCGTGGCGGGCTCAATGAGCGCACCATCATCGGCGAGTTCGATCGATCGGGCGGGGAGCCGCTCGAGAAGGGCCGCACGCCGGTTCGGACGCAGTGGTCGGCTTAAGCGCCGCCCGTAGAATTGGGTGTGGAACGGCCTCGCCGTACCGTCGGGTTCGAGGGTCACGTCGCGCCGAATTCCCTCCGCAAAGGGGCCACCAGATCGGTCTTTTCCCACGAGAACCCGCCATCCGCCTCGGGTTCCCGGCCAAAGTGACCGTAAGACGAGGTTCGCACATAGATGGGCCGGTTGAGCTGCAAATGGGCTCTTATGCCGCGCGGCGACAGATCCATGAGCTGTTGCAACACGGATGAAAGTCTTTCCTCATCGACCTGCCCGGTGCCGTGGGTATCGACGTACACCGACAACGGCCGCGAGACTCCGATCGCGTACGAGAGCTGGATCGTGCAGCGATCGGCGAAACCGGCGGCAACGACGTTCTTCGCCAGATAGCGCGCGGCATAGGCCGCCGAGCGATCAACCTTGGTCGGATCCTTGCCGGAGAAGGCGCCCCCGCCGTGGGGCGCCGCGCCACCGTAGGTATCGACGATGATCTTGCGTCCGGTCAGTCCGGCGTCGCCGTCCGGCCCACCGATGACAAACCGCCCCGTCGGGTTGACGTAGAAATGTTCCTCATCGCACATCCAGCCGCTTGGCAAGGTGTTGACGACGTGAGGGCGCACGATCTCACGGACATCTTCGACATTGAGCTTTTCGGCGTGCTGCGTGGAGACGACGATCGCGCTCGCACCCACGGGCCTGCCGTCAACGTAGCGCAACGTCACCTGGCTCTTCGCATCGGGACCAAGACCAGGCTCGGCGCCGGAGTGACGTGCCCGCGCCAGCGAACTCAGGACGGCGTGGGCGTAAAAGATCGGTGCCGGCATCAGCACCTCGGTCTCGCGACACGCGTACCCGAACATGATGCCCTGATCGCCCGCGCCTTCGTCCTTATTTCCAGCCGCGTCCACACCCACGGCGATGTCCGCCGACTGGGAGTGAATGTGCGAGATGATCTCGGCGTCCTTCCAATGGAATCCGCGCTGCTCGTATCCGATCTCGCGGATGGCCTGCCGGGCGACGTCCTTGAAGCGATCATGGGTCATCGAGTCGGGGCCGCGGACTTCGCCCGCCAGCATGACGAAATTGGTCGTGCACAAGGTCTCGACGGCCACGCGAGAGAACGGATCTTCCGCCAGAAAAGCATCCAGAATGGCATCCGAGATGCGGTCACTCACCTTATCGGGATGACCTTCCGAGACCGACTCGCTGGTAAACACGTAATCCTTCTTCCACACGCGTCTAACCCCTGTCAGGCGTTGGCGAGAATATCGCGCTTCCCGCGCGAAGGCGCAGGCGATGCGATCGGCTGCTCGTACCGAAGCTGGCGGAATTCGATTCAAATTGGAAGGACTGCCGCCCCGCACTGGCAAGCGCACTTCTGCCGCGCGCCACCGCAAGCGTCAAGATGTTACATGAAATGCACTCACCCCGTCGCGGGTGACGGGATCGACCACGACGAACTCAAATGGGCTCCTCGGACGTACCGAGGGATTTTGTCAATTCGAACAGCCGCTTTCGGACCTGCGGGTCCGAAATGCGATAATAGGCGCGCACCAGTTCAAGCGTTTCCCGCTTGGTAAGCGGATCGGGCTCAAGCGATGCCTGGGGTTGATCGGACAAGGACAGAGCGTCGAGCCCATCTCGCGACTTGGCGCGCTCGGCCATGTCGTCGAAGAAAAACGACACGGGAACATCAAGAATACGACTGAACTCGAACAGCCGCGAGGCTCCGATCCGGTTGGCGCCCCGCTCGTATTTCTGAATCTGCTGAAATGTCAGGCCGACGGCCTCTCCGAGCTTCTCTTGGCTGAGCCCCAAAAGCGTTCGGCGGAGGCGAACACGGCTGCCAACGTGAATGTCCACCGGATTTGGGATCCCCGGGGGAGATCGATCCGCCTCGATTGAACTCATGGCCATCCGACCCTTGCGTCTCGCGATCGTCTTTCCGTCAGTCATTTTCTTAATTGCGCTTTCCGAGAGGTAGAGACTCCGAATGAGCCGTGCGAACACCTCCCACAAGGAGAAAGTGAATGGCGAAGTACGACCGCCGCACCCTCATATCTCGACATAATATGCAAATTGCGAGCGTTTCCGCAACATTTGTTCGCGTCTAACCTGTTTTTTGCGACGGTATATATCCACAAATGGGTTATTTACGACGAAATACTAGCATGCCGATCATACCGACAGCCGCTGCCAAGCCAAGTCCTCCCCACACGCCCGTTTCGGCGAATATTGTCGGGCGATCCAAAGGCAACGGCAGCATCCCGTCGACGACTCCTCGTTTTTGTAGGCCAAGTGACGCAACAATGCGGCCGAGCGGATCAATAATTGCCGAGATTCCCGTATTGGCAACCCGCACGACGGGAAGTCCTTCTTCAACCGCGCGCAATCGAGCGGCGACGAGATGCTGGTACGGGCCCGCCGAACGGCCGTACCAGCCGTCATTGGTCAAATTGAGCAGCCACTTCGGCCGCTCCTGCGGATCGGTGACTTCGCCGGGGAAAATGACCTCGTAGCAGATCAAGGCACCCACCGGCGGCAGGCCGGGCAAATGCAACGTGTGGACTCCGTCTCCACGCGAGAGGTCCATCGTTCCGCCAGCAACACTGTCCAGCCCCAGCACGCTGCGCAGCGGCATATATTCACCGAACGGCACCAGATGCGACTTATCATAGGAGCCGACGATCCGGCCGTGCTCATCGATCGCGAGCAAACTATTCCAAACCTGAAAGGGCTCGATCCCGTCGGCGGTCGTTCGCAACGATCCGAGAATGGTCAATCCACCGGGCGGGGTATAGCTGCCCACCAAGCTCAAGCGCTGCGGATCGCGGGAAAGGAGCAACGGCGCCGCAGCCTCCGACCATATCACGTGGGTCGGCGCCGGATTCCCCGGGGCAGCCCCCAATTGCGCCTGTGCGAGCAGATGCGCATCGACGAGGTCACGGCGCCATTTCTGGTTCTGCGGGATATCGCCTTGAACCAGACGCAGATGGACTCCATCGACGGTTCCGACCGTCCCGAACGCGGCGAGGCGGATAACGCCGAACACGAAGAAAACGCACAAAACCGTCGCTGAAACCGCGATCGGCCGCCAACGGGTCCATAAATCCGGCGATGGGTACGCCAGAACCGACGGCATCGCCGCGGCGGCGACGGTGGCCAATCCGAGACCATAAGTTCCGATCACCGATGCCGGCTGCAGCATTGCTTCGGAAAACGCCCACACGCTGCCGATGAGATTCCAGGGAAAGCCGGTCAGGGCCCAACTGCGAACCCACTCCATGATCGTCCACGCCGAGGCCAGCACCAGCACGCGGCCGACACCCGGGCGAGACGCTAGGCGCGTGACCGCGGCGGCGACCGCCGTATTCGGGGTAAGAAGCAGTGCCAAACCGACCGGCGCGACCGGCGCGATCCAGCCAAACTGCTCGGGTTTGGTCAAAAGGGCGTTGGCCACCCAGTATAAGCCGCAGGTAAAATGACCCAGACCGAACCAGAACCCGGTCAGCAGTGCGGCCCGCCAGTGACGGGCACCATCGATCAGCCAGATCAGCCCGACGAATGCCGGCACGAGCGCGGGAAGCACATACAAGGGCGGCATCGCGAGCACAGCGATCGCACCCAGCGCGAATGCCAGCAGCGCCCTTCGCCAGCCGGTAAGGCGGCCGACTTGTATCGCCATGCGATTGACCCGGCGCCACGGCTCGGATTGATCGGCGACGTCGCGGAATTCCGCAGCGGGAACAAAGCTCGTCATCGGCGGCTTTCGCCCGGACTCGCGGCCTGTTCGCTGGATACGCCGTCCGTCGCATCCGGTCTGCGCACCCGTACGCGCTTGATCCGTCGCGGATCGGCCTCGACCACCTCAAACTCCAGCCCCGAGGGATGGTGGATCAATTCGCCGCGGATCGGCACGCGACCGGCCAGCGAGACGACAAGCCCGCCAAGCGTGTCGACCTCTTCGCGTTCCTCGTCGCTCAACGTCACGCCGAGGTGGTCTTCAAGCACTTCCACGGGAGCCCGCGCATCGGCATCGAGCGAACCATCGAGTTCGCTGCGAACTGTCGGCTCGGACTCCTTGTCATGCTCATCGGCGATTTCACCGACGATCTCTTCGACTAAATCTTCGATGGTAATCAGGCCGTCGACCCCACCAAACTCGTCGACGACCAGAGCCATATGGGACCGGCTCGCACGCATCTCCAACAGCAGTTGGAGAACTTCCATCGATGGCGCGACGAACAGGACACGCCGCACCATTTTCGTGAGTTCGAACTGTTCGTCACGCCCGCGCCAAGCCAGGACGTCTTTTATGTGGACCATCCCGATCGCGTCGTCGAGCGACTCCCGATATACCGGCAAACGGGAGTGTCCGCTTTGAGTCATCATAGCGATGACCTCGGCAAGGGATGATTCTCCGTCGATGGCGATAATATCGACGCGCGGGACCATGACATCGCTGATCGAGCGCCCGCGAACATTGAGAATGTTCGAAAGAAGGACACGTTCGTCCTCTCCGAGCAATTCTTCGGCGTCTCCGCTCGCCTCGATCAGATCGTCAAGCGCATCGCGCATCGAGCCCTCGCCATTGCGCACGAGGCCGATTCGGCGCAGCGCGCCGCGAATGATCTTGCTTAATGCCGGATCGTGCCGGGCCGCTGTCGTTCGCGCCGACGAGCGACTGGCGCCGTCGTCCGCCGGGGTGGCGGAGTCGTTCGAGATCATGTCAATTCTCGCCGTCGTCGGCATAGGGATCGTCAATGCCGAGCGAGGAGAGCGCCCGCCGCTCCAACGCTTCCATCTCAATGGCCTGATCTTCGACCTGATGATCAAAGCCAAGAAGGTGCAAGACGCCATGGACGACCAGATGGCTCAGATGGCAGTCGAGCGGCTTGCCCGCGCGCATCGCCTCGTCTGCCGTCGTTTCAAGGGCAATGATGATATCGCCCAGACTCAAGGGCGGCCCGTCGGCGCCGGTCACAACAAGCACGTCGGCGGCAGCGCTCGGGAACGCGAGAACATTCGTCGGCTCGTCGCGTCCGAGGAACTGCCGGTTGAGCGCCTGCACCTGGCCGTCATCGGCGAGAAGCAGACATGCGCCCGGGCGATCTGTCACACCAGCGCCCGCTGTCGCGCTTGGCGCCCGGCGAACGCGCAGGGCTTCGATGAAAGCCGCCGAAGCCGCACGGCGACAGATCACGTCGATGCCGGGAATGCGCTCTTCCCAGCCGCTGGTGTCGATCAGCACGTCGAGGTCAAGGGCGACGGCGTCCACCGTCTCGCCGCTCCAGTTCATATTCTGCGCCCACTTTCATGCGGTCTTCCGCTTGATCGTACGCCCGCACGATGCGGGTTACGAGCGGATGACGCACAACATCGCTTTCGCCGAACTCAACAAAGGCAATTCCATCCACGCCGCCAAGAATCTCAAGCGCCTGCCGCAGTCCGGAACGGGTCCCTTTCGGCAAGTCGACCTGACTGAGGTCTCCGGTTATCACCATCCGGGCGTTTTCGCCGAGCCTGGTGAGAAACATCTTCATTTGCACGGCGGTGGTGTTCTGCGCCTCGTCCAAGATGACGAATGCGTTCGCCAAGGTCCTGCCGCGCATGAAGGCGAGCGGCGCGACCTCGATCTCGCTGCTCTCCAGCCGCTTGATCACCTGCGGGGCCGGCAGCATATCGTAAAGCGCGTCGTAAAGCGGACGCAGGTAGGGGTCCACCTTCTCGCGCATGTTTCCCGGCAGAAACCCGAGTTGCTCCCCGGCCTCGACCGCGGGTCGGGACAAGATGATCCGGTCGACCTCGCCGTTGACTAGGCGCTCGACCGCCTTCGCGACGGCCAGGTAGGTTTTACCGGTCCCCGCCGGGCCGATACCAAAGACAAGGTCATGGTTGTCAATGGCTCGGATGTACGCGCCCTGTGCGCGCGTTCTCGCCGACACCAGCCGCCCGCGGATGAACACTCTCGCCTCGGGTTCGCCTGTGCCACGGTCCGCAGCCTCGGGTCCGTCGCCGGTCGGTTCTTCGGCAGCCATGCGCAAAATCGCATCGACGTCGGCAAGTCGCAAAGAATGCCCCTGCTCGAGACGCGCGTAGAGCCGGTCCAGGACGGCGCCGGCGCGCGCCACGGGATCCGGGAAGCCGCTGATCGTCAAGTGATTGCCGCGCGTATCGATCGACACATCGAGATGCTGTTCGATCCGTGCAAGATGGCTGTGATGCGCTCCGAAGAGCTGCAAAGCGAGCCGGTTATCGTCGAAACGCTTATGGATCGTCACCCGTGCGGGTTGATCGCCGGGCGCGTCGCCCGCCAATTGGCTCACGCGCCCCCGCCCGAAGCAGGAGCGCCGCTCAGGCTGTTCGCGCTCGCGCCGATGATCCGCGCCAGCGTCACAGAACCCAGCAGCGCGGGAGCGGCATCAAGATGGACGGCCTGCATGTAGGGGCTGCGGCCCACGAGTTGTCCCGGCTTGCGGCCGGCGCGATCGAGCAGAATTGGGAGTTCGCGGCCGATGCAGGCCTGATTGAACGCAATCTGCTGCTGGTCCAAGAGCTGCTGAAGGCACGCCAGTCGCTCGTCCTTGACGTGTTTCGGAACGTCCGGCAGGTCCGCCGCCGGCGTTCCCGGCCTCGCGCTGAACTTGAAGGAATAGGCCTGCGCGAAACCGACATCCCGGACGAGACGCATGGTTTCGCTGAAGTCGTCGTCCCGTTCGCCGGGAAATCCGACGATAAAATCCGAACTGAGGGCAATGTCCGGCCGGGCGGCGCGCAGCCGGTCAATCAGCCGGCGATAGTCGTTGGCGCAATGCCGACGGTTCATCGCACGCAAGATTCGGTCGGAACCGGCCTGCACCGGCAGGTGCAGGTAGGGCATGAGTTGCGGAACGTCGCCATGTGCGCTGATCAGATCATCGTCGTGATCGCTGGGATGAGACGTCAAATAACGAATACGCTCGAGTTCATCAATCTCGGCGAGCGCCCGGATCAGCCGCGACAAACGCCATTCCCGGCCATCTGGTGCCTGCCCGTGATAGCTGTTGACATTTTGCCCAAGCAGGGTGATCTCGCGAACGCCGCAGGCGACGTAGCGCCGCGCCTCCTTCATCACCTCGGCAACCGGTCGGGAATATTCGGCGCCGCGCGTGTAAGGAACGACGCAAAACGTGCAGAAACGGTCGCAGCCTTCCTGAACCGTCAGGAATGCGGTACAGGCGCCCGGCTCGACGCTGGCGTCGGGCAGCGAATCAAACTTCGCCTCGGCGGGAAACTCCGTCTCCAGCACTGATCCTGTCGCCCGGTGAACGCGGGCGACGAGTTCTGGCAGATGCTGATAGCTTTGCGGCCCGACGACGACATCGACAAAAGGAGCCCGGCTTATCAGCTCCGCTCCCTCCGCCTGCGCCACGCACCCCGCGACCGCGAGCAGAACCGGCCCGCCATCGCTGGCCGGACGTTGTTTCAGGTGCCGCAGCCGCCCGAGTTCCGAATAGACCTTTTCGGCCGCCTTTTCGCGAATGTGGCAGGTGTTGAGGATGATAAGATCGGCATCTTCCGCCTGCTCCACCGCCACGTAGCCAATTCCCGCCAGAAGATCGGCCATTCGGGCCGAATCATAGGCGTTCATTTGACAACCGTACGTCTTGATATGGAGCTTCTTGGCCAACGCTTCGAAAGCGCAATTATACGGAAGATCCGGGTGCCCTTGCCGTTCGCACGACACGACCGTGTGCTTCTGACTCGTTCAGGGCACGCCCAACCCTAACAGGCCGCGTGCGCGAGTCAAGCCGCGGCTGGAAGTCCGGCAGGGCTATCGCATTTGGCCGATGGTGGATCTGGCGAAGTCGTCGAGCCAGCCGGCGCGTTTTCGCTTGCGGCTGACGGCGAGCTTGGGTCGGGCGGTTTGCAGCAGGTTGAGGGTCAGCCGGCACAGGATGGCGAGGTTTTCCGGGCCGTTGTCGGCGCGGTTGCGGGCGGTGGCAGCACCTTGGGATTAACTTCACTAGGCGCGACTGGCACGGCCGTCGACGGAACGGAGCCTTTCGTCGCACCGGCCGACATACCGCGAACAGAGGCGCCACGGGCGCAGACCCTACCCGGCAGGCTGCGTCGTAACGTCTTAATATAAATCTGATTATTGGCAATTTATTGTAATTACAAGGAAGTAAAATTGACCAGACCGCTTTTAGTTGTTGAAAACATGAACGGATGTACCCATTTAAAGGGAGTCAAATTCCGTGCGGGCAAGGCCGTCATCTCCGGTTGATTCTTCGATCGACTTACGCGCTCCCCAAATTGAATGTTGATTAGGTTGGCACTTTTTGCCAGCCAGCGTTTATGTGGAGCGGCAAAATGTCGATCGGTACAGTAAAATGGTTCAATTCGGCCAAGGGTTTCGGATTCATTCAGCCGGATGACGGATCAAAGGACGTCTTCGTCCATATTTCCGCCGTCGAGCGTTCGAGTCTGAGCAACCTGGGCGAAGGGCAGCGCATTCAGTTCGACCTGGAGCGAGGGCAACAGGGCAAGACTTCGGCCGTCAACTTGCGCGCCGGCTGAGTTTTTCGCGTCTCTGGTGTCATCGTGAGACGACACCAGAGGGTCTGAGCAGCAGGCACGTTACATGCTCGCCGATGGGCCGCGTTCAGGATCGGCGCGGCGGTCCCCTCGCGGGGGTTTAGGACCCCTGTGACGCGTGGTGCGGTCAGGACTCGCTTGGAGGATCGCTCGCCGAGGCGGTACGGCGGCCACTGCCGGCGACCTGCCGGCGACCTGCCGGCGACCTGCCGGCGGCTCGGTAAACATGCGCCCGGCCATATCGTCGGAAACGAACGATGGCGCGGCGATTAAGGGATCAATATCATGGATGTTTCGACCCGATTGCCAACGATGGAAGATGGCGAATTGGCGATTTTGCGCGCAAACGCCGAGCGTCTGATGCGCCGCGGCACTCCGGCCCAGAAGGCTTCCGCCGCCGTGCTCGTCCCGTCGATCATCGCTGAATTGGCTGGCCGCAGTGCCGTTAAGCACGAAAAGGAAACTGCTTCGAGCAAGGCCAGGGTTAGGGCGGTTTTATCCAAGCGCTCCGCGGCGAAAAAACTGACCGAAGCCCCTGCCGATTCAATCGAGGGATCATAAATATGACCATGCACAAGTTCTCGGTGGGACAGACGATCCGGTTTTCTCGTGATGGAACAGGACCTGCGGCGCGGACCGGCAGCTATAAGATCGTCCGTCTGTTACCCGCAGAACACAATGATTGCCAATATCGGATCAAAAGCGTCGACGACGGCCACGAGCGGGTAGTCAAGGAAAGCCAGATCGGCTGAGCTTCGAATATCGCACGTCCGTGACACCATCTAATCTGGGATATGCCATGCTCATCCGCGTCGGATATGAGTTGATCTACGATTGTCCACAACCGACCCCGATGATCCTGACGCTTAACGTTCATTATTCGCGCATCTCGGACATGGTGGTTCCTGATCATCTGATCAGCGATCCTCCCGTCCCCCTGACCGCCTATCGTGACGGGTTCGGCAACTGGTGCAGCCGGATCGTGGCTCCACAGGGCCGGACGCGGCTGTTCGCCAATGCGATCGTTCGCGATAACGGGCTCCCGGATGTCATCGCTCCCGATGCGGTTCAATACCTCGTGCAGGATCTTCCCGAAGAGGCGCTGGTCTACGTGCTGGGGAGTCGGTATTGCGAGACGGACCGTTTGTCCGAGACGGCATGGTCGCTGTTCGGCACGACGTCATTTGGCTGGGCGCGCGTACAGGCCGTATGCGATTTCGTCCATCGCCACATCACTTTCGGCTACGAGCATGCCCGGCCGACCAAAACGGCGTGGGAAGCTTTCAATGAGGGCAAGGGAGTCTGCAGAGATTACGCCCATCTCGCGATCACGTTTTGCCGCTGCCTGAACATTCCGGCGCGGTACTGTACCGGTTATCTCGGCGACATCGGTGTTCCGCCATCGGCCGACCCCATGGACTTTTCCGCATGGTTCGAGGTCTTTCTCGGCGGACGCTGGTACACGTTTGACGCGCGCAACAACATTCCGCGGATCGGCCGAATACTGATCGCCCACGGTCGCGATGCGGCGGACGTGGCAATCAGCAGCACCTTCGGGCCGAATACGCTGGCAAGCTTCACCGTGTGGACAGATGAAGTCGACCCGGCTCAGATTCCCGCTCCGGGTTTGATTCGCACGTAACACCGATGTAGCCGGCGCGCCCAGGCAGTGGCGTCGGCGGCCAACGCAAGTCCGTCCTGGCGGATTTCGATCAGCGCATGCGCAATTCCCCGCCGCTCGCCGTGCGCGGGAATGGTGTAGTCGGTCTCATCGGTAATCGCGTAGGGTGTGTTGCGACCGACACACAGATCTGTATCCGCCGCCAGTGCGTTCAGCAGATCAATCGCCAACCGTGCATCCTGCCGATAGGAAATGCCGACATGCCAGGGCCGGGCGATGCCGTTAAGGGCGGGCGTGAAACTGTGAATGCTCAAGAGCACGCTCGGCCGACCGGCCGCGGCACGGCGGTCCAAAAGGCGCGCGATGGCGTGATGATACGGCCGGAAGAGTGCCTCGGCGCGCGCATTCCGGTCTCTCGTATCGAGCCCTTGGTTGCCGGGGATCGCGATTCCGGCGCTGTGCGATGCGATCGACTCGGCGCTGTTCAACGGGCGATTGCAGTCGATGACCAGTCGCGAATAGCCGCTACGCACCAGAGGAGCATCCAGCAGATCGGCAAGTTGTTCTGCGACAACGGATGCCCCCGGGTCCCAGGCTATGTGCGCAGCGCGTTCGTCCGGATCGAGGCCGAGACTGCCAAGGCGTCTTGGAATGCGATTGGACGCGTGGTCGCAGACGAGCACCGCGTCTGAAGATCCGGCAGCGTTGATGATATCGCAGGCCGGCGGTTCGTCTGCCGCGAGAAATCCTCCGGGCGCATCGCTCATGCGCGAGGCCCGTTGCGCGCGGCGGCGCCCATGACCGCGAAGCGGCGGCAACGGACCGTGGCGTTGTTTTTCATTCGACCCGACCCGGGACGACGCGGCCATTTTCCCAGTGAGGAGCGACGTATCGGCCGATGGGATCATAGCCCTGGGTCAGGGCGGAAAAGACCAAGCTTACGCCAAGAAGACAGACGCCGCCGAGAAACAACCAGAACCACGGACCGTGGTAAAGAACGCTGCGGCTGCCGTCGGCGGTCACCGTTCGACGACCGACAATCAGATACCACAGCAGCCAGATCGCCGTCGGCAGCAGCAGCGGCAGCAGGTACTGCAGCAGGATCCGGCTCATTCCGCCTCGAGAAATTCGCAGAGATTGATCAACATCCCCGCCGTTGCTCCCCAGATGTAATGCCTGCCATACGGCATTGCCCAGAAATAGCGGGTTACGCCTTCGAATTCGGCGCTGCACCTCTGGTGATTGGCCCGATCGAGCAGAAAGGTCAGGGGAACCTCGAACACTTCCGCGACCTCGTGCGGGTCGGGTCGGATCTCAAACGGCGGGCTGACCACGCCGACGACGGGTGTTACGATAAATCCAGTCCGGGTAATGTACGCATCGAGATGCCCGATCAGGGTAATCCGCTCGCGTTCGAGGCCGACCTCTTCTTCGGTTTCGCGAAGCGCGGTCTCTCCCGGGCCATCGTCGTCTGGCTCGATGTGACCGCCCGGAAAGCTCACTTGTCCGGCGTGATGGGCGAGGTGCGAGGTGCGCCGGGTAAACAGCACGGTCAGCGCATCCGGATGGTCGATCAACGGCACGAGCACCGCAGCCGGCTTCAGCGGCAACAATGGCTCCATGCCGTCGTTGAGAGCATGATCGCCGCGCTCGCTCCAGATGTCCCTCGGCACCGGCGTTTCTTTCGGAACGATTCGGCGCTTCGCAAAACGGCGTTCAAGGCACGTCCGACTAGGGGTTCCGTTCACGGTGCCCCATCCAACCAGCCAACAGGAAACAGGCGCCCTCGACTCCAGACGCCGAGGCAGGGGCGCCCGTCGATCTCGCATTCGATGCCGAGCGCGGCAAGATCGTAATAGACGGATCGAGCGACCCGCGCCTGCAGCTCGCGATCCAGACCGATCGATGGCCCGAGAAACCCCGCCTCGGCCTCGACCGCCGCTTTCAGCGGATGGCGGTCGTCAACCGTGACGATTTCGTCAACGTTGGTGCGAAAGCTGATCGTCTGCCCCTCGCCGCTGCCACACACAACCATCTCAACGGCGAGGAACGGCAGGTCGGCAACGTCGATCGGTCCCATTTCCGAGGGTGTCACCAGCCAATAGACACCACTATTGTCACGCAGCAACGCCGAGGCAAGAAGGCAAACCAGCTCTTTGCGCTGAATGGGCGAGCCGTGATAATGCCAGATGCCTTCACCATCTATGCTGATGCCAAGGTTTTCATAGAGGATGCGGCCCTGCGGCGAAGGCGGTGGCGCACCCGGTAGATCGACCGAATTAGCGAAGAAGACCGGCCCCGCCGACGGCTGGTCCGATGGCAGGTCACAGGACAGCTTTGACATCAATCCGCGATTTCAACAAACGGCAGGAGTGGCGCAATGACAGCCCGCCCCAAGACAGACCTCGGCGAGCAGGGGGATTTTGCGCTCATCGATACGATAGATCAACTCGGCACGCAGATTGCGCAAGCCCGCGAGGCCATCGCCCGCGTCATCTTCGGTCAAAAGACTGTCGTCGATGAAACACTGATCACCTTGCTCTCTGGCGGCCACCTGCTGCTCATCGGCGTTCCGGGGCTGGGGAAAACCCGGTTGGTCGAGACGCTTGGACGGGTCTTCGGCCTCGACGAGCGGCGGGTACAGTTTACCCCCGACCTTATGCCCGCGGACATCCTCGGATCAGAGGTTCTGGAAGAATCCGACAGCGGGCGGCGTCACTTCCGGTTCATCGAGGGGCCAGTATTCTGTCAGTTGCTGATGGCTGACGAAATCAACCGGGCCAGCCCACGCACGCAGTCGGCGTTGCTTCAGGCGATGCAGGAGCGGCGGGTTTCCGTCGCCGGCCATTATCACGCGTTGCCGGCACCGTTCCACGTTCTTGCCACTCAGAATCCCCTGGAGCAAGAGGGAACGTATCCCCTGCCGGAGGCCCAACTCGACCGCTTTTTCATGCAGGTGGACGTCGAATATCCCGATCTCGACGCGGAACGGCGCGTGCTGCTCGCCACCACCGGTCCGAGCGACGAGCCTCCGGTCCAAGTTCTCACCGGGGCGCAGTTGCTGCAGGCCCAGCGCCTGATCCGGCACGTTCCGGTCGGCGACAGCGTGATCGAAGCCATCTTGCGGCTCGTCCGCGCCGGGCGTCCCGAATCAAGTCCGCTGGCCGCCGTCCGGGAGAACGTCGCCTGGGGTCCGGGACCACGGGCTTCGCAGGCCCTGATGCTGGGTGCCCGGGCCCGCGCGGTCATTGACGGCCGGCTGGCGCCCTCGGTCGACGACGTTCTGGCGCTGGCCCGGCCGGTCCTGCGCCACCGCATGGCGCTGACCTTCTCCGCCCGCGCGGAAGGCGTGGCGATCGGATCGATCATCGATCAACTGGCGGCGCAGTTCGCATGACGGCCGAGTGGGGAGCACCCGGCGGGGGGAAGCGCCGGCAGCCTTCGGCGAGCACGAACGCGTCGCACCTGTGCCGCGCCGAAGCACTCGCATCGACGCTGCCGCCGCTGCTGGTTGCCGCCGAACGCGTTGCCGCCACCGTGAGCCAGGGCGTCCACGGCCGGCGACGCGTCGGCGACGGTGAGTCGTTCTGGCAATTCCGCCGCTATCACTCCGGCGACGCCGCCCATCGGATCGATTGGCGGCAATCGGCAAAATCGGACCGGGCGTTCGTGCGCGAAACCGAATGGGAGGCGGCTCAGAGTGTCTGGTTGTGGTGCGATGCCTCGGACTCGATGCGCTGGAGTTCGGCGCGCGCACTGCCGAGCAAACGTGCCCGCGCAGAACTGCTCCTGCTCGCCCTTGCCGCCCTGCTCGTGCGAGGCGGAGAGCACGTCGCCTTACTGGGCACCGGCCTGCCGCCCTCCGGGGGCCGCGCCGCCCTGCAGCGGCTCGCCGTTTGCCTGCAACGCGATACGGACGCGAGGCCCGCCGATTTTCCCAGCGCGGATCTCCTGCCGCGACACGGACGCGTCGTGCTGATCGGCGATTTTCTCGCACCGATACCCGCGCTGCAGGAAGCCGTCGCAGGTTTCGCCCACCGCGGCCTGCGTGGCCATCTGCTGCATATCGTCGATCCCGCCGAGGAAACTTTGCCGTTTGCCGGGCGTGTGCTGTTCTCGGGCAGCGAACGGGAAGGCGAGCGCCTGTTCGGCCGGGTCGAGTCGGTTCGCCCGTCCTATCGCGACGCCTTCGCCCGACACCGCGATGCAATCCGCGAGACCGCCCGCAGAGCAGGTTGGTCGGCGCTCACCCACCGCACCGATCACGCGCCGGAAATCGCGTTGCTGTCGCTCTACCTTGCCCTTTCAGGTCCTGATCGCCGATGATGACAGTCCTCAGCCAATGTTGAGCCTGGGCGCGCTCAGCTTCGCCGCTCCGTGGGCGCTCTTAAGTCTTATCGCCTTGCCTGCCCTCTGGTGGCTGTTGCGAGCCACGCCCCCGTCGCCCCGGCGCGTTCAATTCCCACCCTTCCGCCTGCTCGCCGCGCTCTCTTCCGCCGACGAAACGGCGGTAAGGATGCCGTGGTGGCTCCTCGCCCTGCGTCTCGCGCTGGTGATGGCGGTTGTCCTTGGCATCGCTCGCCCGATCCTTGATGCGGAGGAGCGGCTTCCCGGCACCGGCCCGGTCATGCTGCTGATCGACGACGGCTGGGCCGCCGCGACCGACTGGGAGCAGCGGCGCAAGGCTCTGTTGCAGGCGATCGACCGCAGTGAACGGGAAGGACGCCCGGTCGTTCTGGTGCCGACCGCGGCTGCGTTCGCCGATACGCCGGACGAAGACCTCCTGCCGCTGCCGGCGGCACGAGCCCGCGAGGTGGCGCTGGCATTGAAGCCGAAACCGTGGCCGACGTCTCGTGCCACCGCTGTCACGGCGCTGTCACGGACGGCGAACGCGGGCGCATGGCCACCCGGCGCCGTCATCTGGATCATGGACGGTCTGGCCGAGCCGACGACGGCCACGCCGGACGGGGCGGCGTCGAATGCGACCCAACCGAAGCTTTCAGGGTCGCGCAACGTCGATGCGAATGAGCGCATGGACGTGGGAATGCTGGTCGAGCGTCTGCGCGCCCTGGGTCCGGTCAGCCTGCTGTTGCCACGATCGGACTACCTCGCGATGGTCCTAAAATCGGCTCCTCTCGGCCCACTGGGCCCGCAACTCGCCGTCGTACGTGCCGAGCCCGGCCCCGAAAAAATCCTCGGTCTGCGGTTTTCCGGAGACGATGGCGATCCGCTGGCACAGCGGTCGATCACGCTCGCCGCCGGCCAACGGAGTGCCCTCGTGCCGGTCGACCTGCCGACGGAATTATCGGCGAGGCTCACGCGAATCGAAATCGACGGCGCGCAGACCGCCGGCGGTGTGCTGCTGACCGACGAGCATTGGCGACGTCGCTCTGTCGGCCTGCTGGGAGAAACGACGGGCGAACAACCCTTGCTCGACGCGCGCTACTTCCTGCAGCGGGCGATGCAGCCGTTCGCTGACGTCCGCCAGGGGGATCTCGCGACGCTGCTGGCGCGTCCGCTCGGCGCGCTGGTGCTGACCGACGTCGGAACCTTGGATCCCGCCTCCGCCGATACCATTCGCAAATGGGTCGAATCAGGTGGCGTGCTGCTCCGTTTCGCCGGCCCTCGGCTGGCGCGGGAAGCGTCCGCAAACGATCCGCTCCTACCCGTACCGTTGCGTGCGGGCGAACGAACGATCGGCGGTGCGCTGTCGTTGTCCGACGGCGGACGGCTGGCTCCCTTCGACGCGGCAAGCCCGCTGCATGGATTGCAGATTCCCAAGGATCTCGTCGTTCACCGCCAGGTGATCGCCGAGCCCTCCCTCGATTCGGCGGAGCACACCTGGGCGCATCTCGACGATGGCACACCGCTGATCAGTGGCGCCCGCCGGGGCGACGGTTGGGTCGTCCTGGTCCATACGACGGCGACACCCGACTGGTCGAACCTGCCGTTGTCGGGCCTGTTCGTCGAACTCCTGCGCCGGATCGTCGATCTCGCACAGGGCGGAGATACGACGACGTCCACCTCACTCGCGGCCCCTCTGGAAACGCTTGACGGCTTCGGGCGACTCGGTCCCGCCCCGTCCGGAGTACGGGCGATCGAAAGCGGCGCTTTTGCCGACACGGCCGTGGGGCCACGGCATCCTCCGGGCTTTTACGGGACGACCGGCGCGCGCCAAGCGTTCAATCTCGGCCCGCGCGTGGCTGATCCGGCCCCGCTCATCGCGGCGCCGAGCGCGGTTCCCGATGGAGCGAACGTCTCTTTGCTGGGCGAAGGCACGGAGCGCGACCTGCGACCGTGGCTGCTGGGCACCGCCCTGGCACTGGCCTTTGTCGATCTTGTCTGCGCGTTCATCTTGCGCGGCATTCTGCCGGCGCGCGCCCTCGCTGTCGGGCGAGCCGCGCGCCGTTCCACGACCCACGTCGTGCGCGCCACCGTTCTCGCGCTCGGACTGTCCGCGGCCGCTGGCACGATCGGGCTCGCCCAAGCCCAGACCGTGATCGCCGACGGAACGGCTGAACCCGCGAGCCTCGATACGCGGCTCGCCTATATCCAAACGGGTGATGCAGCTATCGACGAGATCGCCGCATCGGGTCTCGCCGGCCTGACCGCGGTGGTCAACCGGCGGACCGCGGCGGCGCTGGCTGAGCCCGTCGGCGTCGATCCCGAACGCGACGCGCTTGAATTCTATCCCCTGCTTTATTGGCCGCTGTCCGAATCGACACGCCCGCCGTCACCTCGGGCAGCGCAGAAGCTGAGCAGCTACATGCGCACGGGGGGAACGATCGTTTTCGATTCACGCGGTCAGACCGGCGGGGGAAACGGCTCGGCGTTCGGCGCAATCGCCCACGCGCTGGATCTGCCACCATTGGTACCTTTGCCCGAAAATCACGTCCTTCGTCGGGCATATTACCTTCTCGCCGACGCACCCGGCCGTCGCACGGGCGGAGTCGTCTGGGTCGAGCCCACGGGCGAGCACGTCAACGATGGCGTGAGTTCCGTGATTGCCGGCTCGAACGACTGGGCGGGTGCCTGGGCGGTGGATAGCGGCCAGCGGCCCTTGTTTGCCGTCGTGCCCGGAGGCGAGCAGCAACGGGAGCTGGCGCTGCGCTTCGGCGTCAATCTGGTGATGTACGCACTGACCGGCAATTATAAGGCCGATCAGGTGCATCTGCCGGCGATTATGGACCGCCTCGCGCCATGATGTCCGCGGTGATCGCCGATATCCTATGGCATCCGCTGGTGCCGCTGTGGTTCGTGGTCGCGATTCTTGCTGCCGCCGCGGGGCTCATCGCCATCGCTGTGTTCAGACGGACGCGCGGCTCCTTGTTCCGAGCTTTGGCGATGGCCGCGCTTGGCATCGCGGTGCTCGATCCACGCGTCGTCCACGAAGACCAGCGACCGCGACCGGACGTCGCGCTGCTCGTCGTCGACGATTCGCCCAGCGATCAGATCGGAGATCGCGCTCACATGATCGAAACCGCGCGCGCGCGCATCGAAGCTTCACTGGGAAAACTTGATGGTCTCGAGATCCGCACCATCCATGCGGGAGCCGATGGTACGGGCGAGACACGGCTGTTTGGCGCGATCGAGCGCGCGGTGCTTGACGACCTGTCCGACCGGCTCGCCGGCGTGCTGATCCTCAGCGATGGACAGGTGCATGACGTGCCGCCCCCGGGCTCGGCCCCTTGGCTGACGGCGCCGGTCCATCTCCTGGTTGCCGGAAAGCGAGACGAACACGACCGGCGGGTCGTCATCGAACAGGCACCGGCCTACGGTCTCGTCGACGAGCGCGTCACCGTCAGCTATCGGATCGAGGAGGCGGGTACCCCTCCCGCGACGAACAGCCCGGTTCGCGTCCGCTTCCGCGTTGACGGCGTCGATGCCGGTCACGCCGAAGCCATCCCCGGGCGGACCGCGTCCTATGCCCTGCCGATCCGCCATGTCGGCCCGACGGTGCTGGAAATCGAGGCCGATCCCGCTCCTGACGACGTCTCGACGCTGAACAACCGGGCCGCGACGGTGGTCAAGGGAGTGCGCGATCGCTTGCGCGTCTTGCTCGTCTCCGGGCAGCCGCATCCGGGGGAGCGCACCTGGCGCAATCTGCTGAAATCAGACCCGTCCGTCGACTTGATCCATTTCACCATTCTCCGTCCGCCGGAGAAGGACGATTCGACACCGCTGAAGGATCTTTCTCTCATCGTTTTTCCCGTCCAGGAGCTTTTTGAGACCAAACTTTACGATTTCGACCTGATCGTGCTCGATCGCTATGTCGTTCGCGGCATCCTGCCGATGCCGTACTACGGCCGCATTGCCGAGTACGTCCGCCAGGGCGGCGCGCTCCTGGTCTCCGTGGGACCGGAATTTGCCGGCCCTCAGTCTCTTTACTCCACACCTCTCGGCGATGTTCTGCCGATTGCCCCGGACGGCCGGATCATCGACAAGGCATTCCGTCCCGAGGTATCGGACGTCGGCCACCGTCACCCCGTGACCGCCGCGCTGCCGGGCGAGGGGCAGACGAACAACGACGGCGGTGCTGCCCCGTCCGGCCCATCGTGGGGACGCTGGTTCCGGCTGATCGGCGGCGAAGCCCGCACGGGAACGACATTGATGACGGGGGACGATGGCCAGCCGCTGCTTGCCGTCGCCCGCGTCGGCGATGGGCGCGTCGCGCAACTGATGAGTGACCAGATCTGGTTGTGGAGCCGCGGCTATGACGGCGGAGGACCGCATGCCGAGCTGCTGCGGCGCCTCGCACACTGGCTGATGAAGGAGCCGGACCTGGAGGAGGAACGCCTCGCCGTTCAAGCATCGGACGGAATCCTGACGGTAACGCGTCGCAGCCTCGAGGCCGGCGACGTCGACGTTACGGTGACCGATCCGGCAGGCGTCGATCACCCGCTCCATCTTGAGAGCGGCGTTGACGGTGTCTCGCGCGCCCAGATGCGAGCCGATGCCACTGGGTTATGGCGGGTATCCGATGGCACGCATACGGCGCTGACCGCCGTGGGGCGGATTAATCCGCCCGAATTCGTCGATTTGCGTGCATCTGCGGAGCGCCTCGCGCCGCTCGTGACGGCCACCGGCGGCGGCATCGCCTGGCTTGCCGATGGGATACCGGAGTTCCGCAGGACGGAGCCGGGTCGAGACGCGGCCGGGCGCGGCTGGCTGGGACTGCAGCGCAATCGGGCGCATGCCACCGTCGGGGCAACCGAGGTTCCTTTGATGCCGGTACTGATTCTTGCCGTGATCCTCGGCGGTCTCGCAAGCGCATGGTGGCGGGAAAGCCGCTGAATGTGCGGCGATGGCCGCTCGCGACTTAGTCGAATGTTAAGCTCTTCGTGGCAGCATACCTTGAACGTTCGCGTCCCGAATGTGCGAGGATCCTCTGTATGTCGCTTTTTTCCAGGGTCTCCATCCGCCTCAGGCTGTTCGGCGGGTTCGGATTGGTCCTCTCGGTGCTCGTCGTCGTCGCCGCCATTGGCACCGCTGGTATCTCGCACTCTGTCCTTGCTTTCCGCAACTTTGCCACCGTCACCAACGAAATGACGCGCATGCTCAACGTTGATCGCGACGTAATGGCGATGCGACGCGACGCCGCACTTTATATCGAGAAGGGCGACGAGGCCGTGCTCGCGGCTTACAAAGATAAAGAAGCAATGATGGCGCGCGCGTTAAAGGAAGCTCACATGAATGCGAGCGATGCTGCCGATCAGGCGGAAATCAAGAAACTTGAGGACCTATTTTCGGACTACACAGCGCAATATACGCAATTGATTGATCTGCGCAGACGGCGGGAAGATATTTTACATGGCATGATGGATACGTATGCCTCTCTGATAAGAGAACACCTTGCGGCGATCATCGATATTTCGATGGGCGAAGAGCACTTTCGGTCGGCGGCGCTTGCCGGTCTTGCTCAGCAGGAAATCCTGACGGCGCGCGCGGCGTCAATGCGATTCATTGCGTACCAGGAGCCCGACCTGGTGGACGAGGCGAAGTCGCATATCGAAGCCTTCGATACGGCGATCGACAGCTTGCTCGCCGATGTCGATGACGACTTCATCCGCGAGAGCGCTGAAGAGGCACGCAAGCTCGGCCACCAGTACGGTGAGGCGTTCGGCGAATTCGTAAATTCGACAAACGCCGTTTCCGCGCGCCTTCGCGGCCCGATGGCGGACGCGGCCAATGCCTTTACCGCTGCCTCCGAAAGGATGCGCAAGAACCATGTCGCACTTTCTCAGCAGAACGAAGAACAGACCCAGTCGGCGCTGACATTGGCGCAGACCGGCTCGATTGCCGCCGCTGGTGTGGGTGTTCTCGTTGGCATGATGCTCGCGTGGTTAATTGCGCGCTCGATCAGCCGCCCCGTGCGGGCGATGACCGGCACCATGACGTCGCTGGCCGAGGGGAATCGGGCGATCGCGGTCCCGGCGCTCGATCACCGTGACGAAATTGGAGAAATGGCTCGCGCCGTCCAGGTGTTCAAGGACAACGCGATCGAGGTCGAACGGCTTCAAGGACAGCAGGAGACGTTGCGACGGCAGGCGGAGGAGGCGCGACGTCACAGCACGTTCGCTCTCGCCGATGCGTTCGAGGCCGGTGTCAAGAGCGCCGTGACCAGCGTCGCCGAGACGGCCTCGCGGATCGAGGACGCCGCGCGGTCGATGTCGACGGTCGCCGCGCATGCCAGCCAGCAGTCTTCGGCCGGCCTTTCGGCCGCCGATCAGGCGGCGGCGAACGTTCAGTCCGTGGCCGCCGCCTCGGAACAACTGTCGTCCTCGGTTGGCGAAATCAGTCGCCAGGTTGGCGAGGCCGCCGTCATCTCGCGGCGCGCATCGGACGATGCCGATCGGATGAGCGAGCGCGTCGTCGCCTTCGCCGACGTAACCCGGAACATCAGCGCCGTCACCAGCATGATCGATGATATCGCCGCCAAGACCAATCTTTTGGCGCTGAACGCCACGATTGAGGCCGCGCGTGCCGGTGAAGCCGGCAAAGGCTTCGCCGTCGTCGCCAGCGAGGTCAAGGCTCTCGCCCAGCAGACGGCGAAGGCGACGGGCGAAATCACCCGGCAGGTCGCCGGAATTCAGACGGCGTCGGACGAAATGGTCGAAGTCATCGTCGGCATTTCATCGACGATCCTGCGCTTTAACGAGATTTCGTCAACCATCGCAGCGGCCGTCGAACAGCAGAGCGCGGCAACACAGGAGATCGCGCGCAACGCGCAGGAGGCCGCGACGGGCACGCAGGAGGTAAACACCAGCATCAGCGGTATCAGCAAGACGGCCCGCGAAACCGGAAGCGCGGCGGGCGAAGTCCTCGACGCCGTCGTCGTTCTCGGCCGAACGTCTGCCGACCTGCGCGGCGAGGTCGAGCGCTTCTTGTCCCAGGTGCGCGCCGCCTGACGATCGCCCCGGCCTTCCACGCGCAAGGCGCGTTACGGCAGAACGCGCCAGATAATACACGTGCGGCTCACTCGGTCCTCAAGATCGAGCGACGTCGGCACCTCGTAGCAGGCAAGCGCGTCGAGGCCAGAGCTTGGGACATAGGCACGTCCCGGGTCGGCCAGCAGGACATCGCTGCCGGATCGCACCAGACGGCGCAGCCAGCCGATCGCCCGCTCCGCGAACTTGCGTTCGTAACAGATGTCGCCGGCGAGCACGATTCCCCAGCCGGATCGCGCGGAGTCGATCAGGTCTCCCGGTTCGGTGGTGACGGTAACGCCGTTTAGTGCCGCATTCATCGCCACCGCGGTGTTCGCTAGCGGGTCGATCTCGTTGGCGTACGCCACGCCGCCGCACCGGGCGGCGGCGATTGCGGCGATCCCGCAGCCAGCGCCGAAGTCGAGAACACTGCGGCCGGCGACGCGATCCGGCGCGTCAATGAGAAACCGGGCGAGCGCCTGACCGCCCGGCCAGCAAAACGCCCAATATGGCGGCTCGACGCCGATCTGCTCGAGCGCGGATTCCGTCGCCTGCCAGATTGGAACCGACTTGCTCGCCAGCCGCAGGGAGATTTCAGGCACGAGCGGCGGCGTGACAATTTCAGTATTCGCGACAATGAACGCCCGGACCGCCGTATCGTCCACGACCTCAGGCTCCGATCCAGCCAAGAACGATCGCCACGAACACCATCAAGCCAACCCAGCGGTTAGCCTTGAACAGGGCGAGGCACCGATGAGCGCTCTCGATATCGAGACGCACAATCTGCCAGACGAAGTGCGCGGCAACCCCCGTCAGTCCCAGGTAGAACGGCCACCCCATTCCCGCCAAGGCGCCGGACAGCGCCAAAAGCAGGACCGTCGTCGCATAAAAGCCCCACAACCATAACGGCGTGGCGCCGCCGAAGCGAAGCGCGGTCGACTTTACGCCGATGAGGATGTCGTCCTCCTTGTCCTGGTGCGCGTAGATCGTATCGTATCCGAGCGTCCAGAATAGCCCGGCGACATAAAGCGTCAGCGCCGGCACTGCCAGCTCGCCGCGGACCACAGCCCATCCAAGCAGCGCGCCCCAGTTAAAGGTCAGGCCAAGCACGGCTTGCGGCCAGTATGTCACTCTTTTGGCGAAGGGATAGACCGCGACGAGCACAAGCGATGATGCACCGACAATGATCGCGAACCCGTTGAACTGAAGCAGGACGGCAAGCCCAAGGAACGAAAGCCCGCCCATGAGCAGCACCGCGTCTCGCATGCCCACCGCGCCGCTGGCGAGCGGCCGGCCGGCCGTCCGCGCGACACGCGCATCGAACTTGCGATCGGCGATGTCGTTCATAACGCAGCCGGCACCGCGCATGACTGTCGCGCCCACGGCAAAAAGCGCAAGGAACCATGGATCGGGCCAGCCGGGCGCGGCGAGGGCAAGCCCCCACCAGCCCGGAAACATCAGCAGCCAGATGCCGATCGGCCGATCCAGCCGAGCCAGCCGAGCGTAGGGACGAACAACGGGGGGCAAGCGGCGATCAATCCAGTCGCCTGCGGGGATATCGCTCGTACTCGTTGTGCTGGTCTGCGCCATGGCCCGTCTGTTATGCCATGAGTTCCAAAGAACAGGGTACCCACGATCCAGCCATTCCGGCGGAACACTGAGATTAAAGAGGATGCCGCGCGCTGAAACTCCTGTCCGCCTGTTTGTCGACGCCGCGCTCGAATGCGGCGCGGAATTCGCCGTCACCGACGCCCAGGCGCACTACCTGACGCGCGTGATGCGGCGTGGCGTCGGCGACGGCGTGCGCACATTCAACGGGCGCGACGGCGAGTGGCTGGCGACGATCGTCCGGGCAGACCGCCGCACCTGCGCCCTTGGCGTTACGACACAACTTTGCCGACAGCGCAGCGAAAGCGGGCCGATCCTCGCCTTCGCCCCGATCAGAAAGGAGCGCCTGCATTTCGTCATCGAAAAGGCAACGGAACTCGGCGTCGCGACGTTGCAACCGGTACTCACCCAGCACGCCGTCGCGCCCCGCATCGTGCTCGATCGCGTCCGCGCGCAGGCGATCGAGGCCGCCGAACAGTGCGGGCGGTTGACGATTCCGCGTATTGCCGAGCCGTTGCAACTCGAGGCGCTGATTGCAACGTGGCTGCAGGATCGCCCCTTGTTCTTCCTCGACGAGCGTGGCGTTGGCCGGACGATCGCCGATGCCGCCCGCGAGCGGCGCGCCGCTATCGTCCGATCTGCGGGCGACATTGGCATTCTTGTCGGCCCGGAAGGCGGTTTCACCGAGGCGGAGGCGACGATGATCGCGATCGCGCCGTTCGTAACCGCGATCAGCCTCGGCCCCTTGATCCTGCGCGCCGAGACGGCCGCGATCGCGGCGCTTGCAAGCTGGCGTGCTTTCACCGAAGACTGGCGCCCCGCGATAAGCGAATGACAGCGAGAATTGAGTGATGTCCGGTCTCAGCCAAGCCGCACCGGAGCCGGCAACCGACCGGCGCAGCCTGATCACCTATCTGGAAAGTGGCTGCAAGCCGCGCTCGCAGTGGCGGATCGGCACCGAGCACGAGAAATTCGCCTACGATCTGCAAGACTTAAAGCCGCTCTCCTACGACGGCCCGCGGGGCATTCGCGCCATCCTCGAAGGCCTTGCGCGCTTCGGATGGACAGCGATCCGCGAGAACGGCAACACCATCGCGCTCGTCGATGAGACCGGCTGCTCGATCACGCTCGAGCCCGGCGGTCAGGTGGAGCTGTCCGGTGCGCCGCTGCAGAGCATTCACCAGACCTGCTGCGAAATCGGCCGGCACCTTAATCAGGTCAAGACGATCGGCGCCGAGCTCAACGTCGGCTTCCTCGGTCTGGGCTATCAGCCGAAGTGGCCGCGCGCGGAGCTGCCGTGGATGCCGAAGGGTCGCTACGACATCATGGCCGCGTACATGCCGAAGGTCGGAAGCCTCGGGCTCGATATGATGCAGGCGACATGCACCGTCCAGGTCAACCTTGACTTCGATTCCGAGGCGTCGATGGTGCGGATGTTCCGCATCGGCCTTGCCCTGCAGCCGGTCGCGACCGCCCTGTTCGCGAACTCGCCCTTCATCAATGGCGCGCCGTCGGGCTTTTTGTCGCTGCGGAGCAACGTGTGGACCGACACCGATCCCGCCCGCTGCGGAATCGCCCCCTTCGTTTTCGAGGACGGTTTCGGGTTCGAGCGCTACGTCGACTACATGCTCGATGTGCCGATGTACTTTGTCTATCGCGATGGACGTTACATCGACGTCGCGGGGCAGTCATTCCGCGACTTCATGGCCGGGCGCCTGCCCGGCCTTCCCGGCGAGACACCGACGATGAGCGATTGGGCCGATCATCTGACGACCTGCTTCCTCGAAGTCCGCTTGAAACGGTTCATCGAGATGCGCGGTGCCGACGGCGGGCCGTGGAACCGCCTGTGCGCGCTTCCCGCGTTCTGGGTCGGCCTGCTCTACGATGACGATGCGCGCGCGGCGGCGTGGGATCTGGTCAAGGACTGGACGGGCGAGGAGCGGGAGGAAATGCGCGCCATGGTGCCGCGCACGGCGCTCAAGACCCCGTTTCGCAACATCACCGTCCGCGATATTGCCCTCGAGGCCCTGGAAATCGCGCACCGCGGACTCTGCCGCCGGGCGATCGACGACGGCCTCGGCCGCAACGAAACACAATTTCTCGCTCCGCTGTTTCGTATCGCCGAGGCGAATTTCACCTCCGCCGAGGACCTGCTCTGCGCCTACAACCGCCGCTGGAACGGCAGTGTCGATCCGATCTTTCGCGAGTTCGCCTACTAAGCGATCAGCTCCGCCGCTGTGGGCCACACCCGGCCGTCAGGCCTGAGGACGATGCCGGGCAGCTCGGCGATCAGCAGCCGCAAAATGTCATCGATACGCCGGGCAACGGCTTCGGATAATGCAAGGCCGAGGTCGAGGCAGGCGGGCTGAACGCCGATCACGGTTACGCGGGCCGGGGCACGCTCAAGCAGGATCAATTTCGCCAGCACCTCCTGTAGTCCCAGCTGGTGCGGCGTTGCATTCGTCCGGAAGACCGCCGGAATGTCGCGTCCGTCGATGCGGACCACGGTTCCCGGCGGACTCCCGGTATGTACGGCATCGACCACAATCAGGTGATCGCGGTCAGCAAGGGTATCGAGCAGGTCCATGCCGCACGTTCCGCCGTCGACAACAGCGACGGTCTCGGGAACATCGTAGCGCTCCTGCAGGGCCTCGATGACGCGAACGCCCGCCCCTTCGTCGGAAAGGAGGATGTTGCCAACGCCGAGTACAAGCACGTTCATCGGAGAGCAGTTCTCCTTAATTTATCAAGCTCCGAGCCGGAGCGGCGCAGGTCTGTGCCCGCTGCCGCCCCCCTCAGAGAACCTTGATGCGCGCGATCTCCCCGCTGCCGTCAATCATGTGGATGGCGCAGGCAAGGCAGGGATCGAACGAATGCACGGTGCGGATCACTTCGAGCGGTCGCTCCGGATCGGCCACCGGGTTGCCGATCAGCGACGCCTCGTAGGGCCCGAGCGCGTCGTTCTCGTCACGCGGTCCGGCGTTCCATGTGCTCGGCACAACCGCCTGGTAGTTGGCGATCTTGCCGTTCTTGATCACGGTCCAGTGCGAGAGAACCCCACGGGGGGCCTCATGGCAGCCGAAGCCACGGATCTCGCCCTTGGGGAAACTCGGCGCGTTGAATGTGGCATAGTCGCCCTTGGCGATGTTCTGCATGAGCAGATCCCACTGCGCCGCGAGCGTCTCGGTCAGAACCGCGCAGCGCACGGCGCGTGCCGCATGCCGGCCGATCGTTGACTGCAGCGCCGAAAGCGGCAATTCATTGCCACCGACCTTGGCCGCGATCGACAACAGGCGGCCGAGATTCCGCTTCGTCGGCTCGTGCCCGGCGGCATACATCGCCAGCACGTTCGCCAGGGGGCCGACCTGCACCCGCTCGCCGTTGAAGGTCGGAGCCTTGACCCACGAGTACTTCGCATCGTCCTCGAAGCCGGTGAACTTGGGTTCGGTCTCGCCGTCATAAGGATGCAGCGGCTCGCCCGACCCTTCGTACCAGGCGTGCTTCGCGCTCTCCTTGACGCCCTTTTCGAAAAATCCGTCACTGAAGTTGGCCATCGCCTGGAAACGCCCGACATCCCCCGCGGGAATGAAGCCCCCTGGTAGCGCAAACTGGGTGTTGCGGGTATCGAGCGGCATCTCCGGAACCGCCATCATCGTCGTCACGCCGGCTCCGTAGGCGGTCCAATCGGCGTAAAGCGCGCCAATCGCCGCGACATCGGGCAGATAGACCTGCTGGACGAATCCACCCAGCTCGTCGAGCAGCGTCTTGACCTTGTAGAGGCGTTCGAGTGTGAGCGTCGACTGGCTCTCGGGATTGATCGGATTGGCGACGCCGCCAACGGCGAGGTTCTGAATGTGTGGCGTTTTCGAGCCGAGAATTCCGACGATCTGATTGGCTCGGCGCTGGTAGTCGAGCGCCTGCATGTAGTGCACAATGGCCAGCAGATTGACCTCCGGCGGCAGCTTCATCGCCGGGTGACCCCAATAGCCGCTGCCGAAGATGCCGAGTTGGCCGGAATCGACGAACGCCTGCACCTTCTTCTGGACCTTGGCAAACTCGTCGGCGCTGTTCAGCGGCCAGTCGGACAGGCTCTGAGCAATCGCCGCCGCCGCCTTGGGATCGGCCTTCAGCGCCGAGACGATGTCGACCCAGTCGAGCGCCGAGAGCTGATAGAAGTGGACGATATGATCATGGATGCCGTGCGCGGCGATGATCATGTTGCGGATGTACTGAGCGTTGAGCGGTACCTTGAGCTTGAGCGCGTTCTCGACCGCCCGCACCGAGACGATGGCATGCACCGTCGTGCACACGCCGCAGATGCGCTGGGCGAAGATCCAGGCGTCGCGCGGATCGCGGTCCTTGAGGATTACCTCGATTCCCCGCCACATCTGGCCCGATGACCACGAATTGACCACCTTGCCACCGTCGACTTCGCAGTCGATGCGCAGATGGCCCTCGATGCGGGTGATGGGGTCGATGGTAATGCGCATGGCGATGCGAGCCTCTTCTCAGGTCTTATCGTGATTGGTCGATGGCGAGACGGCCCGGGCTGCCGGTCGAGCGTCCGGCGTCCGTGGACCTTTCGACGGCATGCAGAACCGGAAGGTGGCGGACGAGGGCGAGATAGAGCAGCACGTGCAACGAGAAGACACCGAGGGTGACGAGGATCTCGCCCGCCGAAGGAAAATAGTGCCAGCCGTAGCCGGGGTCGTAGCCGATCAGGTAGCAGTTCAGGCGATAGAGCGCACCGTGCAGCAGCAGGGCGGTGGCGCCGAGAAAGATGGTCCGCGGGTTCGAGCGGTTGCGCACCGGCATCAACAGCGCGACCGCGGCAACGCCGAGCCCCGTTTCAACCCAGAACGAGGCGGCCGGCGTGGTGGCGTCGAAGGCAAGGCCGATGGCACCGAGACGAACAAGGTCGATCCCGCGCAGGGCAAGGAAGATCACCGCGACCCAGGCCATGACGCCGCAGAGCCCGGCAAGGATGCGGGTTTCAAACGGCCGGTCGAAGACGACGGACGACAGGGCAGATTCGAAGACGACGACGGCAAAGCCGATGGAAACGGCGGTGAGCAGGAAAAATACCGTCAACATCTGCGATTGCCACAGCGGCGAGAGCTTGTAGCCAAGCAGAACGATCGCCGTGCCCATCGACGACTGGTGCATCATCGGCAACAGGCAGCCGAGGCCGGTGAAGAAGAAGAGGACACGATGCAGCGTCTTGCGTGACCGGGTCATCCTGAAACGCTCGAGCACCGTGGGCGCGAACTCCACCATCAGCACCATCGTGTAGGCGAAGATGCACAGCGCGGTTTCGACCAGCACCGAGTTGGGGTTGATCAGCCATGGCAGCATGATGTTGTAGCCCTGCCACCAGCGGCCGAGGTCGAACATGACGGCGAGACCACCGAGGCTATAGCCGAACAGGCTGGTCATCAGACCGGCGCGGGCGAGGGGATGGTAGACGCCCTTGTTCAGGATGTAGACGAGAAAGGCGGTGACGAACCCGCCGCAGCCCAGCGCGGTACCGATAATCAAATCGATGGCGATCCAGATGCCCCACGGGTAGCCATCATTGAGGTTGGTCGCGGCGCCGAGCCCGAAAATGAACCGCTCGCCAAGCACCACACCGGCGATCAGTACGATCGCGAGAAGAAACAGGAACCAGCGGGTGAACAGGCGGCCGCCGATCGGTGCGTGCTCGTGGGTGCTCATCGTGCTTTAACTCTCCAGCCGGCGCTCGCGTTTCGGGCCTGCCGACGTTTCGCCTCAGTCTTCTTCCGCCTCGTGATGGTGCTTGCCGAAATTGCGCCGAGCCAACAGCACCAGCCCGGCGAGTACGGCTCCCGGAGCGATCATCCCCTTGTAGAGCAGGTGTTGAACGCCTTCCGTCTGCGCGGCGTAGGCGTAATCCGGCACGTTGCCGTGAGGCAGGCCCAGCTTTTCGAAGGGCACGGCGGCGAGATAGAGCGCCTGCGTGCCACCGAGAACATGTTCGCCGTACACTTCCGGAAGGTAGCTGACGCGAACGGTCTTCTCCGTCGGGGCGTACGCGTCCCCACGATCGCCGCCCAGTTCGCCGGACGGATAGGCATAGGTATCGCCCGGTTGCAGTTCGAGGCGCCGATGCGCCTCAGCGCGAAGATCGGTGATGCGCCCGAACAGGGTCGCGCCCGTCGGGCAGGATTCGGCGCACGCCGGGATTTCGCCCTCGGCCAGGCGATGCTTACATAGCTGGCACTTTTGTATTTTGCCGAACGCCCGGTCGTATTGATAGACGGGCACCTGAAACGGGCAGGCGAACACGCAGTAGCGACAGCCGATGCAGCGATCCGGATCGTGGCTGACGATCCCGGTTTCGGGGTCCTTGGTCATCGCCGAAACCGGGCAGCAGGAGACGCACGACGGATCGACACAGTGCAGGCACTGCCGCTTGATGAACGCGAACCCGTCCGTTTCCCGGTCCTTCTGCTCCATCGAGCCATCGCGGTAGACCTTGATCACATTCAAGGTATTTCCCGAGAGGCCCTTGGCCGTGTCCCAGGTGCCTTCGTTCCACGCACGCTGATCGGCGGTGATATCGGGCGGCATGTCGTTCGCCCGCTTGCAACTCGCCACGCACGCCTTGCAGCCGACGCACTGGGTCGAGTCATAAAGCAGGCCAATCGCTTCCGGTGATACCGGTTTCGGTGGGCGTTGCAATGCCCCGGCCGGCGCGACCTCGGAGGCAGCGAGGGCCGTGCCGGCGCCCGCGATCGAGAGCGCGCGCAGGAAATCCCGGCGGTCAAGCGTCATCGCTGCGCCTTTCTCAAGCCGAGGCATCAGGCCGATCGTCGTAGTTCGATCGGGTGAACGCCTTTTCATCGGGGACGGGCTTCTTGCCCAACCGGGAGGCGAGCACGGCACCAGCGCCCAAACCGGCACCGATCGCCGCGCTCGCCAGTCCCGCCGCTGCGATCGTCGCCCCCTGGCCTTTATCTTCGGCGACGCGCGGAAACGCTGTTGGCGGCGTAACGGTCAAAACCTGCGCCAACGAATGGATCGGCTTGGTGAAACCAACGCCCTGCTCAGTGCACCCGAAGCAGGGATGGCCGGTTCCGACCGGCCAAGCCCCGGCGCCGACGTCACCGAACAGGATGGCCGGGCAGTTGGCGTAGGTTTCGGGCCCCTTGCAGCCGAGCTTGTAAAGACACCAGCCCTCGCGATGGCCCTGATCACCGAAGGCATGGGCAAAGCGGCCGGCATCGAAATGCGGTCGGCGCTCGCAGTTCTCATGGATCAAGCGGCCATAGGCGAATTTCGGCCGGTTCTTGTCGTCCAGATCGGGCGCCTTGCCGAAGGTGACGAGATAAAGAACCGTCGACAGGAAATTATAGACGTTCGGTGGGCAGCCGGGAATGTTGATCACCGTCTTGCCGGGAAGGACGTCCTGCACGGCTTTCGCCTGCGTCGGATTGGGGTCGCTCGACGGGATGCCACCCCACGAAGCGCACGAACCGATGCCGATGATCGCAGCGGCACCCTCGGCGGCCTCTTTGACAACGTCGAGGATCGGCCGGCCACCGACCATGCAGTAGACCCCGCCGTCTCGGGTCGGGATCGAGCCGTCGACAACGAGAACATACTTTCCGGCGTTCTCTTGCATTGAGCGCGCCTTGACCGCCTCGGCCTGGTGACCGGAACCCGCGCACAGCGTTTCGTGATAATCGAGCGAGATCATATCAAGGATCAGCGTCTCGATCGTCGGATGGTGCGCGCGCAGCAGCGACTCGGTGCAACCCGTGCATTCCTGCGCTGACAGCCAGATGACCGGCGGTCGCATCGGTGCCGTGGCGGCTTCGGCAATGCGGACCCCGAGCGCCGGGGCGAGTCCGAGCGTCGCCGCCACTCCCGTGCAGAACTTCAGGAAGTCACGCCGCTGCAGGCCACCCAGGGCTCCCACATAGCCGTCCGCATTATCGAAAGCAGTCGCGTCCGGACACAAACCGCCGGTCATTTAGCCACCTCCCATTTGCGAGCATCTTTTTTTGTGCCGCTTGTGCGGCAAGTGTCTCGCTTTTCTTATAGCGGACAATAATAGGCACGCATGCACCCGAATCAACAATAAATTATCGCCAGAAATAAATATCTATTTTATAATAATAGTTGCTTGCATTAAAGCGCTTATGAATAGGCCGTTAGCGTCGTGCCGATGTCTCAGCTTCGATCGCGATTAACAGTTTTTATCGGTTTTTAATTGCGAATGAATGGCGCAACGGACCGCTGCATGCTTTGCATTCGCAACGCGAACACGCGGGCGCAACGATGCTGGAACTAGGCAACGGGCCGTTTACGATTAAGAAAACTGGCCGAGCTTGAAGATCGTCGTCGCCGCAGCCGCTTTTTCCCAGCCCTGAACGATCAGTTCGCCCGATGCCGTGTCGGCGACGACCGCAAGGCGGGTCGTCCAGTTGAGAATTGGCGGCACAACCCAGGAAAGGCCCTGCTCCTGATCGGCCAGTGCCCTCGCCATTCGCGCGCGGCGCCCGACGCTGTCGTCGCCCTTGTCGTGACCGGCGATCGGAAAGCCGATCCAGTGATTGCTGATGCTTGCCGGGGCGTCGTGCACGCACGCGCCGTCCTCGCGACGCTCGATGACACACCCCTGCTTAGGACCCACCAAGGAAAAGAAGGCTGCAGTGCACAGTTGCGTTTCAATCAGCGCCTGCTTCGCTTCCTCGTACGTGCGGCATTCATCGAACACCTGCCGTAGCAGATGGGGGGGCGGCAGGCTCGCGCTTCGCCAGACGCCCGCGCGGGCGATGATCCAGTCGAGACGGCGCGCAGAGGTCACACGGCGGAGCGGCGGCTGGTTGATCGCGGCGGAAAAGCGACCCGGCGCCATGCCGGTCAAGACACCGACGTAACCGGGCCATGTAACGCTGTAATACGCTCCCGCCGTGCCGGCTTGGCGCGCGACAATGACGTTGCGTCCGAGACCATCGAGCGGCCAGTCGAGCGTGCGCCGCAAACGCATGCCGCCGGTGCTTCGCTCAAAGGCGACGCCGGCGGTACAGCTCCACTCATAAGACATGTTGAGCATCACCGCGCCGGATCGCCCGAGCCGCGCCGCAACCAGGGCGATTTCCTCGCGATAAGGGTTACCCGTCCGTGCCAGCCATCTCGATGACAGCCAGTCGGCAGCCGCCAATGCGGCCTCGCCATAATGGCGGCGCCCCCGATCCATGAGGGATTCGAGGCGTGCACCGGCGAGGTCCATCAGCGCTACCGACGCGGGCATTCCCTCGGCGACGCCGGGCGTGACGTCGAACAACGGAATTGATACCGGCCCCTCCGGAGCGCCCCGCGCGTCGGCTATGCCGCCGTCGTCTCGCATCGCCTCTCCTTGCTCGTTGCTCGCCACCACCTTATCAAGAGATCGAAACGAAAGGCTTGCCCGGCGAACGCCGCGCGGCATTCGCACCCGGGACAAGGCGAGGCAGGACAGCAATGATACCACGTTACAGTCGAAGCGGGATGGCAGACATCTGGACCGACGAGAGCCGTTTCCGCATCTGGCTGGACATCGAGGCGCATGCCTGCGATGCGCAGGCGGCCCTCGGCGTCATTCCTGCCGAGGCCGCGAAGGCGATCCGCGATCGTGGCGCCTTCGAGGTCGCGCGCATCGACGAGATCGAGCGCGAGACCAAGCACGACGTCATCGCCTTTCTCACCAATGTCGCCGAACATGTCGGCGAGGAGGCCCGCTTTCTTCACCAGGGCATGACGTCGTCCGACGTGCTTGATACCTGCCTTGCCGTACAGCTCGCGCGCGCCTCCGACATCCTGCTCGCTGATATTGACGCCGTTCTCGCGGCGCTGAAGCGGCGCGCGTTCGAGCACAAACTTACGCCCTGCATCGGCCGCAGCCACGGTATCCACGCCGAGCCGACGACATTCGGCCTCAAGCTCGCGGGCTTTTACGCCGAATGGCGGCGCAACCGCGAGCGCCTGGTCATTGCCCGGCGGGAAATCGCCACCTGCGCGATATCCGGCGCGGTGGGAACGTTTGCGACGATCGATCCCGCGGTCGAGCGGCACGTGGCCGACAAGATGGGCCTCGTCGTCGAACCGGTCTCGACCCAGGTCATCCCCCGCGACCGACATGCGGCATTCTTCGCCGCCCTTGCGGTGATCGCCAGCTCGATCGAACGCCTCGCCATTGAAATCCGCCATCTCCAGCGCACGGAGGTTCGCGAAGCGGAAGAATATTTCTCCGCCGGCCAGAAAGGCTCGTCAGCCATGCCGCACAAGCGCAACCCCGTGCTGACGGAAAACCTCACCGGCCTCGCACGGATGGTGCGCGCCGCGGTGATCCCGGCTTTGGAGAACGTTGCCCTGTGGCACGAGCGGGACATTTCGCACTCGTCAGTCGAACGGTTCATCGGCCCCGATGTGACGATTACCCTCGATTTCGCGCTGGCTCGCCTCGCCGACGTCATCGAGCGTCTCCTCGTTTATCCCGAGTCGATGCGTTCCAACCTTGACCGCCTTCGCGGCCTGCTGTTTTCCCAAAAAGTCCTGTTGGCACTGACCCAGGCCGGACTGAGCCGCGAGGCGGCCTACCGTCTGGTGCAGCGCCATGCGATGGCGGTGTGGAGCGGGGAACGCAGCTTCCACGACCTCCTCGCCGCCGATCCAACGGTTACGGAGCGCATCTCGTTATCGTCGCTCGCGGCCCTGTTCTCGCTCGACGACTACCTGCGGGGCGTCGAAGCGATCTTTACCCGCGTGTTCGCCGATGCGTAATCCGCAAGGTCGCGGTCAACCGCCCACCTGGACGTGGTCACTGTCGAGAGGCATCGGGTACGCTGCGGCGATCTGCCGGTGCGCCTCCTCGTCCGCGCGCGCAAGCGCCGCGACGATGTCGCGCGTCTCGATCCCGGTACCGGCCGCGGCCAAGTCTGCGTGCACCTTATCCGCGATATCCGCCACCGCCGACGGATCAAGATCAAGACGCGCAAGGCCGCGCGCGTATTCCACCGCCTTCCCGTCGTCCAGGCCCATCAGGCCAGCCGCCCAAAGACCGAACAATTTGTTGCGCCGGCTGTGCACCTTGAAGCGCGTCTCCTCGTCGAGCTTATATTTGGCTTCATATCCTTGCTCGATCTCGCGAAAAATGTCGGTCATCTCGATCCTCGATGCGCAACCGTGGGGCGCGTCGTTGCTACCGATGGCAAGTGTATGTTCTGTGACTGGCGCGGGCAACGGAAACCCCGCCGCGCCGAGCGCCTTCTGATGTGCACCGTCGTGGTGCTTCGCCGACCGCATCACCCATGGCCGCTGATCCTTGCCGCCAATCGCGACGAATTGGCCGACCGGCCGTGGACGTCGCCCGGACGACACTGGCCCGAACAGAGCGGTGTGGTCGGCGGACTGGATGTCCTGGGTGGGGGAACGTGGGTCGCCATGAACGACGATGGTGTCATCGCCGCAGTTCTCAACCGTATCAATACGTTAGGTCCGCTCGCCGGGCGCCGCAGCCGCGGTGAGTTGCCGCTACGCGTCCTCCGCCACGCGTGCGCCAGAGCGGCGGCGGATGCGCTCGGCGATCTTGATCCTTACGGCTATCGTCCGTTCAATCTCGTGATCTGCGATGCCGAAGAGGCCTTTTTTGTGCGCGCGACCGACGGCAGCGAGGCTGGAACCCGGGCCGGGTTGAGGATCGAGGCGATCCCGGTTGGTCTGTCAATGGTCACCGCCTACGATCGCAACGACTTGCGCTCGCCAAGAATCCGCCGATATTTACCATGTCTCCAGAAAGCACCGGCACCGCAACCGGACCGCCGGAACTGGCGCGCGTGGACAGCGCTTCTCGCATGCCGCGATACGGATGCCGACGCCGGGCCGGGCGGGGCGATGACCGTCATAACCGACACTGGCTTTGGTACGGTCTGCTCATCGCTGATGGCGCTGCCGCGAAGATCAGAAAGCGACGGCGCACGCGACGGCCAGCGCACAGAGGGTCGTCATGCGGTCTGGCTGTTTGCCGCCGGCCCGCCGGCGCACGACGCCTTCGTTCCGGTGCCACTTACCTGAAAGGAGTGGTAGATTGTGTTGCTCACGGACAGTTGGTATATCACACTCGCCTGCTGCTTCGGCAGTGGTACAAAAATTCGAGGATAAGCGGCTATGGCCCGACGCAGACAGATCTTCGAAGGCAAGGCAAAAATTCTTTACGAGGGGCCAGAACCCGGAACGTTGGTGCAGTATTTCAAGGATGATTCCCTTGCGGCAAACGTCCCGAACAAGGGCGTTATTACTGGCAAGGGCGTTCTTAATAACCGAATTTCCGAGTATTTAATGACACGGCTCGGCGAAATCGGCGTGCCTACCCATTTCGTGCGCCGGTTGAACATGCGCGAGCAACTCGTCCGGGAAGTCGAAATGATCCCCCTCGAGGTCGTCGTCCGCAATTTCGCCGCCGGTTCGTTCGCCGAACTCTTTCGCATGAGCGAGGGCGCAGCCCTGCCGCGATCGATCGTCGAATACTACTATAAGTCCGACGAACTCAGCCGGCCGATGGTCTCCGAGGAACACGTCACCGCCTTCGGCTGGGCGACGCCGCAGGATCTCGACGAGATGATGTCGCTGTCGCTGCGCATCAATGACTTCCTCAGCGGCCTCTTTCTCGGCATCGGCATGCGGATGATGGACCTGACCGTCGAATTCGGCCGGCTGTGGGACGACGATCAGATGCGCATCGTCCTTGCTGATGAGATTTGTCCGGACTCGTGCCGCCTGTGGGACATTCGCACCAATCAGCGGCTTGATCGCGAAAGCGACCGCGGCGATTTCAGCCAGTTGGCCGACGCCTATCAGGAGGTCGCACGCCGTCTCGGCATCGCTCCCGAGAGCGGGCCATCGGACATGAAGGGGCCGGAGATCATGCAATGAGTGGCGCCGTTAGCAGGCTTGCAGGACCCAGGCGGAGCGAACGCCCATGCTGAAGGCGAAGGTTCATGTCACCTATAAGGACGGTGTGCTCGATCCCCAGGGCAAGGCCGTGCAGCACTCTCTGGCGGCGATGGGCTTCGTCGGCGTGGAACAGGTCCGCCAGGGCAAGTACATCGAGATTGACCTCGCCGACGCCGACGCCGAGGCAGCAAAGGCGACGCTGGATGCCATGTGCCGGCAACTGCTGGCAAACACGGTAATCGAGAACTATACGATCGACGTTGGCGAATGAACGCCGCTGTCATCGTTTTCCCCGGCTCGAACTGCGATCGGGACGTCGCCCTTGCCCTCGAACAGGTGACCGGCCGCATACCGGCGATGGTCTGGCATCGGGAGACGACATTGCCGTCGTTCGACCTGATCGTCGTGCCCGGGGGCTTTTCCTACGGCGATTACCTGCGCTGCGGCGCCATCGCCGCGCACTCGCCAGTCATGCGCGCGGTCAAACAGCGGGCGGAGGAGGGCATTGCCGTCCTCGGCATCTGCAACGGCTTTCAGGTGCTGACGGAGGCGGGTCTGCTGCCAGGGGTGCTGCTGCGCAACGCCGGCCTGCGCTTTATCTGCCGGGACACGCTCCTGCGCGTCGAGAGCGAGAACACGCCGTTTACCCGCGGCTATCGGCGCGGCCAGGTCGTTCGCATGCCGATCGCCCACAATGAGGGCAACTACTTCGCTGACGAGGAAACGATCGCCCGCCTCGAAGGCGAAGGCCGGATCGCCTTTCGTTACTGCGACGAGCGGGGGCTGGTGCCGGAGAGCGCGAACCCCAACGGGTCGCTCGGCAACATCGCCGGCATCGTCAATCGGCGCGGCAACGTTCTCGGCATGATGCCGCATCCCGAGCGGCTGGCCGATCCGCTGCTCGGCGGGACCGACGGGCGGGCGTTGTTCGAAGGACTGCTCGCCGCCGTCTAAGCGCCGCCGTCTAAGCGCCGCCGTCTAAGCGCCGCCGTCTAAGCGCCGCCGTCTAAGCGCCGCCGACCTTCGGCGCGGCGTGCTTGCCAAGCGACCGGCTTCTGTTAAACAGAGCGGCGCGTTCCACAATAAAATCATCGAGCGATGACCGAGATCAGCCCCACGATCGTTGCCCAGCATGGCTTGAGTCCGGACGAGTACGCCCGCATTCTCGCGGTACTCGGCCGTGAGCCGACGATGACCGAACTCGGCGTCTTTTCGGTCATGTGGAGCGAACACTGCTCCTATAAATCGTCGAAACGCTGGCTGCGCCTTTTGCCGACCGAGGCTCCGTGGGTGGTCTGCGGACCGGGCGAGAACGCCGGGGTCGTCGACATCGGCGATGGCGACGCCGTCATCTTCAAGATGGAGAGCCACAACCACCCATCTTACATCGAGCCCTACCAGGGCGCTGCGACCGGCGTGGGCGGTATCCTGCGCGACGTCTTCACCATGGGCGCGCGGCCGATCGCCAACCTCAATTCCCTGCGCTTCGGCGATCCGGCGCACGCGAAGACGCAACATCTGGTATCGGGTGTCGTTGCTGGCATCGGCGGCTACGGCAACTGCGTCGGCGTGCCGACCGTCGCCGGCGAGTGCGCCTTCCACCGGGGTTACGACGGCAACATCCTGGTCAACGCCATGACCGTCGGTCTCGCCCGCCGTGACCGCATCTTCTATTCAGCCGCCGCCGGCCCCGGCAATCCGCTGGTCTACGTTGGCTCGAAGACCGGACGGGACGGGATTCACGGAGCGACGATGGCGTCCGCCGAATTCAGTGCCGAGACAGAGGCGAAGCGCCCGACGGTTCAGATCGGCGATCCGTTCACCGAGAAGCTGCTGATCGAGGCCTGCCTCGAGCTCATGGCGACCGACGCGATCATCGCCATCCAGGACATGGGCGCGGCCGGCCTGACGTCGTCCTCGTTCGAGATGGCCTCGAAAGGAAACGTCGGCGTCGAGCTCAACCTCGATCTGGTCCCGGCGCGCGAAAGCGGGATGACGGCTTACGAACTCCTGCTCTCGGAAAGCCAGGAACGGATGCTGATGGTGCTGCGCCCGGGCGCCGAGGACAAGGCGCGCGTGGTCTTCGAGAAGTGGGAACTCGATTTCGCCGTCGTCGGTAAGATCACCGATACCTGCCACATGGTCGTGCGCTATCGCGGCGAGACGGTGGTGGACGTGCCGATCGCGCCGTTGGTGGACGCCGCGCCGGAGTATGACCGACCGCATCGACCGACGCCCACGCTTCCGGTCATCGATGCGCGCGCGCTGCCCGTTTCCTCCGATCCGCTCTCGGCGTTGAAGCGGTTGCTGTCTTGTCCCGATCTCGCCAGCAAGCGATGGATCTGGGAACAGTACGATCATATGGTCATGGCCTCGACCGTGCAGCGCCCGGGCGGCGACGCGGCGGTGATCCGCATTCTCGGCACATCGAAGGCGGTGGCGGCGACCTCCGACTGCACGCCCCGCTATTGTCTCGCCGATCCCCGCGAGGGCGGCCGGCAGGCGGTGACCGAGGCCTGGCGGAACTTGACCGCGGTCGGCGCGCGACCGCTGGCCATCACCGACTGCCTGAACTTCGGCAATCCGGAAAAGCCGCAGATCATGGGTCAGTTCGCCGGCTGCATCGAGGGCATGGCCGAGGCTTGCCGCGCTCTCGATTTCCCCGTCGTTTCCGGCAACGTCTCCCTTTACAACGAGACGAATGGTATCGCCATTCCACCGACACCGACCGTGGGCGGCGTCGGTCTGCTCACCGACATCGCCTGCTTTGCCACGATCGCGCTGAAGGAGGGCGAGGATACGCTGCTGCTCCTGGGTGGCGGGATGGCGAGCCCGGGATGGCTGGGCCAATCCCTTTTCCTGCGTGAGATCGAAGGACGCGAGGATGGCGCGCCGCCCCCGGTCGACCTTGCCGCCGAGCGGCGGGCGGGCGATTTCGTCCGGTCGCTGATCGAAACGCACGGCGTGAGGACGTGTCACGATGTCTCGGATGGCGGCGTGCTCGTCTGCGTTGCCGAGATGGCCCTGGCGGGAGGACGCGGCATTACCATCGAGCCGCCGTCCGATACCGTCTTGCCTGCATGGCTGTTTGGCGAGGATCAGGGACGCTACGTGATCGCCGTGCCCGCCGCGGCCACCCGCACGATCATCGATGCGGCGCACGGTGCCGACGTCGAGGCGTGCGTCATCGGCCACATCGGTGGCTCGCAGTTGATCGTTCGCGGCAGCGGCGCCATATCGCTCAGTGAATTGCAGGTGCTGAACGAGAGCTGGTTGCCCACATACATGGCGCGCTAACCAAAACCGAAGGAGAAAGTTGACGATGGCGATGGACGCCGCCGAAATCGAACGGCTGATCAAGGAATCGCTGCCTGACGCCGTGGTTACGATCGACGATCTGCGCGGCGATGGCGATCATTACGCGGCGCTCGTCGTCTCTGAGGCTTTCATCGGCAAGTCTCGCGTGCAGCAGCACCAGATTGTCTACCAGGCATTGCAGGGCCGTATGGGAACGGCGCTGCACGCGCTTTCTTTAACCACCGGTACACCTCCGGTCGTTGGCTAATCGCAGGAGATCACAAGCATGGCAGACACGAACGAAAATCCGGTCTTCGCCCGGATCCGTCAGGAAATCAGCGAGAACCCGGTGGTGTTGTTCATGAAGGGCTCACCGATGTTTCCGCAGTGCGGGTTTTCCGCCGCGGTCGTTCAGGCGTTGACCAACATGGGCGTCAAGTTCAAGGGAATCGACGTTCTGACCGATCCCAGCCTGCGCGAGGGCATCAAGCAGTTCGCCAACTGGCCGACCATCCCGCAACTGTACGTCGGCGGCGAGTTTGTCGGTGGCTGCGACATCGTCCGCGAAATGTACGAATCCGGTGAACTGCAGCAGGTCCTGGAGCAAAAGGGCGTGAGCTACGCCAGCTAAAGCCCGGCGAACGGGAGCGACGGGCGGCGGCAAGGGCCCAGGCCAGACCCAAGGGCAACGCCCGTTCGCGGCGCTGCTCGGACGCGGATCGGGGTTGAGCGGCACGCCGACATCGCCTACGCTTTCGTGTCTCAAAGCGGCAGCGATATGATGTCGTGCGTGGACGAGGGCGGGAGCGACGATGAGAATAAGCATGGGAAAAGGGGCCGCGTTGTCGTTCGTCCTCGTAGCGGCGATGGCCACGGCATCATGCCAGCAAGGGAGCGGCGGCTCTGACTTTGGGCCCAAGACCGGCATAGGCGCGGCCTTGGGCGCCGCTGGCGGCGGTCTGCTCGGCGCTGCGGCAGGCGGTGGCGCCACCGGCATCGCCGCGGGAGTACTCCTGGGTGGGCTTGTTGGCGGGGTTGCCGGAAACTACCTCGACGATCAGGACAAGCGCACCGCCGCGGCAACGACGCAGCAGGCCCTGGAAACCAAGCCGTCCGGAACCACCACGACGTGGCAAAATCCCGACAGCGGTCATTCCGGCGCGATCACGCCGATCAAGACCTATCAATCGAGCTCCGGCGAATACTGCCGTGAATACCAGCAGACCGTAACCATCGGTGGTCAGCCGCAAAAGAGTTATGGGACGGCCTGCCGCCAGCCGGACGGCTCGTGGAAAATCACCAGCTGACGAAAATCCAACTGTTGCTTCCGGGATGTTCGTTCCGGGACCGAAGAGGCTGCTGAAATGGTCCGTTGCCGTCTTGCGCTCATCTCGTCTTTCGCCGCTGCCGGTCTCGCGCTGCTCGCGCCGGATTCCGGTGCATCCGCCCAGCAACCCCCTTCGTCGTTCGAAATGACCGACCACAACGCCGACGGTTCGATCGATCGCAACGAGTACGCGTTGCGTATGGTCGACGTCTTCTTCCTTGATGACCGCAACAAGGACGGCGTACTCGAAATCGAGGAATTGCAGGCGATCGAGGTGGTCGACCCGAAGGCTTTCGCCGCAGCGGACAGCAACGGCGACGGCGTGCTCTCCTTGGAAGAGTTCGTCACCTATCGCGCCCGCGATTTCGACCAAGCAGACGCCGATCACAACGGATCGCTGAGCTCCGACGAGGTTAGCGCCTACGGACCGCCCCCGGCGAAATAGCCGCCTTGCCTCCGCGGACAACCCGCCCGGCGCGCGGGGCAGGCTAACCCGCGCAGGCGAGGCGACGCACCGGCAGCCCTCGGCAGCCGGTGCAGGCCTGCGCCTTAGCGCGAGTAGAATTCGATAACGAGGTTGGGCTCCATCTGCACCGGATAGGGGACGTCGCCCAGCTTCGGCGTGCGCAAAAACGCCCCTTGCCGCTTGCCGGTATCGACGCCGAGGTAGTCCGGAACGTCGCGCTCGGGGCTCTGCATCGCCTCGAGAACGATCGCGAGGTCGCGTGATTTTTCCTTCACCTCGACGACATCGCCTTCCTTGACCAAGTAGGACGGAATGGTCACCCGGCGGCCGTTGACCTTGATATGCCCGTGGTTGATGAACTGGCGGGCGGCGAAGGGCGTCATCGCGAACTTCAGCCGGTATACCACCGAGTCGAGCCGCCGCTCGAGCAGGCCGATAAGATTTTCCGACGTATCGCCACGGCGGCGGATCGCCTCCTCGTAGTAGCGGTGGAACTGCTTTTCGCTGATATTGCCGTAATAGCCCTTGAGCTTCTGCTTCGCCATGAGCTGCAAGCCGTAGTCGGTCGGCTTCTTGCGGCGCTGACCGTGCTGGCCTGGGCCATATTCCTTCGCGGTGATCGGGCTTTTCGCCCGTCCCCACAGGTTGACGCCGAGACGGCGATTAATCTTGTATTTCGCTTCGATCCGTTTGGTCATGGTGCCGGTATCCACCGTTCATGTTGTTGTCCCGGTAGTCTCGCCGCCATCAAATCATCGGCGGCGAGCGTGGCGCGCGCCAAAACGCACGCCCGCGTTCCCGGAAGTGTAGGCGGCGGACTATAGCTCTGTTCGCTTCGCTGTCAACGCGGGATCATCCCCGGTTGTAGCGAACGCCAACATTCTTCGCCGCGCAGGTTGATGCGGAATCGTTCGCGCGCAGCGAAGGGGCTTGAGCGCCGCTGCGGTTGCTGCCATGTATTGGCGAGCGGTGAAATCGGCCGCACCTCACGCTGCATTGAACGCCGAAATGATCATCGATCCTTCCAAGCCCGCGGCCTCCGCCGCCGCACCGGCGGATGCCATCAAGGATGGCGACACCCGGAGCTTTACCGACGACGTAATCAAGGCGTCGATGACGGTGCCCGTGGTCGTGGATTTCTGGGCGCCGTGGTGTGGTCCCTGCAAGACGCTCACGCCGCTAATCGAAAAGCTGGTCAAGCAGGCCGGCGGCAAGGTTCGTCTGGTCAAGATCGACATCGACCGCAATCAGGATCTGGCGGCGCAGCTGCGCATTCAATCGGTGCCGACGGTCTACGCGTTCGTCGGCGGTCGGCCGGTGGACGCGTTCGTCGGCGCGCAGCCGGAAAGCAAGGTTCGGGCCTTCATCCAGCAGTTGACCCAGTCCGTGGATTCTCCCGCCGACGACGCGCTGCAAGCGGCGCAAGACGCACTTGCGGCGGGCGACAATGCCGCGGCGGTCGACTGGTTCGCCCAGGCGCTAAAGGGCGATCCGCGCCATCCGAAGGCACTCGCCGGGATGGTCCGTGCCCGTCTCGGCCTTGGCGATACCAAGGCAGCCCGTGCGGTCGTCAAAGGGCTTCCAAGCGACCTTCTCAAGGACCCCGAAATCGTCTCGGCGATCGCCGCGATCGAGCTTGTGGAAACCTCCCGACAGTCGGCTGGCGATGTCGCCGATTTGCGCCGGCGCGTCGAGGCTGCTCCCGATGACCGGCAACTGCGGTTCGATCTGGGGACCGCGCTGTTCGCCCGCGGACTTACCGAAGCGGCCATCGACGAGTTTTTGGAACTTGTGCGCGTTGATCGCACATGGAACGACGAAGCCGCCCGCAAGCAACTTCTGCGGATCTTCGACGCCATTGGCCTTGCCCATCCCTTCACCGTCTCGGCGCGCCGCCGCCTCTCGTCTGTTCTCTTCTCATGACCGATGTGACGTCAGACGATCTGTTGCGCCTGTTACCACAGACGCTTCCGATTTTTCCGCTCGAAGGCGTGCTGCTGCTCCCGCACGGGCAATTGCCCTTGCACGTCTTCGAGCCGCGCTATCGCAACATGATCGAAGTCGCGCTCGGAAACGAGCGGCTCGTCGGCATGATCCAGCCGCGCGGATCACAACCGCATCCGGTTCCCGATCATGCGGAGATCTTCGATGTCGGCTGCGCCGGGCGCATCATCTCGTTTACCGAAACCGACGATGGCCGCTTCCTGGTGACGCTGAAGGGGATATGCCGGTTCCACGTCACCCGGGAACTGCCGTTGCACCGAGGCTTTCGCCGGGTCGTTCCCGATTTTTCCGCTTTCCAGCGCGATCTGGAGCCCGCCGCCGACAACGGCGGAGATCGTGAGCGCTTGCTGGCCGCCGCCCATGCATTCCTCGAGCGTAAAAGTATCTCGTGCGATTGGAAAGCTGCAGAGTCCGCCTCGACGCATGCGCTCGTCACCTCTTTGGCGATGAGCTGCCCGTTCGAGCCGGGAGAAAAGCAGGCGCTGCTCGAATCCGACGACATCGAAGCCCGCTGCCAGCTTTTAATTTCCCTGTTCGAGATGTCGATGCTGGCGGACGATACGGCGCCCGTCCCGACCCGGCATTGATCCGCCCGCCTAACGGAGTTTGCCTGTGCCCACCGCCCATCGCCGTATTGACCCGAGGCTGCTCGAGATTCTCGTCTGCCCGATGACCAAGCACCCGCTGCGCTACGACGCGGATCGGCAGGAACTGGTGAGCGTGGCGGCCGGTCTTGCCTACCCGATCCGCGACGGCATTCCGATCATGCTGGTCGACGAAGCCCGCGCCATCGGTGACGGCGATGACGACGCGAGCATGCAGCCCCCACCGCATGCGGAGGTCGAAGACGATCTTTCGCAGCAATCAGGTGAGTCGCGATGAGCGAGACGTATGGCAGCCGGCACCAGCCGGTAGAGATTCGACTGAAGCGGGATGAACGTGTTCTCGAGCTGGACTTCGACGACGGTCGCTCGTTTCGGCTGCCGGCCGAGCTGCTTCGCGTCGAAAGCCCGTCCGCCGAGGTCCAGGGGCATCGCCCGTCGCAAAAAACGATCGTGGCCGGTCGGCGGAACGTCGGCATCACCGCGGTCGAGCCGGTGGGCACGTATGCCATCCGCATCCGCTTCGACGACGCGCATGACTCCGGCATCTACACCTGGGACTGGCTCTACCATCTGGGCGAGAACGAGCAGAGTCTCTGGCAGGCCTACATCGATAATCTTTCGGCACGAGGCCTCAGTCGGGAGCGTTAAGCCACCCGCATCCCGTGCTGGCCACCGGATCATCTGCCCCGGAGCACCGTAGACTCCCCAAAGGCAAACCGAAGCGGGGAAGACCGGCGTGTGGTAATCCCCGCGCCTCAGGCGCGCATGCGCGTCGGCAACTCACCGACAAGACCCATGGCATGGCGCATGAACAGGCGCTTGAGCGGCGGAGCCCGGTTGACCACGGCAAGCCCCAGATCCCGGGCCAAGCGAATTGGCGCGATGTCGTTCGAGAACAAGCGGTTGAGGCCATCGGTGGCCGCCAGCATCAATGTGTTGTCGAAGCGGCGCCACCGCTCGTAGCGTGCGAGGACAACTTGCGTCCCGAGGTCATGGCCTGCAGCGGACGCCTCGCCCAGAACATCGGCGAGCGCGGCGACGTCGCGAAAGCCCATGTTCAACCCCTGCCCCGCGATCGGATGCATCGCGTGAAGCGCATCGCCGACCAGGGCGAGGCGTTGCCCCGTCGCTCGCGCGGCATATTGGAGCGATAAGGGGTAGCTGAATCGCGGCCCCACCGGACGCACCTCGCCGAGGAAATCCCCGAACCGCCGACGCAGCTCCGCCGTGAACCCGGCATCGTCGCGGCGCAGGATCGCCGCCGACAGCGCCGCGCGCTCGGTCCAGACGATCGAGGAACGCGTCTCGGGACGAAGCGGGAGAATGGCGAACGGCCCCGCGGGCAGAAAGTGTTCGTGGGCGATGAACGCGTGCGAGCGTTCGTGTTCGACGGTGGTGACGATCGCCGTCTGAGGGTAGGCCCAGCGGGTGATGCGAATTCCGGCTTCGTCGCGCACGCGTGATCCGCGCCCGTCGGCGGCGACGGCGAGCGATGCGCGAACGCGTCTGCCATCGATCAATCGCACGTCGATCCGCGCCTCATTGCGATCGAGCGCAGCGATCCGCATCGGCGCCAGCAGGCGGATCAAGGGGTGCGCGCTGGCGCGCTCCAGCAGAGCCCGGCGCAGCAACCGGTTTTCCAGCATATAGCCGAATGGCTCGTCGCCGACGTCGCGATGATCGTAGTGGAGGAACAACCGGGACTCGCCGTCGGAGACGCGGATGTCAAGCATCGGCGCCGCCGTATCCACAAGCAGCTCCCACACGCCAAGCTTGGCCAGCAGGCGTTGCGAGGTCAAGGCAATCGCCGATGCTCGACCGTCGAAGGACGGATCGAGCGCCGTTGCCGGGTCCTCTGCCTCGACGACGGCCGTCGACAGGCCAGTATCAGCCAGCGCGCAGGCCAGCGCCAAGCCAACGAACCCACCGCCGGCGATCAGCACGTCGACCGCCAGCCGATTCTGCACCTGCGGAATTCCCGTCATTTTGTCCCTCACATTGTCGAAGGCGGGATGATTTCATGCCGCTGCCGCCGCTTATTGCAGCATCGGCACATTTTTTAATCTTTGCACATAATTTATGCACGTCGGGCGAGTCGCTCCCTCCCCGCGCCCGGCCGCAGGATTAATCCTAATTGTTTGGTGCGCAAGCGCTTTTTCGGAAATCTACACGGTGGCACGATTCATGATACCGATCTTCCTGCTTTCGGAACCTTCACCGAAGAGAGCGCATCGCGCGCGATCAGCGGTGGAAACCGGCAGGTCGGCCGTGGAGGTAGAATACGGCGGCGCTCAGAACCAAGGGATGACAAGCATGAAAATGATCATTGCGATTATCAAACCGTTCAAACTCGACGATGTCCGACAAGCATTGACGTCTCTTGGCGTCCAAGGAATGACCGTTACCGAAGTCAAAGGTTTCGGTCGGCAAAAAGGCCAGACGGAAATCTATAGAGGCGCAGAATACACGGTTCAATTCCTGCCAAAAGTCAAGGTTGAGGTCGTCGTTCCCGACGATCTGGCTGAGCGCGTCTCTGAGGCGATTCAGGCCTCGGCTCGCACGGAAAAGATTGGGGATGGAAAGATCTTCATTTGGGACGTTGAGCGCGCGATCCGCATCCGCACCGGCGATACTGACAGCGACGCCCTCTAGGAGAAACCAACGTCTCCGCGTCCACAACGGCCATGCCACGCTCCCCCCACCGACCGCTGCACTGCCCGCGCGGACGCCGTCGCGTCCAACGGGCATTGATGCGGTCACGCGGTTCCGGCGGTGATCTTGACCTGCCATGCTCAAGAGTCAGGCAGCACAATCGCATTTGGTGTTTTGTTGAGCAGACTCAACGCGACGCACAAATTCGCCTGATCGTCAGCTCTGATGTCGTTTCCCTCAGCAATTCAATTGCTTGGGGGATACAGCCAGGACTGGCACGAAGTTTGAGAAACGCACGGCGGTTTCACAGACCACGGATGCCGGTGGTGTCGACATCAGAAGAGGGACTGATGGGCGGCGACGTCGGGTGGCAGCCACGGAATTGGTCCCGTGCGGGCCGGAGAAACCATAACAACCGCGTTTAGGAGAGCCGAACAAATGCGTTTCCTGTTGAAACTTCTCGCTCCCGGCGGACTGGCCGTGCTCGTTCTCTTGGCCGTTACCGCAGGCGTATTCGCGCAAGACTCGACAACTGTCGTAGAGGAAGCGGTGACCGCCGTCGAACAGGCGACATCGCCGATCGATACCGGCGACACCGCCTGGATGATGACATCAACGGCGCTGGTCCTGATGATGACGGTCCCCGGTGTCGCCCTGTTTTATTGCGGCATGGTCCGCAAGAAGAACGTCCTCGACGTCGCGGTGCAGAGCTTTACCATTTGCTGCCTCGTGACCGTCCTGTGGATGATTGTCGGCTACAGCCTAACATTTACCGACGGAGGCGGGCTGCAAACCTACATCGGCGGCCTTGATCGATTGTTGTTAAAAGGAATGGGGCTCGATTCGGTGAACGCGCTGGCGGGCACGATCCCCGAGACCGTGTTCATGATGTTCCAGATGACCTTCGCCATCATCACCCCAGCCCTGATTACCGGTGCCTTCGCCGATCGCATGAAGTTTTCGGCGATGCTGTGGTTCATGGCCCTGTGGCTTTTGCTCGTCTACGTCCCGATCGCCCACTGGGTCTGGGGTGGCGGTTTCCTCGGCGGCGCCGGCGTCCTCGACTTCGCCGGCGGAACAGTGGTGCACATCAACGCCGGTATCGCCGGCCTCGTCGCCTGTCTCGTGCTCGGCAAGCGCAAAGGCTATGGCACCGAGAACATGGCGCCGCATAACCTCATCCTCAGTCTGATCGGTGCGTCCCTGCTGTGGGTCGGCTGGTTCGGTTTCAACGCCGGCTCGGCGGTGACGTCCGGCGATCGTGCGGGGATGGCGATGGCCGTCACTCAGATCGCCACCGGCACGGCCGCGTTGACCTGGATGTTCATCGAGTGGATCACGCATGGAAAGCCCAGTGTCCTCGGCATCATCTCCGGCGCCGTCGGTGGTCTGGTTGCGATCACACCGGCATCCGGTTTCGTTGACCCCATGGGCGCTCTGTTCATCGGCATCGGCGCTGGCGTCGCCTGTTACTGGGGCGCCGTCTGGCTTAAGCCGAAGATGGGCTACGACGACTCGCTCGACGTCTTCGGCGTCCACGGCATCGGCGGAATCATCGGCGCGATCCTCACCGGCGTCTTCGCCGTCGAGGGCATCGGCGGCACCCCAGGCCTGATTGAGGGTAATCCGGGTCAGGTCTGGACGCAGATCGAAGGCGTCCTGGTTACGGTCATCTATTGCGGCGTCGTCTCCTTCATCATCCTCAAGGTTCTTGATGTGATCATCGGCCTTCGGGTGACCCAGGAGGCCGAGGTCAGCGGACTTGACCTCAGCCTGCACGGCGAGACCGTCCAGTAGCCGATCGCTCGGGTCGGGGCGACTCGCTGAGTTCCCTCTCCCCTCGTTGACGATTTCAACGCTTGATTAGGCCGGAAGGTGTTCCTTCCGGCCTTTTTTTGCGCGCGGTGAAGGGCTCATTCACGCCAACGGGCAGACGCGACGTTTGTTTCGCGGCCCGGCCCAGGTGTACTTATCGGCAATAGGAGGCGCCCGGTCGGACTGCCCGGTCCGGCGATAACCAGTACGCGCAAATGCCCGGGTCGCGATCATCGAGGACATCCGCACCGCATCATGCCGAACCCCTTGCTTGGTCTGCTCACCGATTATCCGTTCGATCGCCTCCGCGACTTGCTGGACGGTATCCAACCACCCGCCGGTCTCCGGCCATACCTTCTCTCCGTGGGCGAACCGAGACACGCGCCGCCCGCTTTCGTCGCCGAGACGCTCGCGACGCAGGCGGACGGATGGGGCCGCTACCCGCCCCTCGATGGCACCGCCGACTTCCGATCCGCGGTCGCGCAGTGGTTGCGGCGCCGATACGCCCTGCCGGATGGCTTGATCGATCCGGATCGCCACGTGCTTCCGCTCGCCGGAACGCGCGAAGGCCTCTTCCAGGTCGCCCAGGTCATCGTCCGCCCATCGACGACGGGCGCGGCAGACCGGCCGCTGGTGCTGATGCCCAACCCCTTCTATCAAGTATACGTCGGAGCCGCGATCTTCGCTCACGCCGAGCCGGTCTTCCTTTCAGCCACCGAGGCCTCTGGTAATCAACCCGATCTCACTGCCATTGACCCCGCGACACTCCGCCGCACCGCGCTCGTCTACCTGTGCTCTCCCGCCAATCCGCAAGGATCCGTCCTCGATCGCACGGCCCTGATCGCCGCCGTCGAGCTCGCGAGGCGGTACGAGTTCGTTCTCGTCCTCGATGAATGCTATGCTGACATCTACGGTGAGATAACACCCGCGGGCGGGCTCGAGGCCTGTGCCGCCCTCGGGCAAGGGTGCCGGAACGTCCTGGTGTTTCACTCCCTGTCGAAACGATCGAGCGCGCCCGGCCTGCGCTCGGGATTCGTCGCCGGTGATCCGGAACTGATCACCGCGTTTCGCCGCCTGAGGGCCTTCGGCGGCGCGTCGGTCCCGCTGCCGGTGCTGGCGGCGTCTGCTGCGCTATGGCGTGACGACGAGCACGCGCGCGTCAATCGCGCCCTTTACCGTGAAAAATTCGCTCTCGCCGAGCGTCTTCTCAACGATCGATTCGGCCGCGTCAGTCCGATCGGTGGTTTTTTCCTCTGGCTGGCAGTGGACGACGGCGAACGCGCCGCTCGCAGGCTTTGGGGCGAAGGCGCCGTGCGGGTCCTACCAGGCTCATATCTGGCAAGGCCTTCGCCCGACGGGACCAACCCGGGCGCAAGTCGCATCCGGCTCGCCCTCGTCGATGATCTGGAAAGTACCGAAGATGCTTTAAGAAGACTTCTCAGCATCCTATAAATCAGCATCTTTTCGCGATCGAGCCGAGCGCCGTTATGATCCGTACGGGAACACTTGCAATTCTGCCGGCCGGAGCCAGCCTCTATCTGCGCAAGCGCGCGGTTGAGACGGCTGGGCTTGTCCTGTTCGGCATGGGCTTCGCGCTATTCTTTTCTCTCGTCAGCTACGATCCGAGCGATCCGTCGTTCAATAACGCGACGGGTGCCGACGCCGTCAACCTGATCGGCCAGCCCGGCGCCCTCGTCGCCGACGTCCTCCTCCATGGATTCGGTTGCGCCGCGCTCGTTCCGGTCCTGGGATTCTTCGGCTGGGGCTGGCGGCTCGTCGGCAAGCGGCCCATGCGTCGTCTCGGCCTGCAGGCGCTGTCCCTCTTGGCCGCGATCGTGCTGCTCAGCATTGCCTGCGCGGGTGTACCGGCACCGGCGGCATGGCCGATCGCCGCCGGCATCGGGGGCGTCATCGGCGCGGTCCTGTTCGAGACCCTGGCCAGCGCGCCGCCGCTGATCGTCGGTCCGTCTGCGCTTGCTCTGCTGGCATTTGCGATCGGAATGCCCGCCCTCGGTTTCGGCATGGGCGTTTCCATCGCCGACTGGCGCCTGTTCGCGCGCACCGTTCGCGCCGGCGTGGCAAACGGGCGCTTGTTGTTCGCGCGGATTGCCGATCGTGGCAGCGAGACCCGTTCGCCCGCCCGGGAACGGCGAGAGCCGCTCATCGCGATGCCGGAAGGGGCCGCCGCCCGGCGTGACGTCAAGCAGGCGCCAAGCCTCAAGCGCGATGTCGTCGAAGCAAAATCGGGCCCGGTGAAAAGTGGCCGCAAGGCCGAGGAAGAGGCCCAGGGCGCGCTCGATTTCGGCGGGGTCTCTGGCGATTATCGCCTACCGCCGCTTGATCTCCTGCAACTGAGCGCCCCATCGATCGGCGGGGACGCCATCGGACGCGGCGCGCTCGAGCAGAACGCGCGCATGCTCAAGACCGTCCTCGACGACTTCGGCGTTCGCGGTGAGATCGTCAAGGTCCGCCCCGGACCGGTCATCACCCTTTACGAGCTCGAACCCGCGCCAGGAACGAAGAGCGCCCGGGTGATCGGCCTCGCCGACGACATCGCCCGGTCGATGAGCGCTGTATCAGCGCGCGTCGCCGTCGTTTCGGGCCGCAATGTCATCGGCATTGAGTTGCCGAACCAGCGGCGAGAAACCGTCGGACTGCGCGAACTGCTCGCGTCCGCTGCAATGGAAAAGGCCGGCGGCGCTTTGACGCTGGCACTTGGCAAGGACATCAGCGGGGCGCCATTCCTCGTCGATCTTACCCGCATGCCGCACCTGCTGATTGCCGGCACCACCGGCTCGGGAAAATCGGTCGGCATCAACGCCATGATCCTTTCCCTGCTTTACCGGCTTTCCCCCGACGCCTGCAAATTCATCCTGATCGATCCGAAAATGCTCGAGCTTTCCGTTTACGACGGAATCCCGCACCTTCTTTCTCCCGTCGTCACCGAGCCAGGCAAGGCCGTGGTCGCGCTGAAGTGGACCGTGCGCGAGATGGAGGAGCGCTACCGGGCAATGTCGCAGCTTGGTGTGCGCAATATCACCGGCTTCAATACCCGGATCGCCGAAGCGAAAAAGAAGGGCGAGGCCTTGCTGCGCCGGGTCCAGACCGGCTTCGACGACGACGGCAAACCGAAGTTCGAGGACCAGGAGCTCGACCTGTCGCCTTTGCCGCTGATCGTCGTCGTCGTCGACGAGATGGCGGACCTCATGCTCGTCGCCGGCAAGGACATCGAAGCTGCGGTGCAACGCCTGTCGCAAATGGCTCGCGCCGCCGGCATTCACTTGATCATGGCGACCCAGCGCCCCTCGGTCGACGTCATCACCGGCACCATCAAGGCGAATTTTCCGACGCGGATCAGTTTTCAGGTCACCTCGAAGATCGACAGCCGCACGATCCTCGGCGAGCAGGGCGCCGAACAGCTGCTGGGCCAGGGCGATCTGCTGTTCATGGCTCCCGGTGGCCGTGTCACCCGCGTTCATGGACCCTTCGTTTCCGACGCCGAGGTCGAGGCGGTGGTCAACTGCCTGAAGGCGCAGGGCGAGCCGCAGTACATCGAGGCGGTAACCGAAGCCGAGGAGGAGGAAAGCGCAGCGGGGCTGGGCAGCGAAGAGGACAACGCCAGCGATGCCCTCTACGACGAGGCCGTTTCCATCGTCCTTCGCGAGGGGAAAGCCTCGACCAGCTTCGTTCAACGTCGCCTGCAAATCGGCTATAACCGCGCCGCGCGGCTCGTCGAACGCATGGAAGCCGAGGGGCTGGTCTCGAAAGCGGACCGGGTGGGCCGGCGCGAAGTAATGGCGGGAGAACGAGCGAGCTGATCGCGTCGTCCCTGTTGTCGGCGTTCTTCCATCCCATATCTCGTCCGGGCGGAGCGGCTGCGTCGGTCTTGCTGCCGAGGACTGCGCCATATCGCTGCCGCGCATCGGATGTGGTGCCGCCCTTCTTTCGCAGGAGATCAGAGTGACGCTCCGCTCAACGCACTTTTCCCTCCCCGCCGTTTCGCTCTGGCATCGGGTTCGCCGCGTCCTCCTTCGGCTGCCGTTTCTGGCGGTGCCGATCCTGTTCGCCGCCGGAAGCCTTTCGGGCCTTCCCGACGGCCCCTCGCCGGCGGTGGCGGCGCTGTCGCCGACCCTCGAGCTCGATCCAGACGATCAGGTGGCCCTGTCAAAAATCGAAGATAAGCTCAATGCTATCCGCACGGTCGATTCGGCATTCGTGCAGGAATCATCCAATGGAGAAACGGCACAGGGTCGGGTTTATCTCTCCCGCCCAGGGAAGATGCGCATCGAATATCAGCCTCCCGTTCCAGTTCTCGTTGTCGCGAACGGAAATTTTTTAATTTATTACGATAAGAAACTTGAGCAGGTGAGCTACATCCCGCTCGATTCGACACCAGCCGGTATCCTTCTCGACAAACACATCTCATTATCATCCGACGCGCTCGTCGTGACCCACCTCGATCATAGCGGCGATGCACTGGGTGTTACCGTCGTGCGAAAGGATCATCCGGGGGAGGGTTCAATCACCCTTATCTTCGACGAATCATCGCTGGCACTACGCCGCTGGGCGGTTACGGACGCGCAAGGCGTGACAACGGTCGTCTCGCTGGTCAATCCGTCGTTCAATGAGAAGCTCAGTTCTGATCTTTTCCATTTCGTAGACCCCCGCAACTCGTCGCGCCAATCCCCATAGCGGCATGGCCATGGTGGGCAAAGCCGAAAAAGTTCCATGCATATTTTGCATACCAGGGATGCAGTCGTGGCGTTTGTAATGATTGCATTCGAGGCCATCTCTCCAAGCGGAGATTGCGCTTCCTCGTGAGGCGCTTCCCCGGATGGTTCCCCTGCCATCCGCGAGCTTCCTTCGAGAAGCTTAAAGCGCTCGGTTATCCCCCCTGGCCGGGCGCTTTTTTTGCCTGAATGACAGTATGGCTGTCACAAGGCCAGCCGATACCCGCCGGACTCGGTGACCAGAATTGACGCGTGTGACGGGTCGGTCTCGATTTTTTGGCGCAGGCGATAGACGTGCGTCTCGAGCGTGTGCGTCGTCACCCCGGCATTGTATCCCCAGACTTCGTCGAGCAGAACGTCGCGACTGATCACCCGCCCGCCGGAGCGATAGAGAAACTTCAAGATCGCCGTTTCCTTGTCGGTCAGGCGGATTTTCTTGCGCGTCTGATTGTTCACCAGAAGCTTGGCGCTCGGCTTGAACGTATAGGGGCCGATGCCGAACACGGCATCGTCGCTGCGCTCGTGCTGGCGGATGTGCGCCCGCAATCGCGCGAGAAAAACGCCGAGACGGAAGGGCTTGGTAATGTAGTCGTTGGCCCCGGCGTCGAGGCCCAAAATGGTATCGCGTTCGGTATCGGCGCCGGTGAGCATGATGATCGGGCACTTCACCCCGATTTGGCGCAATTGCCGACAAACGTCCCGTCCGTCCATGTCGGCAAGACCGACATCAAGGATGATCACGTCAAAATTCTCTGATGTGCAGATCTCGATGGCGCGCGCGCCCGTATCCGCGGTGAGCGAGGAAAATTCCTCATGCAACCGCAACTGTTCAGAGAGCATCTCCAGCAACGTTACATCATCATCGACCAGCAGCACCCGCTTCGCGCCTGTCACTGAACCCTCTATCGTACCCGTCGGCGATTTGTTGGGAGCATAGCTGCCGGAACGGATTATACAACGGCGGTGGCTGTCTCATCCGTTGCACCAGCATTGCCGAAATGGCTTTTTCGCTGGAGCGCGCGCGGCTAGTCTGGTTTTTTGCAGTGGCAATAAGGTCGACAGGTCATGGGCCGTTTCCTGCACGTCGTACCGGTGCCCGTTTCGCGCGAGCCGGTCAGCCTTCGCTCTGTCGACCGGGCCATGGCTGACCTGCGGCGTGGCCGTCCGGTCGCCGTCGCCGGCGGTGGCGGTACCGCATCTCTCGTTCTCGCGGCAGAGGCCGCCACACCGGAAAGTCTGCGCTCGCTTGCCGATATGGCATCGACCGCGCCCGTGGTGGTGATCACCTCGCGTCGAGCGGCCGTTCTCGGTCTGGGGCGCATCGGCCTGAAGGCCGTGGCCGCCGCCGTCGCCGACGGATTGACCGCGGACCTGGTCCAGGCGCTGGCCGATCCGTTGGCGCAAAAACCCGATCTTCCGCTCGAAGCAATCCAGGTGAGCGAAGCCGAACAGTATTCATGCGAGAGCGCGGCAGTGTTGCTGGTAAAGACGGCACGGCTGTTGCCGGCAGTCGTCAGCGCCGCGATCAACGCCCCGGATGCGGACGATTTGCCGAATTGGGCGAATCGCCATGGGTTGCTGTGGGTCGATGCGGGGGACGTCTTTCAGTACGATTTCACCGCCGCCCGCAGTCTAAAGCCGGTCAGTGAAGCGCGCGTTCCGCTGCTCGGCGCCGAGGACGCACGCATCGTCGCCTTCCGGCCGTATGACGGTGGCCTGGAACACCTTGCCGTGCTGCTGGGCGACCCGGCGCCGCCGGCAGCGGTGTTGACCCGCATTCATTCGGAATGCTTTACCGGAGATCTGCTCGGCAGCCTGCGCTGCGATTGCGGCGACCAACTGCGCGGAGCCATTCGCGAAATCGCCTCTGCGGGGGGCGGCCTGCTACTGTATCTGGCGCAGGAGGGCCGCGGCATCGGTCTGGTCAACAAGTTGCGCGCCTATGAGTTACAGGATCGGGGCTTCGATACCCTTGATGCCAACGAGCAGCTCGGATTCGATGCCGATGAGCGGGTCTACGTTCCGGCGGCGCAAATGCTGCGGCATCTGGGGTTCTCGCGCGTACGGCTGCTGACCAACAACCCGGGGAAGGTCGATGGCCTCGCACGCTGCGGGATCGTCGTCGAAGAACGAGTTCCGCACGCGTTTCCCTCGAACCGGCACAATGAGGTCTACATGCGAACGAAGGCCGGCCGCGGCGGCCACTTGCTGTAGATGGACATCACCGTCTCCGCCAGCGGCGGCCTCGCTTGGCCCGATTGCAGCGCGCGGTGCGCCATCGGCCGCTCCGGGCTGCGCGCGGCCAAGCAGGAGGGCGACGGCGCCACGCCCATCGGCCGATTTGCCCTGCGACGCGTTCTCTTTCGCTCGGACCGGCTCGCCGCGCCCGAAACAGCGCTTCCTTGTGCTGTGATCGATCCCGATCTCGGATGGTGCGATGATCCGAGCGACGCGGCCTATAACAAGGCGGTGCGCCTGCCCTACCCGGCCCGCCACGAGCGCATGTGGCGCGAGGACGCGCTCTACGACCTGCTGGCGATCATCGGCTATAATGACGAGCCGGTCGTTCCGGCGCGGGGAAGCGCGATCTTCCTGCACGTCGCCCGTCCAGACTTCGGACCTACGGAGGGCTGCATTGCGCTTGCTCTCGATCCGCTCCGCGCGCTGTTGCGCGTGTGCGCCCCGGGCGATCATGTATGCATTGGCGCCTAAGGCGGGCTGGTGCTAGTCCGCTCGCGCGTCGTCTAGCCGAAGCCTGCAGGCCGATCGCCGAAAATGGCCGTGCCGATGCGGACGTGAGTGGCGCCGAACTGCACGGCAATGGCGAAATCGCCGCTCATTCCCATGCTGAGTTGGCTCAGCCCATTGCGGTGCGCGATCTCTCGCAGCAGGGCGAAGTGCAACGAGGGTTCCTCGTCCACCGGCGGAATGCACATCAGCCCGTGAACCGCAAGGCCGAGATCGTCACGGCACAGGCGTACCAACGCGTCCGTGTCCTCGGGGAAAATACCTGCCTTCTGAGGCTCTTCGCCGGTATTGACCTGAACGAACACCGCTGGGAACCGTTCTTCCTGACGGCCGCACTCGACGATGGCGCGCGCGAGTTCAGCGCTGTCGAGCGTTTCGATCACGTCGAACAGGCGCACCGCCCGACGTACCTTGTTGCGTTGGAGCGGCCCGATCAGATGCAAGCGGAGATCCGGAACCTCGCGTTTCAAGTCTGGCCATTTGCTCTCCGCCTCCTGGACGCGATTTTCGCCAAAAACCCGCTGGCCGGCGTCGATCGCGCGGCGCACCGTGTCCGGTCCATGCGTCTTGGACACGGCGACGAGGGTCACCGTCTCCGGCGCCCGCCGGACGGTGCGGGCCGCGGCGGCAATCTCGGCGCGCACCGAAGCGAGATTGGCGGCGACGTCCACGATGGATGCGGTCCTCCTTGCGGTTCCGGTCTTCGGCGATGCGTAAGGCCGGGGATGAGGGGTGGCCGGACGGAGCGGCCATGGCGAGCCTAGCAGAGCTGTGCCAGCGGCTCAAATCACCTGCCGCTCACCCATCGCTGCCACGACTGATCGCCATGACGGACAGCGAGAGATCAGCCGATCCGCTCGCGGTGATCCGTGGGCTTCCCGCGGGCAGCGCGGTGATATTCCGCGAGCGCGACGCGCAATGCCGGCAAGATGGCGCAAGGCGGCTCCGGCCGATCTGCCGACATAAACGCATCCTTCTGCTTATCGCCGGCGACTGGCGCCTCGCGCGTCAGCTCCGCTGCGACGGATTGCATCTGTCGGACGCGATGCTGCGGGCCGGCCGGCGCCACTGGCATCGGTGTCGGCCGTCGCGGTGGCTGGTGACAACCGCCGCCCACTCCCCCGCGTCGATGCGGCGTGCCGCGGTCTCGGGAGTCGACGCCGTGCTGCTCTCACCGGTATTTCCGACGAAAAGCCACCCCGGCGCGCCGCCTCTGGGTGTATTGCGCTTCGTCCGCTGGACGCGGAGCTGTCCTCTTCCGGTCTTCGCCCTTGGAGGGGTGAATGAAGACACGGCGCGGCGGCTGGCCGCCTCACGGGCCATGGGCTTCGCCGCGATCTCGGCCTTCCTGCCCTAGAGACCCTGCGGTTGCAGAGATGCGCAGAGGCGATTGCAACCGCGCCGGACAGGCTGCCGTCTCCCATGCACTTGAGGCCGGCGCGGCGCGAATTGTCAACGACCGGGCGAGAGCAGGCCAGGATCGCCGCTGGTCACTTGGGCTGGTCCTGCGGAGAAGTAGCTGCGCTTGAAGGTCTCGCCCCGGCCGAGGCGTGAGCCGCGGCCGGGACAAGTGGGGCGGAAACGCTAGAAAATGAAGTCGCCGGCGACGACGCTGCCGGTGCTGAGGGTGATCTGGAATTCGGCGGCATTATCACCGTCGATGTTCCCTTCGAGAATCCCGCCCGCGAAGCGGATCTGTCCGGCGGCGGTAAAGGCGCTGGTCCCGATGAAGACGAATGCCTGATCGCCGGAGACCAGCGTGTTGGCATCGATTCCCGCAAGATCGATCTTGTCGATGCCGGTCTGGAAATCGGTGATCACGTCACGCCCGGCACCGAGACCGGCCTCACCGATGCTGTTGAAGTCAAAATGATCCCCGCCGGCGCCGCCGGTCAGGAAGTCGGTGCCGAGACCGCCGGCGAGGGTATCGTTGCCGGCGGCGCCACCCAGAGCGTTGTTGGCGGAATTGCCGATGATCGAGTTGGCGAGGGCATTGCCGGTACCATTGATCGCAGCCCCGCCGGTCAGGACAAGATTTTCGAGACCAGTACCGAGCGTGAAGGTTGCCGCGCTGCGAACGCTATCGATTCCGCCGGCAGCATCATTGACCACATCGCCGGCCGCATTGACGATGTAGGTATCGTTGCCGGCGCCACCCGCCATCGTATCGTTACCGGCGCCGCCGTCGAGGGTGTCATTGCCGGCGTTGCCGACCAGCGAATCGTTGCCGGCGAGTCCGAAGAGTGAATTCGCCCCGCCGTTACCGATAACGATGTTGGCAAGGGCGTTGCCGGTGCCATTGATCGCAGCACCACCGGTGAGCGTCAGGTTTTCGACATTGGCGCCGAGCGTATACGAGACGGTGCTTTCGACGCGATCGGTCCCGGGCACGGCAGCTTCGAAGACGACATCGCCCGCCGTGTTCACCCGGTAAACGTCGTTGCCGACACCACCGTCGAGCGAGTCGTTACCGGCACCACCGTCGAGCGTATCGTTGCCGGCACCGCCGAGCAGGGTATCGTTGCCGGCACCGCCAAGCAGGGAGTCGCTGCCGTCGCCGCCGAGAAGGCGATCGTTGCCGGCACCGCCGTCGAGCGTATCGAGGCCGCCCAAGCCGGAGAGCACGTTGGCGGCGGTGTTGCCGATGATTGTATTATTGAGGGCGTTGCCGGTGCCGTTGATCGCTGCGGAGCCGAGCAGAGTGAGATTTTCGAGGTTGGCGCCCAGCGTATAGGTGATGCTGCTCTCGACCCGGTCGGTGCCGCCGCCGCCGGCCTCACTGATAACGTCCCCGGCGCTCTCGACGCGGTAAACGTCGTTGCCGATGCCGCCGATCATCGAGTCTGACCCAAGCACGCCGTCGAGGGTGTCGTTGCCGGCGCCACCCACCAACGTGTCATCGCCGGCGCTGGCGAAGATGCTGTCGTCGCCGTCGCCTGTGCTGATGTAGTCGCGCCCACCGCCGCCATGGACGTAGTCGTCATAGCCGTAGGTGTAGACGACGTCGTCTCCGCCCTCGGCAAGGATGCTCGAAGCGCCGTAAGAACTGCCGTAGATGGTATCGTTGCCGATGCCGCCGCGAATTTCCGGAACGTTCAAGAGGTGGGCGCTGGAGAAGTCGAGATAGTTGTTCCCATCATTGCCAGAGATATCGAAGCCGTTTCCTTGCACGTATTCGATACCGTAAGCCGACGAATAAAAGTTGTTGAGAACGAGATCGCTGCCGCCATAGTTGTCGACGGTGTCCGACCCGGCGCCGCCGATCAATACGTCGAACTCGTCGTCGCTGCCTTCGACGTAGATCCAGTCATCGCCGCCGCCGCCGTCCTGGGTATCGACGCCGACATAGCCCCACAGCGTGTCGTTGCCATCGCCGCCGGAGAGACTGTCGTTGCCGCCGTAGCCGTAAAGATCATCGTTGCCGCCACTGCCGTAGAGTGTATCCGACGATACGTTCGATCCGTAGATCGTGTCATCTCCGCCGGCGCCATCGATGTAGGCAACATTGCTGAGAGTGGTACCGTAAAAGTAAAGGTAGTTGCCGTTTGCGTTTCCGACAATCCCGTAGCCGTTACCGTAAAACACCTCGATACTGTTAGTCGATGAACTGAAGGTGTTGAGGACGACGTCTGCCGATATATAGTTACCGACCGTATCGCTACCAGCGCCACCTTGGATACTGTCGAATTCGGCTTGGTTCGTGGCAACGTAGATGTAATCGTCGCCATCGTTGCCGTCGACCGTATCGGTTCCGGTGCCTCCGCCCCACAAGACATCGTTTCCGTCGCCGCCACTGATAGTATCGTTTCCGTCCAAGCCGTAGAGCGTATCGTTCCCTGTATAGCCGTAAATAGTATCATCACCGCTGCCGGCATCTACGGAATCATTTCCGGCATTTGGACTGATGTAGTCATTGCCATCGTAGCCATAGACATTATCGTCCCCGGTAGTTACCGAACCGCTCACACCACCGGAACTATACCCAAGGTAAATCGTGTCGTTTCCGTTTGTCCCGTAAACATTGGCCATTTGACCTGTCCTCTCGCGTTTGTCAGCTTGTACTGTTCACCGCTAACTTGGACGACGCATTTCACCAGTCTCGTGTTCCTTAAGAGAGACTAACGTTTCGTAAATTGACACCTTGAGCTGTTTTACCGAACGCTCAGCCGAGCGTAACGGCGCGCACGCGCCAAGCGCATCCCCTCCCTCTGATCTGGCCGAAGTTCTCTTCCTCGCCGGTCACCTTGATCGGTGGGCACACCTCGTGTTCCGTCCGCTGAAAGCTGGTTACAGCCTTGCCTGCGCACGTCCGAGTCTCTCAGCGTCAAGGCGAAGCAATCGCATCGCCCACCACCTTCGCCGTGCCCTCAACGCGATCTTGGAAATCCGGTTTTGGCCGCAACAAGCGGTCGTCCGCTGACACGAACGTGGCGCATATTGGGGCTTGGCGTGTCCCGCCGCCCGGTTTTCAACTTATTTTTGCCGTGCTTATGCCCTGTATACGTGTGTCATGACATGCTCAGGGATGCCGTGCAAGGAGGTTCTGTAACGCTTTGGATAGCAATGGTTTTGGGGGCATGGCGGGGCAATAGCGGGGGATGACGGCGCCGGAGCCGTGCTGCCGCTGAATTGCGTCCGCGTCTGATGCCAAGCGCGGCAAGCAATGCAGCGGATGCGCTATTCGCGATCCTCGCTCAGGACGCGAGCGCCTTGGTCAGGGCCGCGACGTTGTTGCGGAACATGTCGAGATAAGTCGGCGCCGGGCCGTCGGGTGGCGAGAGCGCATCGGAATAAAGGGTGCCGCCGATGACAGCCGAAGTTTCACGGCGGATTTGCTCGATCAGCCGGGGATCGGTGACGTTTTCCATAAATACGGCAGGGATATGTTGACTACGGATTTGCCGGATCAATTTCGCCACATCCTTGGCCGATGCCTCGGATTCCGTGCTTACGCCCTCCGGTGCGATGAACTGCATGCCATAGGCTGCGGCGAAGTAGCCGAACGCGTCGTGAGAAGTCACGACCTTGCGCCGGTCTTGAGGCAGCCGGGCGATGCTCGCCCGGACCTCGGCATCCAGGGCTTCGATCGCCGCGGTGTACTGCCGTGCATTGGCGCGGTAGACGTCCGCGCCGGCGGGATCGACCGCGCACAAGCCGTCGGTGATGTTCGCAACATAGATCGCCGCGTTGGCGAGGCTCTGCCACGCATGCGGATCGATGCTCTCGGATGGCTCGCCGGTATTTGCGGTGTCGCCGTGCTGCCCGTGTCCCGCTGCCTTCGCGTCGTCTTCAGCGTCATCAACGATTCGCGGCGCGACGTGATCGGTGGCGATGACGATTGGCCCGCGATAACCGGACGACGTGACCAGCCGGTCCATCCAACCCTCGAAACCGAGGCCGTTGACGACAACCAACCGCGCACGGCTGACGGCCCGCGCGTCCGCCGGTGTCGGCTGGTAGACGTGCGCGTTGCCGTCCGGACCGACGAGTGTGGTCACCTGCACCCGTTCGCCCCCCACCGCGTGCACCATGTCGCCCAGGATGCTGAAGCTGGCAATCACCGGAACGGGCGGATCCGCGCGGACCGGCATCGGGCTGAAGATGGCCCCGGACACCAGGAATGCCGAAGACGCGATAAAGCGAAGGAAAAGTCGTCGAGACGACATGGCGTTAACTCCAGCGATTGCGCTCTCTCATCGTTGCAGATGGGTTCCGGGCCGTCGGCGCACGCGCAAGCTGCCGTTTTGCCCGCAGACCAGGGAGACAATGTAAACGGCTCCGGCGGTCAGGATGATCGCCGGGCCCGACGGGAGGTTGTAGTAATAGGACAGCAACAGGCCGGCGGCGCTGGATGCAAAAGCGACGATGACGGACAAACCGATGAGCCCGGCAATACTGCGCGACCAGAAGCGCGCCGCCGCCGCGGGCAGGATCATCAGGCCCACGGCCATCAGCGTGCCGAGTGCCTGAAATCCGCCGACCAGATTGAGGACGACGAGCACCAGAAAAGTGAAATGCACCGGTGAACTCGCCCGGCTCACCGAGCGCAGGAACTGCGGATCGAGACATTCCAGCACCAGCATCCTGTAGACGACCGCGAACGTGAGCAAGGTGACGGAGGCGATGGCGGCCATCAGCACCAGCGCCGCATCGTCGAGAGCCAGCACCGTGCCGAACAGCACATGTAGGAGATCGACGTTGCTGCCGTGGGTGGAGACGATCAACACGCCCGAAGCGAGGGAAATCAGATAGAAGGTTGCAAGGCTGGCATCCTCGCGCAGCGTCGTCGCCCGTGCGACAAGTCCGGAGAGAACGGCGACGAGGAGACCCGCAGCCAGTCCGCCGATCGTGATAGCCGACAGCGACAAGCCGGCGACAAGAAAACCGAGCGCGGCGCCAGGCAGGATGGCATGAGCCATGGCGTCGCCGGTCAGGCTGAGGCGACGCAGCATCAGGAACACGCCGACAGGTGCGGCCCCCAATGACAGCGCCAGGCAGCCGACGAGCGCCCGGCGCATGAACGAAAATGCAACGAACGGCTCGATCAGGCCATCGAGGATCATCGCCCCGTTCCACCCGATGTTTCGGCCTGTTCGTGCGCACGCTCACAAATCCCAACGTATTCATCCCACGCTTCGCACAGTTGCCGCGCGCGATCAAGGTTGGTGGTTGTGAGCACCTGGCCAGTGTCTCCCCACGCGACTGCCTCGCGCGCCAGCAGCAGGGCGCGGGGGAAGTGATTGCGCACCTGCTCCAGATCATGGAGCACGGCAAGAACGGTCCGGCGTTCGCGATGCCATTGCCGGACCAGCACCAGCAGGTCGTCAGCCGTCCGGCTATCGATCGCCGTGAACGGCTCGTCCAGCAAGATGAGCGGCGCGTCCTGCAGCAGCAGTCGGGCAAACAGCATCCGCTGCATCTGTCCACCGGAGAGCGAGTCGATCAGGCGCCGCTCGAACCCCATCAGGCCCACGGTGCAAAGCGCTTCGGCGACGCGGATCTTGTCGGTTTTTCGCGCTGGACGAAAAGCGCCGATCCGCCGCCACAACCCCATCGCCACCATATCGAACACACTGATCGGAAAGCTTCTATCGATATCGGCCTGCTGAGGGAGATAGGCGACGTCGCGACGCTCGACTCCGCGTAGCCGCATGAAGCCGCTCAACGGACGCAGCAAACCGCTGATTCCCTTGAGCAACGTCGACTTTCCCGCGCCATTGGGGCCGATCACCGCCAACAGATCGCCGCGCTCGACACAGCCGCCGAGATGATGGACCGCCGGATGCCGGTCGTAACCAAGGGTGAGATCGTCGAAGGCAAGGACGACATCCTCGCCCGGCGCTTTCGCCATTTCCTGCCTCTGATGGCTCATGCCGCAATTCCCCACAGGACGACAAGCCAAAGCAGTGCGATGAGAACGATCACGATCCCGAGTCGGGCAGGCAGCCCCATCAGCAGCGGGGAAGTCATTTTGGAGGGCCGCTCACCAAATTGGTATACTATAACATTCATAGCGAAAGGGGCGGCCCAACGCGAGATGATTTCGTCCGCGCCCAGCAATTTCGGCGGCTGGGTAGACGGCTTATCGCTGGCCGTCAGAAACCTGTTTCAGCAATTTGCGCATCGTCTCTGCGGACGACATCGGTTGGCCGAATAAATACCCCTGAGCATCTTCGCATCCGAAACTGCCAAGGACGTCAAGTTGCCGCGCCGTCTCCACCCCAACCGCCGCCGTATGGAGGTTCATGCTTTTGGCGAGGGCAAGAACGGCGGCGAGCATCGCGGCGTCGCCTGTGTCCGTGAAGGCATCGGCGACATTAGTCCGGTCGAGTTTCAGGCCATAAATGGGCAGCGCCCCAAGATGGAGCAGCGAGGACATGCCGACGCCGACGTTGTCGACGACGACGACGATTCCCATCGCCGCGAGCGCACGGATCGGCTCGGAGAATTGGTCGATGTCGCGGATGAGCGGCGCCTCTGAGACCTCGATCACGAGATCGCGCGGATGCAGTCCGGCATTTCGGACGCTGCCGGCAAGGGTCTCGCGAAATGCGGGACAGGCGATTACTCCTGCCGGAATATTGACCGAAAGACGGCAGCGTTCAGCGGCGCTGCGGCGCCACTCCGCCAACTGCGCCAGCCCGCGTCTGACAACCCAGTCGCTGATCTGCGGCCATAGGCCGCCGTCTTCTGCTACGCCGAGGAAATCCGCAGGGGTCAGCGTGCGGCCGTCGTCCATCGGCCAGCGCAATAGCGCCTCCATGGCGACGGTTCGGCCGGTCGAGATGCGCACCTGCGGCTGGTAATGCAGGGTCAAACGATCGTCCTGAAGCGCCTTGGCGAGGGCGATATACTGTTTTGACCGGCTCAATACCTCGACATTGCCGGCTTCGGTAGCGAAGCAGACGGCGTTTCCGCCCCGGTCCTTGGCGCGACGCGCCGCCAGTCCCGCTTGGTTAAGCAGCGCGTCGACGGTTCCGCCGTCCCTTGGAAACACGCTGACGCCGATGCTGGCGGTCAGTTGCAGACTAAACCCGGCGACTGTCACCGATGCTTCGATGCTTTTGCGCATGCGGTGGGCGAGGAACCCGAGCCAGTCCTCGCGTGCGACATCCGCAACGACAAGCACGAACTCGTCGGCGGCGAGTCTTCCCAGCGTTGCGCCGTCGTTGGCGAGCCGGCGCAGCCGCTCGCCCAGCGACTGCAGGACCGCATCACCGCCGGTGTATCCGAGGCGCTGGTTGACGATGTCGAAGTCGTCGACATCGACGATCAAAACCCCGACCGAGGTTGTCCCATCCCCCGACGCGCCCAACAATCCCGCAAGAATGCTCTCCATTTGCCGGCGATTGGGAAGACCCGTGACACTGTCGTGGGTCGTCTTGTACTCGATGGCCCGTCCCAGCCGTCGCACCAGGGTCACATCACTCAGCGCCAGCACCGTTCCCTTCTGCGCGCCATTCGGATTGCGAAGGCGTGCGATCGATACGCGAACCAGCCTTGTCTGACCGTCGGGGCGATGGAGAACAAAATCCCGCGCGCTCCGCCGATTCTCCTCCTCGCTGCAGGTGTCGAACAGGTCACGTCGTTCAATGGACCCATCGGAGACCTCATCGCGAAGATCGACCATATCGAACATCGGCCGTCCGCGCGCGTGTTCGAACGTCCGGCCGATCAGCCGCGCCGCGGCTGCGTTCATGAAGTCGATCGTCCCCGACGGCGACGCGACGATGATGCCCTCCCCCAGGGAATCCCAGGTCGCGCGCGTCCGTTCACGCTCAGCCGCGAGCGTTGCCGACTGGGCGCGGACGTGGAGCGTGAGCCGCAAGAGGAAGGCGAGCACAAGACCCGACAGGGCCGCTGTCGGTCCGAACCATGCGCCGATCAGAACCACCAGGAGCAGCGCAAAGCCGAGGATAGAGACGGCGAACAGCAAGAAGACGCTCAGCGCCGCCTTACGAAAAAGGAAGAACGCCGCCGCGGACAGGACGGCAACGGCGGTGATCGCCGCTCCCAAGTCCGGTTCGAGCCGGCGGTGGATGATGCCCGCACGCAACGCATCGAGGACCATCGCATTGAACTCGACGCCCGAGATCGGCTCTTCGCCGACCGAAGGTGGAACCGAAAAGGTGTTCGAAAGTGTCGCCGCGGTAACGCCGATCAAAACGAGGCTATTCTGGAACATCGCGGGATTGACACGCCCTTCGAGAACGTCAACGTAGGAGACTTGGCGAAAATGACCAGGCGGCCCGGCAAATGGCACGAGGATCTCGCGATCTCGCGTCCACAGTAGTCGGAACGCGCCCTCGCCGTTCGCGTTCCGCTGCGCCTGAGGGGACGGGTAATCTTGAGGCTGTGCGACGCGCAGCATGGCGAGCGGAAACGCCGGCCAGACCGGAACGCTGACACCCGCCTTCAAGAACACCGAACGGGTGATCCCATCGGCATCGGTCACCACATCGACGTGCCCCAGCATCGCCGCGGCATCGACGAACGCCGCATCGGGAAGCACCTCCGTCGGAAAGCCATCGGCGCGGATTTGGTCGAACGCTACCGGCAGAACGACGCGGCCGCTTCTGCGCATTGCCTCGATCAGCGAAAGATCACCTTGCGGATCTGCGTTGTCGGCCCCGATGAGCAGCAGATCCAGACCGATGACCCGGGCGTGCGCCCGGGTAAGGATGTCGATGAGCTCGGCATGACGCCGCCGCGACCATGGCCACCGGCCGAGCGCATCAAGGCTGAACGCGTCGATGGCGATGATGATGATATCCGGCGGCGCCGGCCGGAAGGACAGCGGAACCAGCCAATCATGCAAACCAGCGTCGATGCGCTCGAAGATCGCGAAGCGCGCGCTCGTGGCGCTCAACACCGCAAGAACGAGCGCCACCGCGATTGATACGAGCCGGTGCCGGCGGCGTGAACTCATAATAGGAGGGCGAACATGACGGCGCCCGCCGGAATGAAGAGCAGCCAATACCATGGCGGACTCAGGTTGATTTCCTGAACGGCCCCCTGACGCAGGACGCCGCCTTGATCGTCGAGCGTGAGCACCCGCAAATAGTACGTCCCGTAATCGGGAAGCGGCATTTCTGCCCGGGGCTCGTCGACGACGACGTCGACGATCGGCGCGTCGAACGCGCGATTGGTCGCAACCTGGAATCGATATCGCTCCCCCGGCGCGCCTTCGGGCCAGCGGAACAGGAGCTTATCACCGTCACTCTCCGGCGGTTCCGCGACCGGGCCGGGCGGCGGGACACGAAAGCGCTGAACGTCGCTGAACGGCCCCTTCTCTGTCGAGCGGTCGGTTACGGCGACGCGCCAGAAATACGTCCCTGGCGCCAGCGTCTGCGGCGGCACGTAGCCCGCCGTGGTCAGCGCGGCATTGTCGAGAAGCGGCTCGGCAAAATCGTCGCTGGCGGCGAGTTGGAAATGATACGAGACGGCGCCATCCGGCTCCGTCCACTGGAAGACCGGTTTGCCGTCGAAGATCATGCCTTCTTGTTGCGGCAGCATCAGCAGCGGTGGCTCTGGACGGGCGTCGACCACCAGATCATGCGTGGATGTATACCCCTCCAACCCCAAGGCATCGATCGCACGAACACGAAGGACGGCGGCGCCGTCGTCGAGATCGATCCCGCCGAACACGGCCGTCGGGTAGACACGATCGAACAGCAGCGAAGTGAACGCCGCGGTTGGCGCGATCTCCAGGCGATAGGCCGCCGCGCCGTCCACCGGCTCGACCTGCAAGCGGATCGGCACTCGCTCTTCAACCGCGGGGATGTCCACGAGCTTCGGCGGCGGTAGCAATCGAACCGCCCGGCCCGGTTGCTGGCCTTGCTCGGTGCGCGCGCCGAAGCCGGTGGCAAGTTTGACGGTCGAACCGTGAGCCGAGAGTTCGACGGTGCCGCGCAGCACCTCCGTGTTCATCCGCCGACCGCCCTCGGCGACGCTGGTGCGGAACTCGGTGCCGCGAACGGCCGAAATGCCGGCCGGAGTCCAGGTCTCGTAACGCGAGCCGGCGTCCAAAACCGGGCGCACGGTTGACTGATTTCGCCCGTACTCGAGCCGCATCCGGGAGTCAACCATGCCTGATTGGCCGAACGCGCTGAGTAAATCGAAGACCAGGCGGCTGTTGGAGGCCAGGAAGAGTCGCGAGCCATCGGCGAACTCGACTGTGATGCTTCCGTCCGCGCCGGTCCTGATTTCGTCTCCGGCGTAGAGGAGGTCGTCGGTGGAGACCGGACGCGGATCGTTTTGCGGGGCGCGTAAGGCAGAGACGTCGCCGGCAGTGGCGATGATGCGTACGGGCACCGGCTGAATCTTCAGCCAAGCGACCGGGATACGCAGCTTTTCGCCTGGCAGGAGGTGCAGCGGGTCGGCGATCGCGTTGAGCTTCTGCAATGCCCGCCAAAAACTGGTGTCCCGCAGATAGAACTCACTGATCAACCAGATATTGTCACCAGGTCGCACCGTATAGAGCCACTCCTGGGCGAGCGCCGGGGACATGGCAGCGAGTTCGACGATAGCAAACAAGAGAATCGACGCGAGCTGAATCTGTGCTCCGCGCGGGCGCCTCCCCGGCGCTGGCCGTCCCGCCGTGAGCTTTTTTCCCCCCATGATTCTTACAAGATTCCGCGCTGCCATGACGGCCCCCTGCCGGACGTGTCCGGTTGACGATACTGTTTTGGGGTATTTTCGCCGCTATTCGAGACAACCGCAATCCGATCCGCCCGTACGTCCGCCTCGCGGCCCACATTCGCTCGACCCCTGCGGGCGCCAGGCCACCGAAGAGAGATCGCTCGCCGATCATCGTCCTCGCCGGGAATTTTCTCGTCGTCGTCCTCCGCGCCTCTTTTCAAGACCCGGCAAATACCCACGGCTCAACCCGCCGGGCCGATGTTCGTATTCACGCTTGAAAAGCTATTCGCGCGACATCATGCTCGTAAACAGTAACCGCCGCCGTCTCATTCGTCGAATGAGTATAGGACTTCGTAAATCATGCTTGACGCTTAATCGAATGTAACAAGTACACAAACCGTCAGGCGTCTATTTTATTTCACGAATGTAGGGGAATATTTGTTCCATGGATACACAATTCGTCTTATCCATTGACCAGGGGACAACGGGATCGACGGTCATCATCTTTGATCGCAACGCCAACATCAAGGGCCGCGCATACTCGGAGTTCACCCAACATTTTCCCCAACCGGGCTGGGTCGAGCACGACGCCGAGGAAATCTGGATGGTTACCCTCGGCGTGATCGAAGCGGCGCTGGAGGACGCCGACATCGGCGCGAGCGCACTCAATGCCATCGGCATCACCAACCAGCGCGAGACCGTGGTGTTATGGGAACGCGACTCCGGACGCCCCGTTGCGCGGGCCATTGTCTGGCAGGACCGGCGCACCACCGCCTTTTGTGAGGAACTCAAGAACAAAGGCCTCGAAGACCTCGTCCGACGCAAGACCGGTCTGGTTATCGACCCCTACTTCTCGGGAACCAAGATCAAGTGGCTGCTCGATCACACCCCGGGACTGCGCGACCGCGCCGAACGCGGTGAAATCGCTTTTGGCACCATTGATTCCTGGCTGGTCTGGCGCCTGACCGGTGGCGCCGCCCACATCACCGACTATTCCAACGCCTCGCGCACCTTGCTGTTCAACATCAACGAGTTGACTTGGGACGACGAGCTTTTACGTCTCCTCGATGTGCCGCGGGCAATCCTTCCCGAGGTTATGCCGTCGTCGCACGTCTACGGTCACACCGATCCCGAGATATTTTTCGGAACCCGGAAAATTCCGATCGCCGGGATCGCCGGCGACCAGCAGGCGGCACTGTTTGGCCAAGCTTGTTACGATCGGGGGCTTGCCAAGAACACCTATGGCACCGGCTCGTTCGTGCTGATGAATACTGGCAACGACGTGGTGCGCAGCCAGCATCACCTGCTGACGACGATCGCCTGGCGCATCGGCGACGAGCCGGTCGAGTACGCGCTCGAAGGGGCGGTGTTCATCACCGGCGCGGGGGTGCAATGGCTGCGTGATGGCCTGCAGATCATTGAGAACGCCGTTGAGACAGAAGAGCTGGCAAAGTCGCTGCGGTCGAATGACGACGTCTACTTCGTCCCGGCGCTCGTCGGCTTGGGCGCGCCGCATTGGGACCCTTATGCGCGCGGCGCGTTGATCGGCTTGACCCGCGGAACCTCGCGGGCTCATGTGGTGCGCGCGGTGCTGGAGGCGATCTGCTATCAGACCCGCGACGTCGTCGAGGCGATGGAGCTGGACTCCGGCATCGCGCTCAAGGAGCTGCGCTGCGACGGCGGAGCGTCCGGGAACGGCTTTTTGATGCAGTTCCAATCGGATATTCTCGGCGTACCGGTGGAGGTGCCGGAGGTCTACGAGACCACCGCGCTCGGCGCCGCTTTTCTCGCCGGTCTTGCCACCGGATTCTGGTCGGAGCGGTCCGAGATCAACGCCAAGTGGCGCCTCGGCCGCCGTTACACCCCGGGCATGGACGAGACTGAACGCACGCGACTCTACCAGCGGTGGAGCAGAGCGGTCGAGCGCGCCAAGAACTGGGCACGCGAGGATGCCGTTTTGGAAACGTCGGCTGATCAAGTCCCCGGCGCTGTAAAGACATCCAACCCCCACCTCCGTTTAGACCCACAGGCGTAAGGAGTAACGATTCGTGGCCACGCGCCTGCTGCTTGTCCGTCACGGCGCGACGATACTGTCTGCGGAGGACCGCTTTGCCGGCTCGATCGACGTCGAGCTTTCGGAGCAGGGTCGCGGCCAAGCCCTGCATCTCGCCCAGCGGCTGGCGAGCGAGATGTCCACCGCCGCCGCCAAGCACTCGCGGGTGAAGTTGTCGACGATGTTCAACACCCGGAAGCGCCGGTCGTCGTTCAGGGCATCGGACACGAAGTCGAGGCTCCAGCGCTGGTTCGCTCCTGCGGGACGGCCGCCGGTGCCCTGGCGCCGAGCGCCCGCTTGCGCCCCCCGCGCCGACGCACCACGAGCCGTTCCTGCCGATAGGGGCGGTAGACCTTCTTCAGGTTCATCCTCACGCCTTCCCGCTTCAGCAGGATCGCCAGCCGCCGGTAGCCGACCGACGGCGCTCATTGGCAAGCTCCCGCAGGCGCGCGCGGACGGCCGCATCACCCGCCTCGTCGGCGCCATCCTCATGGAGCAAAACGACGAGTGGCAATTGTAGCACCGCTACCTGGCCCTGGAGACAATCACCGGCCTCGCCGACGACGCGGGCGTCGCCATGCCCAACGCTCTCACAAAAGCTGCCTGACCAGGAGGCCTGAAGACCGCCGCCAAATTCACACCACCTTGACGGACGTGATCTAACTTGGCCCGGCCGGATGCAACGTGACTGAGAAACCGGAGTGCAGGGCGACCACAACGGATCGACGCTTTCCTAAGCGCTTGAGGTATGGGTTCGAACGGTCGTCTCCCACTTGAAAGGAATATTCGTAACGATGCTCGAACCCCATCCGAACCGCGCGCTCGCGCATCTCAGACGAAAATTTCGCAGGATTCCCGGGCTTGTCCACTGCTCGATCCTCTCAAAGGGAAGAGCCTCCGGCAAACCCGGGGCGGTTTAATGGTGTATCGCGCCGAGCGTGCGATCGCCGGGTGCATCGGCGCTCGATGATAACATGAACATTTCACTCGGTACGTGGCCGGCAGTCTGCCACGATGGTCATTGCGTGAGACGGGGGCTGGCCAGCAGGGGGCGTACGGGCAGCACGCGAACACCTTTTCGGTATCTGTCACCCGCTCTCGACGTATGCGATCTCGACCGCGAGGCCGACTTGGTTCGGCGCCGGCACCTGAATCTTGGGGAGAGGAGCACGGACGATGGGCAGCAGACTGCGCACGATACTCGCCGCAACCCTGCTGGTGACGGCCACCACGGCCGCGGCGGCCGACCCAGAGTGGATCAAGCAGTTCGGGACGTACGAAGTAGATGGGGCTACCGGGATCGCGACCGGGCCGGACGGCCGGGTGCACGTCGTCGGCGACACCTACGGGCATTTCGGCGCATACAAGGGCGGACACGACGCCTTCGTCATCACCTTCGATCGCGACGGCCGCGAGCTGTGGCGCCACCAGCTGGGCACAGCCGAGGATGATGGTGTCACGGGCGTCGCCACCGACGCGGACGGTAACGTCTATGTGGTGGGCTGGACCAGCGAGCCGCGGCCGGGCAACAGTGTCGGCGCAGGGGACGTCTTTTTGATCAAGTACGGGCCGAACGGGCCGCAGTAGCGGCGCGCCTTAGCCGTCCGTTGACGATGTGTCTGTTGTGATCATGTCGGGTTGACGGTGGCGGCGACGACGAGGAGGCCGAAGTCGCCACCGCCGTCCGAGTCGGGGACAGCGACGAGGAGCGTCGTCAGGATTTCCTCGCGGCAAACGACGAACGGCCGCACCCGGCCGTGGGCTGCGGCCTCCTTCGGAGTTCCGGCGCCGATCGGCAAGCGCATCAGGATGCCGAGGCTGAGGCCGGCGACGTGGATCAGGTGGCGCTTGTGGACAGTTTCCCGGCGGCGCCGCCAGGTCCGGTGCATACCGCCGCGTTCGAGAGTGTGAGCGAACGTGAAGTGGACCCCTTTGGTGGGACCACTGGAGCATCGTTCCTGATCGGGAGGCTGGCCGGCTCTGTCCTTGTCGATCACGCCACGCAAGGCGTTTGTTGCTGTTGTCGCGGTGGGCATGTGGTCGACGCGGCCGCGTCGACCAAACGAAGTGTCATGTCCACGGCGTTGCCGGCCACGGTGCCGTGGATGCCGTCGCGCCACACCGCCATCGGGGTCCGGGCGGCCAGCGCCTGATGGGGACGTCGGCCATTGTAAAAGCCGATCCACGAGGTAATACCGACGCGCGCCTCGCGGCCGTCGGCGTAGCCCTTCAGATAGACGTCCTCGTCCTTCAGCGACCGCCACAGCCGTTCGATGAAGACGTTGCATCCATCGGCCGTCCATCGAGATCCGAATGTCGGCGCTCGCCAGCCGGCCGGTGAAGGCGGCGCTGATGGACTGGCTGCCCTGGTCGGTATCGAAGATCGTCAACACCAACAGTGTCGACAACCGCTATCTCGCATTCAATCTTCAGGTATGCTGCGACACCCTACGTGCGGTGCCCTCGACCGGCCCCCTCGTCGGTCTGACGAGCGTCTTCGCTGGGTTGGACAGGCGGGGCGACGAACACGCGAGCCTGCTCAGCGTCCCCGTTGGACACGCCCTTTCTTCCCTCGGATCTGGTTCGCTGCTTTGTGAATGCCCTCACCGCGACCCAGGCTCCCATCGCGTATGTCGCAACGGTGGAACGCGATCATCCCATCGTCGCCCTCTGGGGTCCGCAGTCGCGCGTCCTCGTCCGGCAGTTGTTCAAGGAACGGCCCGACATCAGCCTGCACGCCCTGATGTCGGCGCTGAGCGCCGCGCGCGTGGTCGTCGCCCATACCCCGTACGATCCGTTCTTCAACATCAACCGCGCCTCCGACCTCGAAGCGGCCGAGCGGATCGCGCGTTCGGCGGGCAGCCTCTGAAACCGCAGGTGTGCGCCAAAGTGTGGTAGTCTCAGTCCAGGCGACCAAGCAGCGTACGCAGGTTACGGAAGGCTTGCCGCTGCCAGAAGACGCCCAGAACGTGCATCGAGGTCGGGCGATGAAGAAGGTAACGCGGGGCGGCGGCTGGCCGGCGGTCGGTTACGCCTGGTCGAAGGCGCGCGAGGCCGGCGGCATCCTGCCGCTGTACCGGGCGCTGCGCTCGAAGAACACCTGCAAGAGCTGTTCGCTGGGCATGGGCGGCCAGCGGGGCGGCATGGTCAACGAAGGCGGCCAGTTCCCGCAGGTCTGCAAGAAATCGATGCAGGCGATGGTTGGCGATATGCAGGCGCCGATCCCGGCCGACTTCTGGCGCCGGTACGGCATCGCCGACCTGCAGGCGCTGACGCCGCGCGAACTCGAGCGGTGCGGCCGGCTGGTCGAACCGCTGCTCTATCGCCGCGGGCAGACGCGCTATACCCCGATCGGCTGGCCGGAAGCGCTTGATCGCATCGTCCGTGCGCTCAAGGCTACGCCGCCCGAGGCGACGTTCTGGTACGCCAGCGGCCGCAGCTCGAACGAAGCAGCCTTCCTGCTGCACCTGTTCGCGCGGCTCTACGGCACCAATACCGTCAACAATGTCAGCTACTACTGCCACAACGCCAGCAGCGTCGGGCTCGCCAGCGTCACCGGCAGCGGCACGGCGACGCTCGTCCTCGACGATCTCGAACACGCCGACCTCGTCTTTGTCATCGGCGGCAATCCGGCGAGCAACCATCCGCGGCTGATGCACACGCTGATCCACGTGCGCCGCCGCGGCGGCCGGGTGGTCATCCTCAATCCGGTCATCGAAACCGGGCTGGTGAACTTTGCCTCGCCCGGCGATCCGCGCAGCCTGCTGTTCGGCAGCGAGATCGCGAGCCTCTACGTCCAGCCGCACATCGGCGGCGATCTGGCACTGCTGACCGGCGTGGCAAAGCGCATCGACGAGATCGGCGCGATCGACGCGGCGTTTCTCGAGGCGCACTGCACCGGGTGGCCCGAACTCGCCCAGCGCCTGCGCAGCCTCGGCTGGGACGAGATCTGCGCCAGGAGCGGCGTTTCGCGCCAGGAGATCGGAACGCTCGCCGACGTCTATGCCAGCGCCAGCAACGCCGTCTTCGCCTGGACGATGGGGATCACGCATCACGTGCACGGCGTCGAGAACGTGCAGGCGATCGCCAACCTGGCGCTGATGCGCGGCATGGTCGGCCGGCCACACACGGGCCTGCTGCCGCTGCGCGGCCACTCCAACGTCCAGGGCGTGGGCTCCGTCGGCGTCACGCCGACGCTGAAGGAGGCCGTCTTCGAGCGGCTGCAGACGCATTTCGGCATCCGCCTGCCGACCACGCCCGGCCTCGATACGATGGCGGCGATGGAGGCGGCGGCGGAGGGACGCCTGCAGCGGGCCTTCTGCCTCGGCGGCAACCTCTACGGCTCCAATCCCGACGCGGCGTTCGCGCAGGCAGCGCTCTCGAGCCTCAAGCTGCTGGTCCAGGTCAGCACCAAGCTGAACACCGGCCACGCCCATGCGCTCGCGGACGAAACCATCATCCTGCCCTCGCTCGCCCGCGACGAAGAACCGCAGGCGACGACGCAGGAATCGATGTTCAACTTCATCCGGCTGAGCGACGGCGGACCAGCGCGGTACGAAGGCCCGCGCAGCGAGGTTGAGATCGTTGCGCACCTGGCCGGCGAAGTCCTGGGCGCGCCCAGTCCGATCGACTGGCGGGCAATGGCGGATGCGCGGCGGATCCGCGAGGCGATCGCGGCCGTCGTCCCCGGCTTCGAGCCGATGGCCCGGATCGACGAGACGAAGCAGGAATTCCAGGTCGGCGGGCGCACGTTCCATGCGCCGACATTCGCCACGCCCGACGGCCGCGCCAGACTGCACGTCCACGACCTGCCGGACCTCGCGGGCGGCGACCGCACCCTGCGGCTGATGACCGTGCGCAGCGAGGGCCAGTTCAACACCGTCGTCTACGAGGACCACGACCTCTATCGCGGCGTCGAGGGCCGCGACGTCATCCTGCTGCACCCCGACGACGTGGCCCGTCTCGGGCTGGGGGACGGACAGCGGATCACCGTGCGCAGCGGGACGGGCGCCATGCCCGGGATACGGATCGTCGCCTTCGGGAACATCCGCCCGGGCAATGCGCTGATGTACTACCCCGAGGCCAACGTGCTCGTCGGCCGCGCCGTCGATCCGCAATCGAAGACCCCGGCGTTCAAGAACGTGCTGGTGACGATCGAAGCCGGCGCGCCGGCTCTGGCGGGCGCCGCCTGAAGCGGGGCGAGAGCGAAGGGACGAGGTGCGCGCGATGGCACGGATCGAGTTCACCACCAACCTGCAGCGCCACATCGCCTGCCCGGAAGCCGACGTTGCCGGCAACACCGTGCGCGAGGTTCTCGAGGGCGTATTCGCACGCAATCCGCGGGCCCGGGGCTACGTGCTCGACGATCAGGCGGCCCTTCGCAAGCACATGAACATTTTCGTCGACGGCGAGGTCATCCGCGACCGGGCGGGCCTCTCCGACGCGGTCACCGAAAACAGTTGCATCTTCGTCTTTCAGGCACTTTCCGGAGGCTGATGATGAGCGAGGCGCTTGCAGTATCGACGCGCAAGGGGTTGTTCACGGTCGCGCGCGCGAACGGACACTGGCAGATCGCCCAGGTCGATTTCCTCGGCGACAATGTCTCGCTGACCCTGAGCGACCCGCGCGACGGGGTGCGCTATGCCGCCCTCGATCACGGCCATTTCGGCGTCAAGCTGCATCGCTGGTCGGGCTTGGCATGGGAGGAGATTGCCACGCCCACCTATCCGCCCAAGCCGGAGGGCGATGAAGAGCTTGACATGTGGAGCCGGCCGCTGCCGTGGAGCACGGTGCGCATCTGGGCGCTGGCGGCAGGCGGGCGCGACGAGCCTGGCGTACTGTGGTGCGGCACGATCCCGGGCGGCCTGTTCCGCTCGGCCGACCATGGCCAGAGCTGGGAGATGGTGCGCTCGCTCTGGGATCACCCCAAGCGCCGGAAATGGATGGGCGGCGGTGCGGATCTTCCCGGCCTGCATTCGATCTGCGTCGATCCCGCCGATCCCAGCCGTGTCTCCGTCGCCGTTTCGACCGGGGGGATCTGGTTCAGCGACGACGCCGGGGCGAGCTGGTCGCAACGCGGCGAGGGCATGCGCGCGGCCTATCTGCCGCCCGAGCTGGCTCACGATCCGATCGCCCAGGACGTCCACTGCCTCGTCCAGTGCCCGGCCGCACCGCAGCGCATGTGGGTCCAGCACCACAACGGCATCTTCGTCTCCTCGGACGAGGGCCGGACCTTCAGCGAGATCAAGGGCATCGAGCCGTCGACGTTCGGCTTCCCGGTGGCCGTGCATCCCAGCGACCCCGACACGGCGTGGTTCGTGCCCGAAATCAAGGACGAAAAGCGCATCCCCCGCGACGGCCGGCTGGTGGTGACCCGCACCCGCGACGGCGGCCGCAGCTTCGAGGTGCTGACCGAAGGCCTGCCACAGGTCCACGCCTACGACGTGGTCTACCGCCACGCGCTTGCGATCGACACCACCGGCGAACGCCTGGCCTTCGGGTCTACGACCGGCGGCCTGTGGGTCAGCGAAAACCAGGGCGACACCTGGGCGTGTGTCTCGCACACTCTGCCGCCGATCTATGCAGTGACGTTCATGTAGACCGCGGAGGCTGATTAGCGGATGACACGCTCCGCTTGCTGAACGCTTTCTCCCATTTTCGACCGCTCTGGCCTGCTTCCGGTTTCGTGGACACCGAGATAAGGTGTTTGACGGAACTGGAGAGTGGGAATGCTTTGCGTGGTGTTGGCAGATCAAGCGCCGGCCGGCGGATCGGCCGGCGACGAGGGGGGGGGGGAGGAGCGAAATCTTTGCATGGGCCTGCGGGCAGGATCGAGACCGCGTCTGGGAAGAGACACGGGTTCAGTCCACGCCGGCCGCCCCGGCGGGCAGTCCCGGTTTCCCGTACCGCAGGCGCGACAAAGAGGGAGGGACACGCATGATCGGATCGAAACGTTTGCTGCATTTCGCCCGCTCGGCCGTCGGCCGGGTCGGGCGCGGAGGCCTGGAGGAGGCCATACCGGTTCGTCCGGGCCGACGTGGGGGCCGGCAGGGAGGCGGTTCCCGGGGCTTTCCGCGGCGCCGTGCGAGCGCCCGGGACGAGGTTCGGCGGGGTTTGGCGTACGCCCGACAATGCTCCTTGTCATCAGCAGCCTGCTCGGTTTCGATGCGCGCGGCTACCGCGATCGCCTCGATCAGCATCCGTGCTGCCTCAACATCCTCGATTTCCGCGACGCCGGCCGGGCGCGCCTGATGCTGTTCAACGACGTCTCGCACTACGAGGGCGTCCTTCTGCGCATGACCCGCGAACACCTGGCCCGGTGGTGGGATTCGGGCGACGGCGCGAGGTGATCGGCAGCCGGGCAGGGGCATCGAAGGGCGGCGCGATTTTCTGGCTGGCTCAGGGCCGCCAGCTCAGCTCGAATAGCCGAACGCGTCGATATAAGGCTGCAGGATCGGCAGCACGCCGGCGAAGGCATCGGCGTAGTTTCGCCAACGATCAATTGAGCGCGTGTAGATCGGCTGGACAACCTGCGAATAGCTGGGCGTCGCGATCGTTCGGCCTTGCGCGTGCTGGGCATAATTCAGCACCGCGTCATCCCAGGGCAGTCCAAGGGAATCGAGAATGCGGAACGTCTCGGCGCGGAAATCAGCGACGAGATCCTCGTAGCGCACGGTGATGACGGTAAGCGGCAGAACGGTGCGATAGTGCAGCCACAAATCCATCGTCAGGGCGTAAAAGCGCGCCGTCGAATCGAGGCTGTCGAACAGCACCATTGCCGCGTTGGGTTGCATCGCCTGCATGAAGCCACTGAGCACGACGTCGCAGGGGTGGCGCAAGGCGAGCAGGATGGGGGCGTGCGGAAACAGCCGGTGGATCAGGCCGACGTCGATGGTGTTCAACGGCATCTTGTCGACGAGGCGCCGCTGCCCGAGGTTGCCCACGTGTTGGGCGACCTCGGAAAAGTAGCGATTGCGCAACCGGGTGATGTCTTTCGACGAAAACGTCGCCATGGCGTCGGGATAACCATCCGGCCGGCGTTCGATCACCCGTCGCACCTGATCGATCGCGTCCTTCTCTTCCATTGTCGAAAGCGCCGGATGAGAATCGAGGATCTGGTCGAGCAAGGTCGTCCCGGAGCGCGGGAAGCCCACCAGAAAAATCGGCTCGGGCTGCTCTGTTCGCGGAGCCGCCGCCCACGACGCGACCCATAGCGGGCTGAATTTACGGCGCAGCCGCTCGATCATCTGCGGAAAGATCGTCCGGTCGATGTTCCGGGCGGCGGCGACGCGCGCAAGCAGGCCGTTCGCCGCAACGAAGGCCGGATAGGCGCGGGAATAGTCTTTGAGCCGGTCAAGGATCTGCCCGCGCTCGAAGGCTGCATAGGCCCAGGTTTCGGCATCGAGCGGGCTGATCGCCGCCCGTTCGCCGGACCCGAGGGCATCGAGCCGGCGCAAACCGTCGTCGGGCCGGCCGAGGCGTCGCTCGACGCGCGCGGCGGTAACGACGGCACGGACATCGCCGGAATCGCGCGCGAGGGCCTCCTGGGCTGCAGCGAGCGCTTCTTCGAGCCGGTTTTCGCGCTCGAGAAGCGCGGCCAACGCGGCGTGGGACGCCGGATCGGCTCCATCGATCGCAATGGCGCGACGCAAGGCCGTTTCTGCGTCCTGGCGTTCGCCTTGCGCCCCTAATGCATCGGCAAGATACCGCAGCGCCTTTGTCCAGTCGGGGCGGATTGCCAGAGCACGCCGAAAGCTCTCGACTGCTTCGGCGGGGCGATCTTGCAGATGCAAGGCGCGCCCGCGGTTGCACCACGCCTCGGCATAGGCGGGCATCGCCGCGATGGCCCGATCGTAAGCGACAATCGCGGGCTCCAGGTGCCCCTGGCGAAGCAAGGCATTGCCGAGATTGTTCAGCGCTTCGGGATACATCGGATCGAGGTCGATCGCATCGCGAAACAGCCGCTCCGCCTCGTCTGGACGGTCCTCGTCGAGAAAGATAACGCCGAGCGAGTTCGCGTAGGTCGCCTGCCGGGGATTCAGCGCGATTGCCTGCTCGATCGCGCGCCGCGCTTCGAGAAGCTCGCCGCGACGGTGGGCGACCAGTCCAAGCAGATGCAGCGCATCGCTTTGGCGGGGATCAAGCTTCAAAACCCGCCGATAGATGTCTGCGGCGCGATCAATCTGCCCTTGACGATGGAATCGGACGCCGTCGGCAAGAAGGCGTCCGACCTCGCGCAGCGACGAAGGAGAACCGCCTGCGGTCCCCGCCGCGCCGGAATGAGAGCGGCGCCTCACGGTGCGTTCACCTCCCCTCTGATCCGAATGTCGAACGGACCCTTTGCGTCACCCGCGCGGTCAGCTCTGCCCAGTCGCCCGGCGCGCTTTGACGAATCAAGCGCGCGCTCGCATACCACGGGCTGTCCTCGCGCGCGAGGAGCCAGCGCCATTCAGGCACGAAGGGCAGTAGAATCCACACAGGCCGATCCATCGCTCCCGCCAGATGTGCGGCCGCCGTATCGACCGAGATAACCAGATCGAGGTTGGCGATGAGCGCGGCAGTTTGGGCAAAATCGCCGAGTTCCGTTTGGAAATCGAGGATCGTTCCAGGCGCAAACGCCGAAAGCTGGTTCGGCGCTGCCGGAACCTGAAGACTTACGTACGTCGCCGAGGTTGCGGCGGCGAGGGTGGCCAGTTCGCTCGCCGGCATGGATCGATTGTGGTCGTTCTCATGGCGCGGATTGCCGGCCCAGACGAGACCAATCAGGGGGCGGGCGCACGCTTCGAGGCGCTGGTGCCAGTATCGCACGTCGTCGGTGTTCGCACGCAGATAAGGAACGGCGCGAGGAACCGTACATAAGGACGTTCCCAAGCGGTGCGGCAGGCTCATCAGGGGAACGTGGCAATCAAACGACGACACATCGTCACTTTTAGCGACAACCCGCGCGATCCCGTTTTCTCCGACCAAAGACTGTTCAAACAGGCGTTGCAGGGGCCGCCGGCATTCGAGGATGACCCGCGCCCCCCGCATGGCCAAAAGGGACGCATAGCGGGCGAACTGGATCGCCGAACCCAGGCCCTGTTCGGCATGGACGAAAATGGTTCGCCCGGCGGGATCGGACCCGTCCCACGCCGGCGCCGCGAACGTGCGCGAAGGCGTGGCAAAACCCGGCATGCGCCAGCGCCATTCGTATTCGGCGAAACCCTCCTCGAGGCGCCCCAGGAGCAATTGGAGCATAGCCCGGTTGCCGTGCGCTGCGGCATGGTTCGCATCAGCCGCGATGGCACGCTCGTAGGCCACCAGCGCCTCGGCGTAGCGGGCCTGTTCCTGAAGGACGAGTCCTAGGTTGGCAAGGGCGGACGGGTACGTCGGACGCAGGTCGAGTGCCGCGCGCAACGCGCGTTCGGCATCGTCAAGCCGGCCGATTGCCCGCAATCCGCTGCCAAGGTTGTTCTGCGCTTCGGCATAAGCCGGGCGAAGAGCGAGGGCTTGCTCATAACAGGCCACGGCCGCCTGCGGCTGTCCCTGAGCAACGAGAATGTTCCCCATGACGTTATGGGCTTCGGCATTGTTACCATCGAGGCGGAGCGCGATGTCGATGGACTGCGCCGCCTCGTCGTATCGCCCCAGCGATAACAATGCCGCGCTCCGGCTGATCCGAAACGCGGCAAGCTTATCGTTGGCCGCGATCGCCGAATCGATCGACGCCAATGCCTCGGCCGCACGACCCATGCCCAGTTCCGCGACCCCCAAAAGGTGGCACGCGTCGGCGTGTCGTGGTTCTCGTGCGAGCAGACGACGATATAAGGTCGCGGCTTGGGCGAGGTGGCCAAGGCGATGTTGTGCGAGCGCCTCAGCGAGCAGGCGCTGGGCCGCAAGATCGACCGTGCCTTGCCCGCGCTTTTCCCGCCGTCGCATCCGTTCCGTGCTCGCCGCCATTCGAGACGGTCCAAACCTTAATCGATCTGCGCAAAAACACGAACGGCCGCCTTACACGCGCAACCGGTTATCTGGTTCAAGATAACCGAGCTTGATCATCTGATCGCGATGGCACTTGATCACAGTATCGATCTGTTCGGCGGATAATTCGTTGCGATATCCGCCGACCTTGCCGCGCCGAAAGAACGCCTGCGCGTGACTCGACCGTTCGACAAAACCTGAGCGGCGTTCCTGTTCGGCCAGGACCGCAAACGAACTCTGGCGGATCGCCCGTTTCAACTGTTCCCGCTCTCGCGCCAGTCCGAGAAAATCGACGGCGTCGCCGAAGGTGCGTTGTGGCGAAGTGGTCATGTCTTCATAGCGTAAAACGCAGCGCCGCAGGCCGCTTGCCTCGGTCCAGCTCCGCACATGGGTGCTCCAATCGGAGATAATCTGGAGAATATGCCCGTCCTTTGGCTCGATCTGCAGATCAGGCAAGCAGACGGCGCGAACGCCCTCGTCCATCGTGAGCCCATAGTGATGCGCGAAAGACACAGCAACGTCGAGTGGGTTGCGCACGACATAAAGTGCCGCGTACGTCGCCTCTGGGGTGATGGTCGGAAGGCCGGCGATGAGCGTCAAGACGGTGTGAGTCTTGACGAAGACGCGAGCCGGGCTCGTGTCGGACAAGAAGCGTTGAACCCGCGGCCGCAACGCGTTGATCTCGTCCCAGTGCAACTCACCGGCGGACTTACCCGATAGCGTAACGTACGGATCGATCCGCATATCGCCATGGGCGAAGCTCGGTAGCGCGTTGATATCGACCGGTGCGACGCCTCGTGCGAGATAGTTGGCGAGAAACGCTCGCAGCCACGTGTTTCCGGACTTGGGATAGGACGCGAGCCAGACGATCCTGTTCATCGTCGTCTCGTCCAACCAATCGTGGCGATCAAAGGCGGGAAGAGCGGACGTTGAAGGAGGGCGGTTGACCGCCCTCCTCCACAGGTTCGTGATCGTTTTCGATCAGAAGCTAAGCTTAAGTCCAGTGGTGCCGCCCACGCCTTGGTTGGCGGACATCTGGTTTTCTTCCTGCCAGTCATAATAGAAGACGCCGCCGACCACCTTGATGCCCGGGCCGAGCGCGTACGAGCCGCTGATGACCGCCTGGTCAAGGCGATCGACACCGCCGACCGACGTCTTGTTGTTTGTGCCGGTCTCATAATCGATACCGACCTTATAGGGGCCGAATTCGTAAGCCGCACCGACGGTCCAGCCCATTCCATTCGACTTGATCGCGCTGCCGGCAGGCGCGCCGGTCGTCCCCGCCTGGGCAGCCGAGACCACGCCGCGCTGGCCTTGCGGCACCATCATCCAGCCACCGCCCGCACTAAATCCGGCGAAGCTGAACTGAGCGCCCGCGTTATAGGCTAAAAGATTTGAATTGTTGGCGTTGGCTGCACCGGAAATGCCCTGCGCCCACAGGATGCCGCCGGAAGCCTGGACTCCGAAGTCGCCAAACGTGTCCTTGAAATTGATGCCGCCAGCAACGCCGTCGCTCAGGCCGGAGTTTCTGCCGTTATCACCGCTTCCCAACTGAGTCAGCGCGCTGTTGTTGTCGCCACCGGACTCAAGGTTCGGAATATATGAGGCACCCACCTGAAAGCCCGCAAAGCGCGGCGTGATGTAGGTGAACTTTCCGGAGTCGTTATCGTTGACACGCAGGTTGGTGGTGCAGATCGGCGAGTCGAACAGGTTGGCGCCAAGACCGCCGTAGCTGGTCTGCGTTCCCGTGCCCGTCTCAAAGGCGCGAATGTTGCACAGGTCGCCCGAATCGAGGCTGACACCGCCATCGGGAGCGGTGACATGGAGCAGGTAGCCGGCGTTGTTCTCGTCGCCGATAATCACCTGGCCCATGGTCGGCGACTGGAGGAACAAGTACGATTCGTCAACCGTATCGGCTTCAGTGAAAGCTTCGAGCTGGACGTTGATGCCAACGGTCAGCCCGTTGTCCAACGTCGTCTGGCCGATGACGCAGATTTCCGAGTTGTGCTTGTTATCGACCAGATTCGTCTGGCGATGCTGGTTGTTGGTACCAACGGCGGTGCGGGTGGTGTAGTCCTGATCGGTGATCACGCCCCACTGCTGATAGTAACCGCTAAGGCCAAGCTTGATCTTCTCGGCCGCCTGCGAAGTTGTCGTCGCAGGCGCCGGTGCCGGCAAGGCCTCGCGATACGGCGACGGCGATTGGGCTGCGGCATCCCCCGCGGCACCAGCGACCAGAGCCGCGGCAGTCAGCGCGGTCGTCGCGTACAGTAGCTTTCTCATCCGTACCCTCACGTTCTTCCAATTCGGTTCGATCTGCGGTTCCGGACGTCTCGGGGACGCCCCTGTCGGTAATCAACGTCATTCAAGACACGGTAAACTTGCCCGATCAACTCTTGGGCGCGCTTGGGTGTGCTTAATTTTCAGCACTGTGCCACGACAGCAACAGATGGCGGCAGGGAGGGTATGTTGACACCCACACCCCGCGGGTTTAGGAGCATTGGGAGCAGAAGGATTGGGTGATATGGCGACGGTTTTACGACGGCGATCCGGCATTGTATTGGTTTCGGGTCTTGTCGCGATGTTTCTGGTGAGTTGCGGAGACATCCAAACCGAAGGCGTCTATCCGAATCGGAATCGCGGTGAGTCTACCCCTTACCAGACTCGCAGTTCGATCTTTGGTGAATCCGGCGCCACCCTTGGCGGCAACGATCAGCAAAATGGAGAGTCGGGCGGCGGAATCGGCGTTAATGGATTCTTGTGGCGGGCAACCCTCGATACCGTGGCCTTCATGCCGGTCAATTCTGCTGACCCGTTTGGGGGAGTTATCATTACCGATTGGTACGCGATGCCTGAGGCGCCGCTCGAACGGTTCAAGATGAACGTCTATATCCTTGGGCGCTCACTGCGCGCCGACGGCATTCGCGTCGCGGTGTTCCGGCAGGTCCAGGTCGAAGGCGGCCAGTGGCAGGACGCGATGGTTCCCGATTCCGCCAACGTGCAGATCGAAGACGCCATCCTGACCAGAGCGCGGCAATTGCGGTTCGATACCCTCCAGCAGTGACGTTCAAGCTTCGCGCGGGGCGCTCGAGCTCTCGGAAGGCTTTTTCGCCGGACAAGAACGACAGGCTGGATGACGATACGCGATGTCCCGGTACAATTTTTCTTTAGCCGAATCGAAATGGCAGGCGGTCTGGGAAGAGCGCGGCTGTTTCACCACGCGGTGTGATTCGACGCGCCCTAAGTATTACGTGTTGGAGATGTTCCCCTATCCATCCGGGCGCATCCACATGGGGCACGTACGCAATTACACGCTCGGGGACGTTGTCGCGCGGTTTCGCCGGGCACAAGGCTACGACGTGCTCCACCCGATGGGATGGGATGCTTTCGGACTACCTGCGGAGAATGCCGCGATGCAGCGCCGGGTACACCCGGCGATCTGGACACGCGAAAACATCGCCGTTATGCGCACACAGCTTCGCCGTATGGGGCTGTCGTACGACTGGTCCCGGGAGTTCGCCACCTGCGATGCTGATTATTATCAGCACGAACAAAAAATGTTTCTCGATTTCCTCCAGGCCGGCCTCGTCTACCGCCGCGAAGCCTGGGTCAACTGGGATCCGATCGAGCAGACCGTTCTCGCCAACGAGCAGGTGATCGACGGCTGCGGATGGCGCTCGGGAGCGCCGATCGAACGGCGAAAACTTTCCCAATGGTTCCTTCGCATCACCGCGTTCGCCGAGGAGCTTCTGGCCGCGCTGCCGAAGCTCGAGCGTTGGCCGGATCGTGTCCGCCTGATGCAGGAGAAATGGATCGGCCGCTCGGACGGCGCGCGCGTCCTGTTCGCGCTTGAGGATCGAGAGGATCGGCTGGAAATCTTCACGACACGCCCCGATACGCTGTTCGGAGCGTCGTTTTGTGCTGTTGCCCCAGACCATCCGCTTGCGCTCGAGCGCGCGGCGCAAGACCCGCAACTGGCGGTGTTTGTGGCGGAATGCGCCCGCGGGGGCACGAGCGAGGCAGAAATCGAAACGCAGGAAAAGCGCGGATACGATACGGGGCTCCGCGCCTTGCACCCGTTCGATGCCTCGTGGAAAGTACCAGTCTACGTTGCCAATTTCGTGCTGACGGAATACGGGACCGGTGCGATCTTCGGCTGCCCGGCCCATGATCAGCGCGACCTGGACTTTGCCCGCGCCTACGGCCTGCCGGTCGTTCCCGTCGTCGCGCCGTCAGATGTCGAGCCTTTGTCGTTTCGCATCGAGACCACGGCCTATGTCGGTCCTGGTGTGATGATCAATTCGCGATTTCTCGACGGGCTGAGTGTGGAGGCGGCCAAGACGGAGGCAACGCACCGGCTCGTGGCCTTGGGCGCGGGAAACGCCGAGGTAACCTACCGCCTGCGGGATTGGGGCGTTTCTCGTCAGCGTTACTGGGGGTGTCCGATCCCGATCGTTCATTGCCCCGTTTGCGGTGTTGTCGCGGTTCCTGTAGGCGATTTGCCCGTCCGCTTGCCGGAGGACGTCAGCTTTGACGGCTCGGGAAATCCCCTGGAACGTCATCCGACCTGGAAGCACGTCCAGTGCCCTCGATGTCGCGGCGACGCAACGCGGGAGACCGATACGTTCGATACGTTCTTTGAATCCTCGTGGTATTTCGCCCGCTTCTGTTCGCCGCACGCGCCCGGTGGCCTTGATCGTGAAAGCGTCGACCACTGGCTCCCCGTTGACCAATATATTGGTGGAATCGAGCATGCCATCCTGCATCTGCTGTACTCGCGCTTTTTTACCCGGGCGTTGAAGCGCTGCGGGTATGTCGGTGTCGAGGAACCGTTCGCCGGCCTGATGACGCAAGGAATGGTCTGCCACGAGACCTACCGCGCAGCCGATGGCAGCTGGCGGGCACCGGATGAGATTGAACGCGTCGGCGGCTCGGTCATCGATCGTTCGACAGGTGTGCCGATCACGGTGGGCCGCTCGGAAAAAATGTCGAAGTCGAAGAAGAACATCGTCGATCCCGAAGGCATCATCGCGGCTTATGGCGCGGATACGGCGCGCCTGTTCATGTTGTCGGACAGCCCGCCGGACCGCGACCTCGAATGGACAGAGACCGGAATCGACGGCGCATGGCGTTTCATCAACCGGTTGTGGCGCCTGGTCACCGCTCCGGCGGACGAGGCCGCAATCTCGGACAAGCCCTCGGGGGACGCGGGCGAGCGCCGGGAGACGTTGGTCCGCGAAACACATCGGGCGATCCACCGGATCACCGACGATCTCGAGCGGTTCAGATTTAACCGGGCGGTTGCCGGATGTCGTGAGTTCGTCAACTCGATCATGGAGTTTTCGCTCGCCACACCCGCCTGCAGGCAGGCGCGCGATAAGGCGATATCGGTTCTTGTCGTGCTGATCAGCCCGCTGATGCCGCATCTGGCCGAGGAGCTATGGTGTGCGTTGGGGAACACTGGTCTGGTTGTCGAGCAGCCGTGGCCGATTGCGGACCAGACTCTCCTGCGAGAGGAGCGGGTTACCCTCGCCGTGCAGATTAACGGTAAGCTCAAGGCGACGGTCGAACTCGCGAAGGACAGTCGCGAGATCGACGCGCGGGTGGCCGCCCTTGGTTTGCCGAAGGTATCCGAGATCCTTGCCGGACGCGAGCCCCGCAAGGTAATCGTCGTGCCGAACCGGATCGTCAACGTGGTGATTTAGCGATGCGTCTCAGGCGGATTCGCGACGACAGGCGGGCGGCGGCAATGCCGGATGGCTCGGTTGCCCATAACTCGGCCTGTCCGCGATTTCGCGTGGCCTCGGGCCTTCTGTCGGCCGGACGATTGGTAGTGGCCGGGTTCGCCGTTGCTGGATGTCTGGCGGCGTCAGCCTGCGGCTTTCGCCCGATGTATGGGACACCTCAGTCAGGTGATACGCCGACATCGGCCGACCTTGCCGCTGTCTATGTTGATCAGATTCCCAACCGTGCCGGACAGGAACTTCAAACCGAGCTCAATCGCCTGTTGAATCCGTCGGCAACCGACCAACCCCGCCGCTACTCACTCGGCGTATCCTTCAAGGAAACCGTCAACACGTTTGCCGTCGAACGCGCCGGCTTCGCTCGTCGCGCCAATGTTGAAGTCAGCGCGAAGTATTCCCTCGTCGACGACGCGACCGGTAACCGGTTGCTGGCCGGGTCAAGTCGCGCCGTAAGCGGATATTCCGTGCTCGACAATGACTTTTCGACGTACGTTGCCGCTGGAGATGCGCGTAATCGCGCGATTGTCGAAATCGCCTACGATATTCGTAATCGGCTGGCAGGATATTTCAGTAATACGCCCGCTGACTCCAGCCAGGCGGTAACCCCGCAAATTGACGAGGTGGCGCAGCCGGAATGAAGGTCGCCGGAGGACGCGTCGAGTCCTTCCTGCATCAGCCGGACCCTCGATATCGGGCCGTATTGTTTTACGGCCCGGACCTGGGGCTTGTCAGAGAGCGGGCCGATCGCTTGGTCTTGACCGCGGCGGGATCGTTGTCCGATCCGTTCCGAATTGCCGAGATTTCCGCAGAGAGCTGCAAGGACGATCGGGCTCGGCTTGCGGACGAGGCGGCCGCCGTCCCGTTTTCCGGCGGACGGCGTGTCGTTCGGGTTCGCAACGCAAAAGATGTGCTGGTCGACGGCGTGCAGTACCTTTTCTCGATCAATTCCGGGGATGGGCTGATTGTCATCGAATCCGGGGATCTGGGGCCCCGGTCGTCATTGAGAAAGGTGTTCGAGGACGCCCAGCACGGGGCCGCAATCGCCTGCTATCTCGACGAAGGTGAATCGCTGCGAGGGTTTATCGCGGGCGAACTCCGCGGGCACGGGATTGCGATCAGCACCGATGCCGCGGAGATGTTGGCGGAGAGCCTTGGCGCCGATCGTGCCCTGACGCGCAGTGAACTCGATAAGTTGGCCTTGTACGTGGGCGAGGGAAACCCTGCGGGTATCGGTGATGTCCTCGCGGTGATGAGCGGCGCAGGCGAGATTTCGCTGGATGACATCGTCTTTACCGCATGCAGCGGCAATCTTGCCGGGCTGGATCGACGCCTGACAGCGGGGTTTGCTGAAGGCCTCGAGGCAATCGCCTTGCTGCGCGCAGTCTCTCGTCATTTGCGACGGCTCATGGCGGTCCGCGCGTTACGGGACGGCGGAGTTCCAATCAAGCAAGCGATGGAGACACTCCGCCCCGTGGTGTTTTTTCGATTGCAGCCGGCATTTCGCCGGCACGTGGAAATGTGGAAGATGACCCATTTAGCCCAGGGCCTCGCGCTGGTATCCGAGTGCGAACTGCGCTGCAAAACCTCGGGGACCCCTCAACAGCTTGTCTGTAAGCGCACGATGTTCGAGGTCGCCCGCCTGGCGATGGCATGAGATGCGCCAAACGATCTCGGCCGATGATGTTGACCGGCGTCGCTCCCGCTCGTGTAGCGGCTATTGTTAATCCGATCGTGTCGGTCGGCCGTGCACGCCCTGACTTAGCCGGTGGAGGATGTCATCGAGTTGATCAAGGGTCGTATAGTTCAGGACGAGCGAGCCACCGTTGCCGCGAAAACGTATTTCCACGCCGAGACCGAGCAACATGCCCAGGTCGCGTTCGAGCGCCAGGGTATCGGCATCCTTGCTCGCTGGTGCTTTCACGCGCGATGCGGCGCGTGCCTCGCTCGCCATGTCTTCGGTCTGCCGAACATTGAGTCCGCGTTCGACGACCTGCCGTGCCGCGTTTTCAGGATTATCCGCGGTCAAGATCGCCCGCGCGTGTCCCGCCGAAAGCTGGCCGTCGTTGAGCATGGTTTTGACGGACTCGGGCAGGGACAGCAGGCGCAGCGTATTGGCGATGTGACTCCGGCTTTTGCCAACGCTTTTCGCCACGTCCTCCTGCGTACGGCTGCACTCCTCCATCAGCCGCCGGTATCCTTCGGCCTCCTCTAACGGGGACAGATCCTGGCGCTGCAGGTTTTCCACCAGCGCGATTTCGAAGGCTTCCGTATCGGAGAGCTCTCGAACCGAGATCGGAACCTCGTGAAGCTGCGCCAACTGCGCGGCGCGCCACCGACGCTCGCCTGCGATGATTTCAAATCGACTGGGATCGTCCGGGTGACGGCGCACCAGAATTGGCTGCAGCACGCCCTTCTCGCTGATCGACCGCGCGAGTTCCTGGAGATGTTCTTCGTCCATACGCTGTCGCGGCTGAAACCGCCCCGGGCTTAGCTTCTCGATCGCCGCACTGCGCGAGGCACGCATTCGGTCAAGCGCGGCGTAATCGTCGTTGTCTTCGCCGAGGAGTGCGGACAGACCGCGGCCCAGGCCGCGCGGTTTATTATCCGCCATCACGCGGCCTGACGCTCGCGCCGAAGGATTTCCTTGGCCAGATGGAGGTAGGCGACGGAACCGGCGCAGGACGTATCATAGATCAGAACCGGTCGCCCATGTGATGGGGCTTCGGAAACCCGCACGTTGCGCGGGATGACGGTGTCGTACACCTTATCGCCAAAATGGGCCCGGACATCGGTGGCAACGAGATCAGAGAGACGGTTCCGCTTATCAAACATCGTCAGAACAATACCCTGAATTTCGAGGTGCGGGTTAAATCCGTGGCGAACGAGCTCGATGGTCTTCATCAGATGACTGATGCCCTCGAGCGCGAAAAACTCACATTGCAATGGCACGAGGACGGCGTGCGCCGCGACCAGCGCGTTCAGGGTCAACAGACCCAGCGCCGGGGGGCAATCGACGAGGATATAATCGTAGCCCGCGTTGACATCGGAGAGCGCCTTGCGCAAAAACGATTCCCGCTCGTCGCATCCCACCAATTCGATTTCCGCGCCGGACAGATCGACACCAGCGGGGACGACACCGAGCTTTGGCACAATCGTTGGCCGTGTCGCCTGGGCAAGCGTCGTCGCGCCAATCAAGACATCATAGCTGCTCGGACGCCGATCCGACGCCGGAATGCCAAGGCCGGTCGAGGCGTTTCCCTGCGGGTCGAGGTCAATGACGGTGACGTGCTTGTCAATCGCCGAAAGCGCCGTCGCGAGATTGATCGCGGTCGTTGTTTTGCCGACGCCCCCCTTTTGGTTGGCGATCGCGATGATCCTCGGGTTCGCACCCAGCGCGGGCCGGTTAGGGTTCATCGCGGCGCGCCAAGTCTTCGATCTTGATGATCACGCCAGTGGAGTCCGATCGGCTGGGGATGAGGTACGGGCGCATTGTCCAGGTTTTTTTGGCTTGCGTCAATTCGTCGGCGACGCGGGCTCCCTTCAAAAACAAACAGACACCGCCATCGTCGAGCCATGGGAGCGCCAGCGGCAAAAGGCGGGGCAATGGGGCTAGCGCCCGTGCCATAACGACGTCGAAGCGCTGGCTTGGCGGCACCTCGATCCGCGCGCAAACAACGTCCGCGTCGATTTCGCTTGCCCGGACGGCTTCGCGAAGGAACGCACACTTGCGCGCATCGCTTTCGACCAGGGTTACAGGATGTCCAGTGAGCACCGCGACAACGATGCCAGGAAGCCCCGCTCCACTGCCGAGATCAACGATGCGACACGCATCGGGCGGAAGATGGCACGCCAACTGTCCGGAATCGAGGATGTGCCGCCGCCACGGATCGACGAGGCTCGCCGCACTGACCAGGTTGATGCGCTGGGTCCAGCGGCGCAAGAGGGCGAGATAGGCCTCGAGGCGGAGAATAAGCTGCGCGTCCGCAGAAAGAATTGCCGTGAACCCTGATGCATCAAGCGGCGTGGGTGTGGTGTTGGAATGTTTCACGTGAAACGACGATCCGATGCGTTTCCCGCTGCCCGTCCATCGGACCCCGCCCGTCGTCGAACCCACCCCAACAGCAACGTTATTGCCGCCGGGGTTATGCCCGGAATCCGAGCCGCCGACGCTAACGTCGCTGGCCGCGATTCCTGAAGCTTCGTCCGGACCTCGCTCGATAGACCGCGAATCGCCGCATAATCCAACTCATCCGGTAATTCCAGGGCGAGGTCCTTTCGCAGAGATTCGATTTCGCTAGCCTGCCGCTTGACGTAACCCTGGTATCGACCGTCGCATTCCAGTTGCGATGCAATCTCGGACGAAATACTGCGCAAATCCGGCCATAAACGCTCAAGCTGCGCCACGCCCACGCCTGGATAGGCAAGCAACTCGAAGCCTGTGCGGATGGCACCGTCATGATTGACTGCGATCCCCGCCAAGCCCGCCATTTGTGGCGAGGCCTTCTTCCCGTTCAGCAGTGTGCGCGCCGCATCCAGTGCCTGGACCTTCGCCCCGAAACATGCGGACCGCTCTCTGCCAACGGCACCAATGGCGAGGCCACGTGGCGTTAATCGCTGGTCGGCATTATCAGAACGGAAGCTCAATCGAAATTCGGCGCGAGAGGTAAACATACGGTAGGGCTCCTCCGTCCCCAGCGAGACCAAGTCGTCGATCATGACGCCGATATAGCCCTCGGCTCGATCAAGCACGAATTCGCCATCGCCCCCTCCGGCCACCAGCGCGGCATTGATTCCCGCGACGATGCCCTGCCCAGCCGCCTCTTCGTACCCTGTCGTCCCATTGATCTGCCCCGCCAGAAACAGTCGCGGAACGCGAATCACTTCCAAGGTCGCGCGAAGTTCGCGGGGGTCAACGAAATCGTACTCAATCGCGTATCCGGGCCGAATAATCTCCACGCCCTCAAGGCCACGAATACTCCTGACCAATTGCCATTGAACATCCTCGGGAAGCGAGGTCGAGATCCCGTTCGGATAAATCGTGTGGTCGTCTAGTCCCTCGGGCTCGAGAAAGATTTGGTGCGCCGCCCGATCGGCAAAGCGAACAACTTTGTCCTCGATCGAGGGACAGTATCGCGGTCCACGTCCACGGATTTGTCCGCTATAGATCGGCGCCCGGCCAAGGTTAGCGCGAATGACCTCGTGGGTGTTTTCGTTCGTGGCGGTGATATGGCAGGCCACCTGGGGAACGCGAATTTGATCCGTCAAAAATGAAAACGGTATCGGCGGATGATCTCCATGCTGCACGTCCAGCTGGTCGAAGCAGATCGTCCGGCCATCGAGCCGTGGCGGCGTTCCCGTTTTCAGGCGGCCAACACGAAGCCCGACGCCACGAAAGGCTTTCGATAATTCAGTCGACGCCACCTCGCCCATCCGTCCGGCCGACCACTGCTGATCGCCGAGGTGAATGATTCCACCAAGAAACGTTCCCGTGGTCACCACCACCGCGCCCGCGCGAATTCGCTCGCCGGCGACGGTGACGACGCCGCCACAGGTCGACCGATCTCCAATTATCAGATCAATCACCTCTCCCTCGACGACTTCGAGACCAGGGGTGCCTTTCACCAGGTCTTGCATCGCCCGACGATAGAGTCGACGATCCGCTTGTGCTCTCGGCCCATGAACGGCGGGACCCTTTGACCGATTAAGGACGCGGAATTGAATCCCGGCTTGATCGATCGCCCGCGCCATCAGCCCGTCTAAGGCATCGATTTCCCGGACTAGCTGCCCTTTCGCCAGGCCACCAATCGCTGGATTGCACGACATCTCGCCAATCCGCTCGGCGTTCAAGGTCAGCAGAAGCGTTTTTGCCCCCGTGCGCGCCGCGGCCGCCGCAGCCTCACAGCCCGCATGACCACCGCCGATGACCACGACGTCGACCCGTCGCGATGCTTTGTCTGACCGTTTCACGTGAAACACTCCTCGCCGCCCAAACTGAGCATCACTTGCCAATACAAAATTCGGCGAAAATCACCTCGAGAACGTCCTCGACCCCGATGCGTCCGGTTATCCGTCCTAATGCCGATGCCGCAAGCCGAAGTTCCTCCGCGACGATTTCCACATCCGTCGCATCACCGCTTCGCATTAGTGCGGCCTTACACGCCTGAAGCCCATCGCGATGACGCGACCGCGACGGCGTCGCGCCTCCACCCCCGCCAAATTCTTCCCCAAGGCGGCGACCAAGCGTTTCCACCAGATCGCCAATCCCCTCGCCGGTTCGCGCCGAGACGCCGCCCCACACCCGCCGCCCGCCGATCATCTCCGGCAAAGCTGCTGGGCATACGTCCATCTTGTTGATCACCACGAGCGCCTTGTCGTCCAAAACACCCATCGTCTCATCATCGAGTTCCGGCCACCGCCCGCCGTCAAACACGGCAACCACCAGGTCAGCGCGCTCAATCGCCGTCCGAGCCCGGCGCACCCCTTCCCGCTCGATACGCGACTGACTCACGCGAAGGCCGGCCGTGTCGCTCACCACAACCGGATATCCGTGAATCTCCATCGCCACGCTAACGACATCCCGCGTGGTTCCCGCCTCCGCGTCGACGATTGCGGCATCACGATGCGCCAGGCAATTTAGCAGACTGGACTTCCCCACGTTTGGTGCCCCCGCCAACACCACCGAGAACCCAAGTCGGATTCTTTCGCCGCGCCTTGCTCCCTTCAAATGCTCGGAGATTTCTCGTGCCAATTGCGCCGCTTCTCGCCGAACCTCCTCCTCCAGCCCCTCCGGAAGCTCCTCGTCCGCGAAGTCGATGGACGCCTCAAGATGTGCCAAAGCCTGCAAAATCCGTGACCTCCAGGCCTGGTACAGGGCGCCAAGCCCCCCTTCTAGTTGCTGCAACGCCTGCCGGCGCTGTGCCGTCGTTTCGGCAGCGACCAAGTCCGCCACCGCCTCGACCTGGGTCAGGTCCAATTTTCCGTTTTCGAACGCACGGCGGGTGAATTCCCCAGGTTCCGCCACGCGCAACCCCTCATCACAACCAAGCACCTCAAGAATTGCATCGATAACCGCTCGGCCACCGTGCACGTGCAATTCCCCGACGTCCTCTCCCGTATAGCTCGCCGGCCCTGGAAACCACAGGGCGAGAGCATCATCGATGCCGAGGCCATGGCCATCTTGAAGTCGCACACGCACGGCGCGACGCGGCGACCACACCGTTCGTCCTGTCAGCCTTTGTAGGGATTCTTTCGCGCGGCAACCGGAAACGCGGACAATCGCGACGCCAGATCGGCCAGGAACGGTGGCAAGAGCGAAAATCGTATCGCTAACGTTCGTCAATTGCCCCGCCCCTGGCGCCGGCTCTCCGCTCGCGCTTATGCTTTCGAATCAGGCCACAACATCAGCCGCGGGATACGCTCGCCATCGAGCACATGCCGCAGCAAGACTTCATCCACATCGGCGCGCGTTTCGCACCGATACCACACCCCATCGGGATAGATGACGACCGTCGGTCCCAATTCGCATCGGTCCAAACAGCCCGCGGAGTTTATCCGCACGTCATCAAGACCCAACTCCTTGGTGCGCGCCTTCATATAGTCTCTCAGCCGCACGGACCCACGCCGTGCACACGAGCCGCGCTCGTGACCCTCCGGTCGCTCATTCGTGCAACAAAACACATGCAGGCGATAAAATGGCGGCGGATCACCCTCGTCCGAAGTCACTCCTTGCCACTCTCCGACTCGCGGGTGAGACCAGCCGCACCCGGTATGCGCGACCACAGGAACTTCTGCCACTGCTCGAAACCCTGGATGCTCGCAGGCAACCACATCTTCAACATCGCCTCCGGCTCCATGGCAGTCAGCGCCTTCTTCATCCGCGCCTCGATTTCCCCCATCAGCGCCTGCTGCATCGGCTTTACGTCCGGAAGCCCAAAGAGAGTCCGCGCTTCATCCGGTGTGCATTCGAGATCCATATTAATCTTCATCGTTTCATCCTCTTTTTCCGCGGCGTGACGTTCCCGCCGACGAACACCCTTGACGCGCTAGCTCGGGTTGCGCCTCATCCATCGAACCCCAACGTAAGCGTCCAAGAACTTATTCGCAATCGCGCCGTGTTTACCTTCGCTCCGGGACGATCCGCCATGTCGCAAAATCACCTCGCCGCCGAGACAAGCCCTTACCTTCTGCAACATAAGGACAATCCCGTTCACTGGCGCCCCTGGGGAGACGACGCCCTCAACGAGGCAAAGCGGCTTGATCGCCCCATCTTGCTTTCCGTCGGCTATGCCGCCTGTCATTGGTGCCATGTCATGGCCCACGAAAGCTTCGAGGATTCGGCCATCGCGGCTTTGATGAACGCACAATTCATCAATATCAAGGTCGACCGCGAAGAGCGCCCCGACATCGATACGATCTATCAGGCGGCGCTGGCGATGCTCGGACAACAGGGCGGCTGGCCGCTTACGATGTTTCTGACGCCGCATGCGGAACCTTTTTGGGGCGGCACCTATTTTCCGCCGGCCTCGCGGTATGGCCGCCCTGGTTTCCCCGACGTGCTGCGCCAAATCTCCGCAGTCTATTCGTCACAAAAAGAGACGCTGAACAAAAATGTCGACGCGCTGCGTGGCGGCCTAGCCAAACTCGCGGCGCCGCGACCCGGAGATGGCCTGTCGCTCGAACATATCAACCAGGGCGCAATTACGGCGCTGCGCCTCGTTGATCCGATCCGCGGCGGAACGTCGGGCGCGCCGAAATTTCCACAGCCGAGCCTGTTTCGTCTTCTCTGGCGGGCGTACCAGCGGACGAACGCTCCAATGTTCCGCGAAGCCGTGCTGCTTACGCTCAACTCGCTGTGCACCGGCGGCATTTATGATCACCTCGGCGGCGGTTTCGCCCGCTACGCCACCGATTCAGAATGGCTCGTCCCCCACTTCGAGAAGATGCTCTACGACAATGCCCTGCTGATCGAGCTACTGAGCGAGGTATGGCGGGAGACGCGCTCGCCTCTCTACGCCCAGAGGGTCCGCGAAACCATCGATTGGGCGTTAGCGGAAATGACCGTCCGCCCCACCATTGACGACGGAACGTTTGGATTTGCCTCGGCGCTCGATGCTGATTCAGAAGGCAGCGAGGGTAAGTTCTATGTCTGGGCGGCGACGGAGATCGTCGCCGCCCTCGGCGACGAGGCCCATGCCTTCTCGCGAGCCTATGACGTGCGGCCCCATGGCAATTGGGAGGGACAAACCATCCTCAACATTCCCCACGCCAAGGACGCATGCGAGATCCTCGCTGACGAACGCTTTGCCCGCGCCCGCGCGACGTTACGGGAGATCCGCAAACACCGCGTTCGCCCGGGACGGGACGACAAGGTCCTCGCCGACTGGAACGGCCTGATGATCTGCGCGCTGGTGCAAGCCGCCACGACGTTCGGTGAGCCGGCCTGGCTTGCCGCCGCACGCTCGGCCTTCGCCTTTGTCATTGCTCACATGCACGACGCGGGTCGCCTGCGTCATGTCTGGCGTAACGACTCCGCCCGTCATCCGGCCATCATCGACGATTACGCCAACCTTGCCCGTGCCGCGCTCGCGCTCTTCGAGGCGACAGGCGAGGCAGCCTATCTCACTCACGCCAAGGACTGGACGGGACACGCCGACCATTACCACTGGGATGGCGAGAATTCCGGCTATTTCCTCTCCGCTGTCGACACCACAGACGTGATCGTCCGGCCAAAATCCATCCATGACAACGCGGTTCCGTCGGGAAACGGCACCATGGTCGAGGTGCTTGCCCGACTCTGGCTGCTCACCGGCGAGGATCTCTACCGTCGACGCGCCGAAGCTCTCACGCGGCTCTTCTCCGCGGACGATCCCCAATATCTCGTCAGCGTTCCCGGATTGTTGACGTCAGCCGAACTTCTCGAGCGCGCCATCCTTGTCGTCATCCTCGGCGAGCCGACCGATCCGGCGGCCCAGGCCCTTCGGGCTGTTGTCGCATCTTCGCCCAGTGGCCTCGTCGTTCTGTGCCCCCCCCCTGCCCACCCGGATCCTTCCCCATTGCACCCCGCCCAAGGGAGAACCCGTCTCGGCGACACCGCCACCGCCTACGTTTGCATCGGAACGACCTGTTCACCGCCCGTCACGCGCCCCGATGATCTGCGCGACCTGCTGTCATCTTCCTGACCGCCCAACCGCCATGGGTTATGCCTGCATTGCAACGCCGTTCGGCTATTTCACCCTCTTCGAGGAAGACCATGCCCTCGTCGCCGTGGAATGGGGACACGCGCCCGATCCTCAGCAGGCAAGCCCGCTCCTCACCGAGGCGCAGACCCAACTCGACGCCTATTTCCACGGACACTTGCAGCGCTTCACCCTTCCGCTTCGTCCGGCCGGCACGGCCTTTCAATGTCGTGTCTGGACGGCGTTGGCGGCCATACCCTTCGCCACCGTAGTCACCTACGGTGCCATCGCTCGCGCGCTCGGAACCGGCCCCCGCGCGGTCGCCCAGGCATGCTCGCGCAATCCGCTGCCGATCATCATCCCCTGCCATCGCGTGGTCGGAGCGAACGGCACGCTCGGCGGCTATTCCGGCGGCGATGGGCCCAGCACAAAACGCTCTCTTCTCGAACTTGAAGGCGTTTGTACGCAGAGTGAAAACCGACCTCAGGCGCCTTGACCTCGATGGTCTCGTAACGACGCGGGCTGGTTTCACTTTCAACATTGCCCCCATCCCCCCAACCTCGCCCGCTCGCGGGCGGCCTCTGCCGCCAACACTGCGCGGTGATCGCCGCGACCTTCCCTTAGGGCAGCGTCGACTCCCTTGACACGCCACATCACCATCGCCGCTTGTCTGTGAACCCCATCACATATTAAACTCCCCATTCGGGTGCATATCGTCGTGCCCAGCGCCGCGCTAAGCGCTATGCAAAGGAGAGTTGGACATGTCGCGCACCGACCGAGACGTTCCGACATCGAGCCGTGCGCGGTGGTCAACGACGAGACCACGGCGTGCGATCGCGCTGATCGCTGTCGCGATCGTGCTGGCTCCCCTTCTCGCCGTCGGCACCCTGCGCGCCGACGTCATCGGCGAGGCTCAGGTGGTGGACGGTGATACGATTAAGGTCGAAGGCGAACGCATCCGCTTGCAGGGAATTGACGCGCCGGAGTCGCACCAACTGTGCACTGTCGGCGGCGTGCAATGGCCCTGCGGGCAGGGTGCGACGCGCGAGTTGACCACCGTGACCGCCGGCCGCGAGGTCGTATGCAAGGGCGACAAACGCGACCGCTATGGGCGCCTGCTTGCCGTCTGCTACGTCGCTGGCGACAACGTCAACGCGCGCATGGTGCGAGACGGCTGGGCGCTGGCATACCGCCGCTACGCTACGGATTACGTCAGTCAGGAGGCAGAAGCCCGGGCCGCGGGTTCCGGGATCTGGCGCGGTCAGTTCGTCGAGCCGTGGGAGTGGCGCCGCGAACGCCGCGCCGCGCGCTAAGGCGACCGGCCAGTGGGCGGGCTCTCGGACGCGCCGCTGCAGGCGCTGGGCTTGCTGATCACCGAAATGACCCCGGTGAGCGGCGCGACCGTCTACTCAGTCAAGGGCGAGACTCACCCGCACCGCGCACTCCTGAGGGAACTCGGAGGACGTTGGGACGGCGTCAACCGGGTCTGGGTTTTCGAAGGCTCCGATCCACGCGAGGCGCTCCGCGAGCGCCTGCAGAGCGAGCGGTTTGCTCTCGCCGCGCCGGACGGCAGCGGGTTCTCCGACGCCCTGACCCATGTCGACCTGACCAACCGGCCGCATTATTGGGGGCACCGCCAGCGCCTGCGCGACCGCTTCCTTGCCGGTGATGAAACGGCATTACCCGATTACGAGCTGCTTGAACTGCTGCTGTTCTTCGCGATCCCCAAGATCGACACCAAGCCGCTGTCGAAGATGCTTCTCGCCCGTTTCGGCACCTTCGCCGGCGTCGTCAACGCGTCGGCGGAACAATTGGCGGAGTTCGAGCGCGTCGACCACTTCACCATTACCCTGTTCAAGGCGCTGCGGGTGTTTGCCGCCCGTCTGGTCCGCGAAGACCTCACCGAACGCCCCGCCCTCGATAATTGGGACAAACTGATCGCCTATCTGCGCGTGGCAATGGCGCATCGCATGATCGAACAGTTCCGCCTGCTGTTTCTTGACCGGCGCAACGTTCTCATTGCCGACGAGGTGCAGCATGAGGGCTCGATCGATCATACCCCGGTTTACCCGCGCGAGGTGGTCAAGCGCGCCCTCGCCCTCGATGCCTCCGCCCTGGTGATGGTTCACAACCATCCCAGCAATCATCCCCAACCCTCGAAGCCGGACATCGAGATGACCCGTCAGGTGCGCGAGGCGCTGGAAAAGGTCGGTGTCGTCCTGCATGACCACCTGATCATGTCCCGGCGCGGCCACACCAGCTTCCGCCAGATGGGACTTCTCGACCCGCCCAAGGGCCGCTGACGCCCCGGCCGGACACGCTTCGCGAAGCCCCCCCGCCGGTGCGGAGGGGCCAGGGGGCTTGGCCGGCCATGAAGGGCTGGGCGACCGCGCTCAGTCAGGTCCGGCTATTCCGGAATGTTCAGCGTATCGGCCACGAACGTGATCCGATCGGCCGCCGGTGGTGTCGTCTTGATCGCCGGCAGATTGGCCGCAGCGCTGATGGCCGGCGCCGCGCCCGGGCTTCCTCCGCGCGGTACCGTGCGCACGACCTGACTCGCCGGCAACGGCCTGCCGAACTTGAGGTGAGCATACATCCGGTCGAGCGCCTGGAGGAAATAGAAGTGCAGCGGGATGAAACGATTATCAAATCCGCCGACGCCGTTCAGCGTATCGAGATGCTGGGCATTGGTCACCTCGATGTATCGCAACTTGCTCGTTCCACCTTCGAACTGGCGATTACGCGCAAAATAAGCACGCGACGTATGGTTTGGCGGCAAGATCGCGTCCGAGCGGCCGGTCACGAAGATCGCCGGAACGCCGTTCAGCTTCGCGGTGGCAAGAATGCTGCCGACGTTCCGGCGCAACCGCTTGTGTGCGTCGAGGAGCGCACCGGTCAACGGGGCCCCGCTCACCGGATCGGCGCCGATCCACAACGCCCGCAGGCACAACGCGCCGTCAAGGTTCTGGTCGAACGCGCCGGTCGATGGCGAGGCCGAAACTGCATCGAGCTTCGCGCCTCCGGGTGAGAGATTGTTGATGACGTTAATGCCACTCGTCGGCGGTATGCCGTTGGCCGTCCCGAAGAGAATCGCTTCGGCAGTATCGGCGAGCGCACCGGGATCACCCATCGTACTGGTTGCACCAAAACTGAAACCGCAGAGATTGTCCTGGACGCGCGCGCGGGCATAGGCGTTGGCGTAGGTGACGGAGATCCCTTGCGGGACGAACAGCGTCCAGTGTGAAGGCTGAACAATGTTTTGTTCGCGCAAAAAGCCGTAGCCGTTGATGATCGCCTGTGCCTCGCGGGCCTGTTCCGCCAGGGTATCGGCCTCAAGCAGGCCCTTTGCGTGCAGCGAGGCGCACCGGGCCTCCGCCGACGCGCCCTGGAACGAATTCAACGGCGCGTCCGGTTGCGCGAGGTTGGCGCACCCCTGGAAGATGTTCAGCCGGGTAAAGTAATCGTACAGCCGCTTGCCTCCCCAGTGGTACGGCTGGCGACTGCCTTGAACGATCGTGAACGCCGGGCCTCGGGGCGGATTGACGTTGGGTTCGGAAACGGCGACGCCGTCGATCAGACCGAACGCGTCGATCTCCGCCGCGCGCACCGAAGCACCACCGCCGTTCGATGCGCTGGAGCCGATGACGATGGTGTTCGCTGGGTAGATATACGACTGCGGATAGTGACGGTTCAGCTCGATGAAGGCGAAGAGGATCGATTTGAGAACATCGATTCCCCAATCGGCCTCCGGGTTTTGTTCGGAATGCGCATGCTTGTAGGCGATGCGGTGGGGAAACGCGGCGTTGAACGCGATGCGCTCGCCATCGCTGATCCGGGCGGTGAAATTCGACGCGGCGCCGGCAACCTCGGCGCTTTCGCGAACGCCGTCGATCAAGTTTATCGTGTCGTTCTCGAGATCGTGGACTCCGGTACCGGTCCCCTTGTCGGTGTAGGCAACCGCACAGCCGTTCTTTAGACCCCACTCGCCGCTGGTCGCGATCGCACCATAGATGCCCCGGGACCCGGATGACGGCGCAGTGACGATGCAGGGCTCCGATGGATCGAAGCTTTCCGGAATCTGCACCATCAAGCTGACGTTCTGCCGGCCTCGCCCGTCATCGGCATAGGTGGTACACTCCGTACCGGCGATCTTACCTTCTCCCGTCGTTACCGTGCCGTCGGCCAGCACGTTCGGCCCATAAAGCGTGCCGTAACCGCCGTTCGCCGTCATATCGACGAGCGCCCGGTAATTGGCGTAAATCGCCAGGCGACGAAGCTCCTCGGACGTCGGCGCGGTTGGGATCACCGGCAGGGGCGCCGCGCCCGCGAGCCCGGACTTGCCGAGCCCGGCGGTCAGCAGATCGTCGAGATCACCATCGTAGGATGTGCAGCGGTCCTTGCTTGAGCCAAGCGCGGCCATGATGGCTGCGGGTCCGCCGACAGCCGCTGGCTTGGCCGCCACTGCCGGCCAAGCCAGCGGCGCAACCGCGAGCAAGGCGGTGGCGATGCGAATTTTTCTCATCGTTTTCCTCCCGAGCGAGCCCTTGCCAACGATTTTCTCTTTACGAACGATTTGCGATTTCGCTCGCGATGACTATCGCTCAACCCAGGGCAGTCGCCAAGGACGGCACGAAGATTCACGCTCTCTTGTTCTGGACGCAGCGCGACTTGCTTCGAAGGCGGCCCGTCATCGCCAAGCCACGCGTCGCGGCGCCTTCTTTGCTCAGTACGGGACCGCCCACCAGTCGTACGCCCAGGGCGAATCCAGCGCGGTATCGAGCGCGGCTTCCTGGTCGGCGATGGCGACCTGCTGTTCGACCGCGAGCTTTTGGTAGCGCTGGTAGGCTTGTTCGTCACCGACGTAGACACACCGGCAGACCGCCGCGTCGGCGTAGAGAAAAGCGATTGCACCGCTGGCCGTTTGGCGGCGGATCAACCGGTGTTGCTTGGCCGCCTTCAGGGCGGCGAGTTTGTCCGGGGTATCGGCAGGCCGGATGGAGAAGCCGGCTGCGGCAAGCAGCTGTTCGTTGCTCTGGGTTTGCTGCTTCTCAAGCGTCGCGCAGCCGGTGATGCCGAGGGCGAACGCCCCGCTGACTGCAAGCACCGAGCAGGCGCGTACGAATGACGGTCTGAACATGACGGCTCCTCGCGCGCAATGACCGCAACCGCGGCTCCTCCGTTTGCTACACCGCGCGCGCGCGTTGCACAACCATTCAGTGTGGCATGGGGTTTCGTCACTGATGGAATTCGCGCGCCGCCGACCCTATCATCCAGCAATCGGCACCGGCGATCCGGCTGCGGTCATCCCATCGCGCCGACGGCGGCCATGCAACCAAGGGACAGTTCAGATGAAGATCGATCTCTCATCACGACGCGCAGTGGTCAGTGGCTCGACCGCGGGCATTGGGTTCGCCATCGCCCGGGGCCTCGCCGCCGCCGGCGCGGCGGTCACCCTCAACGGGCGAAACCCGGACAAGGTGGCGGATGCCGTCACCCAGCTCAAAGCGGACGTGCCGGGCGCGGCGGTTGCGGGTATCGCCGCCGATCTCGCCACCGCTGATGGCGTTGCTGCGTTCGTTTCTGATGTCCGTGATACGGATATTCTCGTCAATAACCTTGGCATCTTCGATCCGAAGCCGTTTCTTGAGATCGACGATGCTGAATGGGAGCGCTTCTTCCAAGTCAACGTCATGAGCGGCGTGCGCCTCTCGCGCAGCTACCTGCCTGGCATGCTGGCGCGCAACTGGGGACGCATCGTCTTCATTTCCAGCGAGTCCGGCGTGCAAATTCCGCTGGAAATGGTCCATTACGGACTGACCAAGACGGCGCAACTGGCGCTTTCGCGGGGTATCGCCGAAAGCGTCGCCGGAACCGGCGTCACCGTGAACGCGGTGCTGCCGGGGCCGACCCGCTCGGAGGGGGTCTCGGACTTCATCGCCAAGCTCGCGCGTGAGCGCGGTGTTTCCACTGAGGCTTTCGAGGCCGATTTCATCACCGAGATCCGCCCGTCGTCCCTGATCCGCCGGCTCGCCGAGGTGGACGAGGTGGCGAACATGGTGGTCTATGTCTGCTCCGAACAGGCCTCGGCGACGACCGGCTCGGCGTTGCGTGTCGATGGCGGCGTCGTCCGCTCGATCGTCTGAGCCTCGATCTGCCGGCGCGCGATCGGCTGACGGCGCTTCCATCAAGCCGGTCAAGCGCTTCGGCGGGCGGGCAAAACCGCTTGACGGGCGTATCGATTTTCTCTGCACTTGGCCGGGCTGCAGCAACTCGCGCCGGGGGAATACGGACGGGGACGAAGAGCCGGGAGACTGCAACCTGGGGCCCAGCGAGGAGACATCGGCATGGCGGGTGAATGGACAGTTGAGCAGGTCGCGCAGCAAATCCTCAAGAACCAGGCCAAGAAAAGTCCCGTTCGCACGGCGCTCCTCACCGGTGCCGGCTGCTCGTTCCAGGCTGGTATTCCGCTGGCGCGCGGCTTCGTCGATGAAATCAAAAAGCGGTTTCCCGACGAATACGCCCGCGCGGCCGAGCCGACCTATCCCTTGTGCATGGCCGAGCTCGCTGCCGGCGACCGCCACGAGCTGATCTGCGAGTTCATCGACAACGCCAAGATCAACTGGGCGCATATCTCGATCGCACAGATGATGCGCGCCGGCTTCGTCGACCGGGTGCTGACGACCAACTTCGATCCGCTGGTCATGCGGGCCTGCTCGTTGCTCAACTTCTATCCGGCGGTATACGACATGGCGGTCGTGCGCAAAGGCTTCGTCGCCGATTTCGTCCGCGACCGCTCGGTGTTTCACCTCCACGGCCAGCGCGATGGTTTCGTCCAACTGCACCGCAAGGAAGAAGTCGACGCGCTGGCGACGGCGATCGAGCCGCTGTTCGATGACACCGCGCGCAATCGCTGCTGGATCGTCATCGGCTACAGCGGCGCCAACGATCCGGTCTTCCGCGCCCTCGCCGACCGCCCCGAGTTTCCCTACCGCCTGTTCTGGGTCGGCTTTCGCGACGAGGAGCCGTCGGCCGACGTCAAGGCGACGTTGCTCGAGGCCGGCAAGGACGTCCACTGGATCTCCGGCTACGATCCGGACACGTTCCTCGTCCAGCTCGCCGCCCGGCTCGGCTGCTTTCCGCCGGGTTTCTTTGCCAAGCCGTTCAGCCACCTGCTCGAATGCTTCGAGACCCTCGCCGGCTTCCGTCTGCCGGGCCAAGACCAGGAACTCGACTGGGCAGCACGGGCGCGCGGCTGGATCGAGCAAGCACGCGCTCAGTTCGAAGCCCAGAAAGCCGAGGCAGCAGCGTCCCACGCCGCGCCGCCATCGCCCCCTCCGGATGCACCGCCCGCGGCGCCCGCGGCGCCCGCGGCGCCCGAGCTGGAATCAATGCGAAGCGCCACAGGCACCGCCGGCATTGAACTTGAGCTGGGTCGCGACGCGCCGCCGGCCACACCGGCGCCCGCCACACCGGCGCCGGCCGAGCAAGCGCCCGTCGCGGCATCGCCGTCCTCGAGTGTCGACGGTGACCTCATCGCCGAGGCTTGGGTGGCAATGATGGCGGGCGAGCACGACCGCGTCATCGCGTTGGCCGAGACTGGCGGTGCTTCCGCGGCAGCCGCAATCGACGAACCGCTGGCGTGGTCCCTCGCCGCAAAAGCCAAAGCGCTGGTGCGCCAGGCGGCTACGGCCGACGATATGGCGCGGCCAAAATTGCAGGCACAGGCCGAGGATCTTGCCCGACGGGCCGACGCCATCCGCCCCGGCCTCGGGACGGCCGCGCTGGCTGAGAACGGTGCATGAGTGCCTTTGCTGTTCGCAGCCGCCTTCGCGTCGAGGGCGTTTCGCTCGAATATCAACGGCTGCCTCCGGCAAGGGCGGACGACCCTCGGACATTGGTGCTGATGCACGAAGGGCTCGGCTGCGTCGATCTCTGGCGACGGTTTCCCGAACGCCTGGCGCAAGCGACGGGCCTCGGTGTCTTTTTGTGGAGCCGGGCTGGCTACGGCAGCTCCGATCCCACGCCTCTTCCCCGGCCGCTTGACTATCACGCCCGCGAAGGAGCCCTCGTTTCCGCGATCCTGACGGCCGCGGACGTTCACCGGCCGATCCTCGTCGGCCATAGCGATGGCGGGACAATCGCGCTGCTGCATGCCGCCGGCGGCAAGGCGCCGCTCAGCGACGCCGTTGTCACCGTGGCGGCGCACGTCTTCGTCGAGGACGTCTCGATCGCGGGCATCCGCGAGGCGAAGCAGGCCTTCGAGGCGGGCGATCTGCGCGCGCGCCTCGCCCGCTGGCACGGCGAGAATGTCGACTGCGCCTTTCGCGGCTGGTGCGACGCCTGGCTCGATCCCGACTTTCGCGACTGGAACATCGAGCGCGACCTCGCAACGATCCGCGCGCCGGTGCTGGCGATGCAGGGCGTCGATGACCACTACGGCACGTCGGCACAGGTCGAGGCGATCGTCGCCGGCGTCAGCGGGCCGGCCGAGCCGCTGATGCTGACGGACGCGGGCCATTCGCCGCACCTGGAACAGCCGGAGGCGCTGATTGCCGCCATCAGCCGCTATGTGGCATCGCTGCCGGCCAACGGCTTGTAAGTCCCCACCTTGACCGCGGGCGGACCCGGGGCCGGCCCACCCGCGCGAGCCGCGCTCAAGTAAACAGGAAGTCCGCCGCCGAAAGGTCGCCCGGATCGACGCCGATGATGTGAACGAGGCCGTTCGACGCCAGCGCCAGCTCGGTTCCGCCGGCGTACGCGCTCAACGACAGGTCGGCGAAATCACCGAGGCCGAAACCGGAAAGTTCGATCCGGTCGGCCCCTACCGTGAAGTTCTCGATGCGATCGACGTTGTCGCCGGGATGGAAGACGAAGGTATCGCCGCCGTCGCCGCCGATCAGCGTATCGTTGCCGATCCCGCCATCGAGCAGGTTGGCATCGCCGCCGATGACCGTCAGCCGGTCGTTGCCCGCATCGCCGTAAAGGCTGCTGGAGCCGTTGGCGCCATCCGTCAAATCGGGATCGATGACATCGGCGCTTAACGTGTCCGCCCCGCCGTTGCCATGCAAAACATTGGTGCCGAACCAATAACTGTCGCCCGAGGCGGTAACCTCGAGGTGATCGTCGCCGCCACCTCCGAGAAGCGTGTTTTCGACGATCCCTTGAAGCGAGTAGGTCGTCACCGTCGCATCGTCGTCGCCGTTACCACCGGAAAGCTCGGTGGTGATATTGCCGCCGCCGCCGGCGGTGTAGCTCGATGCCCTGGCATCGACGCTGAAGGTATCGCTGCCGTCACCGCCGAGAAGGACATTGTCGATCGTCGCCGTATCGTAACCGGCGAAGGCCGAAGCATCGACGCTGAGCACGTCGTCGCCGTCGCCGCCGTTCAGCACGTTTCCGGCACTGGCGTTTCCGTCAGCGGTTATCGCGGCGTGCGCTTCCAACCGGTCATCGCCGCTCCCGCCGCTCAACGTGTTCTCGGCGATACTGCCGTCACCGCCACCGGCAGCCGCCTCGGCGTGTAACAGATCATTGCCCGCATCGCCGGTGATCAGCGTATACGCAGCGGCCGCGCCTTCGGCGCCGGCGTGTGCCTGTGCGACAATGACGTCGTCGCCCTTTCCGCCGTGAAGGGTTGCATCGGACGTCGCCGAGCCAACCGCCCCCAGGCTCTCGACCATCGCCCGCATCACGTCGTCGCCTTCGCCGCCGTTCAGCACCGCGTCAGACAGAGTGTTGGTCGTCGCGGTTTCCTGGGTCGCCTCGGCGCGCGCGGTTGCGATCAGCGAATCGTCCCCGGCGCCGCCGAACAGCCACGGGTGCGATTCAGCCCGCGTGCCGCTGGACCCGGACTCGATGGTCGCTACGAGAACATCGTTGCCGTCGCCACCGACCACCGTCCCTTCGAGGATGAGCGCGCCGCCGCTCTCGTCCCGCAACGAAATGAGCGCGTCATCATCGCCGGCACCCCCGGCCAGAACGAGATCGTCATAGTGGCCGACGAGGGCGTCTTCCCCGCCAAGTCCATGCAAAACGTCGCCGTCCGTGGTCGCATAGAGAAGATCGTCGCCGCTGGTCCCAACGATTGTGGCCATGTCCCGGGTCCCTCTTGTGCTGCCTGCCTGGCGCGACCTGCCTGCAAAAATGCCTGCCTCGGCCATCGACAGGCTTTTACACGTCTAAATCGGCGGTTTTGTGCCTAGCTGGAGCGATGATGCCTGCTGCCATCAACCCGCAGGGCGGCCAAGGGTTCCGCGCCCATGCGTGCGCGACCGCGCAAAGCGCTAGGAACCAACGGAGCGTTTCTCTAAAGTCGCGCACCGCAAAACACATTCGAAGATTCCGGGAGACCTTCCATGCCCGATGACGTCCGCCGCCCCGTCTTTGACAAATCCAAGCTGCCGAGCCGGCACGTCACCGTCGGGCCGGAACGGGCGCCGCACCGCTCGTACTATTACGCGATGGGGCTGACCGAGGACGACATCGCCCGGCCGTTCGTCGGCGTCGCCACCTGCTGGAACGAGGCGGCTCCGTGCAACATCGCCCTCGGCCGCCAGGCGCAGGTGGTCAAGCTCGGCGTCAAGGCCGGCGGCGGCACGCCGCGCGAGTTCACCACCATCACCGTGACCGACGGCATCGCCATGGGCCACGCCGGGATGAAGTCGTCGCTGGTCTCGCGCGACGTGATCACCGATTCCGTCGAGCTGACCGTGCGCGGCCATTGCTACGACGCGCTGGTCGGTCTTGCCGGCTGCGACAAGTCACTGCCGGGAATGATGATGGCGATGGTCCGCCTCAACGTGCCGTCGGTGTTCATCTACGGCGGCTCCATCCTGCCCGGGCGCTTCCACGGCAAGGACGTCACCGTCCAGGACGTTTTCGAGGCGGTCGGCAACCATTCGGCCGGACGGATGTCGGACGAGGACCTGCACGAGCTCGAATGCGTCGCCTGTCCCTCCGCCGGCTCGTGCGGCGGGCAGTTCACCGCCAACACCATGGCCTGTGTCTCCGAGGCGATCGGTCTGGCGCTGCCCGGCTCGTCCGGCGCACCGGCGCCCTACGAGTCCCGCGATGCGCTGTGCGAGGCGTCGGGCCGCGCGGTGATGAACCTGCTGGAAAAGCGCATCCGCCCGCGCGATATCGTCACCCGCAAGTCCCTGGAGAACGCCGCGACCATCGTCGCCGCCACCGGCGGGTCGACCAACGCCGGGCTGCACCTGCCGGCGATCGCCCACGAGGCCGGCATCGACTTCGACCTCGACGACGTTTGCGCGGTGTTCCGCCGCACCCCCTACATCGCCGACCTCAAGCCCGGCGGCCGCTACGTCGCCAAGGACCTCTACGACGTCGGCGGCGTGCCGGCGCTGATGAAGGTGCTGTTCGCGGGCGGCTACCTGCATGGCGACTGCCTGACGGTGACCGGCCGGACCATTGCCGAGAACCTCGCGAGTGTCGCGCTGCCGAAGGAGCAGGACGTCATCCGACCGATCGCCGCGCCGCTGTCGACGACCGGCGGCGTCGTCGGCCTGAAGGGCTCGCTCGCCCCGCAGGGGGCGATCGTCAAAATCGCCGGGCTTGCCACGCTCACCTTCCGCGGCCCCGCCCGCTGCTTCGACTGCGAGGAGGATTGCTTCGAGGCGGTGAGCCGGCGCGCCTACGAGGAAGGCGACGTGCTGGTCATCCGCTACGAAGGCCCGCGCGGCGGGCCGGGGATGCGCGAGATGCTCGCGACGACAGCGGCGATCTACGGACAGGGTACCGGCGGCAAGGTGGCGCTGATCACCGACGGCCGCTTCTCCGGCGCCACCCGCGGCTTCTGCGTCGGCCACGTCGGCCCGGAGGCGGCGGTCGGCGGGCCGATCGCCCTGATCCGCGATGGCGATGTCATCGCCCTCGATGCCGAGAAGGGCACCATCGAGCTCGAAGTCTCCGAATCGGAGCTGGCCGAGCGGCGCAAGGCGTGGCAGCCGCGCGCTCACGACTTCCAGTCAGGCGCGCTGTGGAAATACGCCCAGATCGTCGGCGACGCCTGCCTCGGCGCCGTCACCCACCCCGGCGCCAAAGCGGAAACCCACGTCTACGCCGATATCTGAGCCGACCTCGACACCTCCTGGCGACGAGGTAAAGGGGCCGGCTCTGCCCTTAAGCTGTAACGACGCCGTGCTAGCCTTCCTTGTCGGGCGAATGAGTTTGCCCAGCCGATGAGGGGGGAAGAATATGGTCAGCCCGGTCCGAACCGTATGTGCCGTCGTCGCTGCCTCGGCAGCCTTAGTTGCGTCCAGCGCTGCCGCAGGCGAGCCCGAGTGGATCAGACAGTTCGGCACGTCGTTGAGCGCGTTTTCTGTTGATGTCGCTGCGGACGGAACCGTGCATGTCGTGGGCGAGACTGGAGAGAAGTTTTATAATACGCAAAAGGGAAGTCGGGACGGTTTCGTCATCAGCTTCGACCGCGAAGGGCAGGAACTGTGGCGCCGGCAACCCGGCAAGCTCCTGCATAACAGTAGCGCCAAAGGCGTCGCCACCGATGGAGACGGTAACGTCTACGTGGTCGGCAACATCACCGAGGAATCGTTGGTTAGTACGAACCCGGTCTCTTATGACGGTTTCGTCATTAAGCTCGATCGCGATGGTCGGAATGTATGGAGGCGCCAGCTCGGAACGGGGCTTCCATCTGTTTCACAACAAGCCGAAGGTGTTGCGACCGACGCAAGCGGTAACGTTTATGTCGCGGGCGTCGACCTGCGCCAGCTTGGTCAGGTATTCATCATAAAATTCGATCGCGATGGCAATGAATTATGGAATGATGGGCGCGACGATATAGGAACGGCGACGCTTGGGTCGATCAAGGTCGCCACCGACACCGATGGAGATGTCTATCTGGCGGGATCAGCTAGCGGATATCGGGACGGTGATATGGGCAATCCGAACGCTCGGTATTACGATGCATTCCTGATCAAATACGGACCGGACAGCCCGCAATAGCATGGCGGCGCGGGCTTTGGTGGCCTTTTAGAGGATGCCGATGCTCCCGAGCGAGGGATCCGAAGGTTCCGCTTGCCCCAGGCGCTTTGTTTGAGGGCAGATCGAAGGTGTACCGCGCCGGTCATGTGGCCCCCGGCGTCTGAGATACGCGCCCGGTGATTGACGGCACAGGCCTTCCACCCCCCTGCGCAGTGGCGAATCCGCAGAAATCCTTGGCCGACATCGGGTGGCCGAAGAAGTACCCCTGCACCTCCTCGCAGCCTTCCGCCAGCAGCAGCCTCGCCTGCTCCGAGGTCTCGACACCCTCGGCGTTGGCCCGCATGCCGAGGCTGTGGGAAAGCGCGACGACGGCACGGACGATCGCCGCGGCGTTTTTAGATCGGCCGAGGTCGCTGATGAACGACCGATCGATCTTGACCTTATCGAAGGGAAACTTGCGCAGGTAGCTCAGGCTCGAGTAGCCGGTGCCGAAGTCGTCCATGGCGATCTGCACGCCGAGTTCCTTGATGGCGTACAGCGCCGAAAGCGTCGCCTCGGTTTCCTGAAGGAGCACGCTCTCGGTGATCTCGAGCTCAAGACGCCCCGGCTCGAAGCCGGTTTCATCGAGCGCGCGTTTGACCATTGCCGCCAGTGACGGCGCGCGGAACTGCGCCGGCGAAAGATTGACGGAGAGCCTGAGCGGCCCCCACGCGGCGGTTTCGCTGCAGGCGGTCTGCAGAGCCCACTCGCCAATCTGCACGATGAGCGCGGTTTCCTCGGCAACGGCGATGAAGTCACCCGGGCCGATCAGGCCGCGTTCGGGATGCTGCCAGCGCAGCAGCGCTTCGATGCCGGTCATCCGACCGCTGGCAAGTTCGATCTGTGGCTGATAGTACATCGTGAACTGCCCTTCGCGCAGTGCGACGCGCAGGTCGCGTTCAAGCCCCTTGCGAGCCAGCAGCCGCTTGTTCATTTCCTTCGCGAAGAAGCGGTAGGTTCCGCGACCTTCGGTTTTTGCCTGGTAGAGCGCGAGATCGACCTCACGCAAAAGTTTGCCTGGATCCTGCCCGGGACGATCGAGCAACACGATCCCGATGCTGCCGCTCACCACCGCTTCGTGCCCGTCGAGCTGGAACGGCACCGCCAGTGTCTCGAGAATACGCTGAGCGAGGACGGCGGCCGCATCCGCGCCCTTCAGCCCACTTTGGATGATGGCAAACTCATCGCCACCGAGCCGGGCGAGCGTATCGGTTTTGCGCAAGCACGCGAGCACCCGGTTGACGGTCTGCTTGAGCAGCAGGTCGCCGGCCCCGTGCCCGAGCGTATCGTTCACTTCTTTGAAATGGTCGAGATCGACGAACAGCAGCGCCGCGATCTCCGTGCCGCGGTCCGATTGCGCGAGGGCCTGTTCGAGACGATCGGAAAACAGGGTGCGATTGGGCAGGCCGGTGAGCGGATCGTGGTTTGCCAGATAGGAAACCTGCCGCAGGGCCTCGTGCAGGGTGCGCAGCGGCAGAACACGGAAAGCGATGAACGCTCCGGCACCAAGGGTCATGCTGAGAAACGAAAGCCCCAGGAGCTCATAGCAGAGATCGAAAATCGAGACCTGCGCGCGCAGACTTCCCAGAACGGCGCCACTGGCGCGCAACGGTATCACGCTTTCGAGGACCGGCCACGGCAGCGAGTTCGGCTCCGGCGTCGAGTGCGCGATCACATCTCCGCGTTGATCGATCACGGAGTAAACCTCGATGAACCCTTCGCCGATGCGGCGCGACAAGACCGCTTCGATACGCTTGGCGTTTTCCAACAGAGCGTCCGGGCCGCGAAGCGAATTACCCTGATCCGTCAGGATCAAGTCCTCGATGAGCTGCGCGTGCGCATGGAGTTCGGCCTGCATGCGGCCCGTATCGTAGCGGATATCGAACACGTACCAGGTGAGCGGCAGCGCGACCGCCACGAACGCCCCGACGGCGAAAGCCAGCGCCGTCGTCAGGCGGACCATCTGACGATCGGGCCGCGCGCTCCCGGCCCGATCAAGACCGAACGGGCCTGCGTGTGGTCGCATGAGGGCGATGCCGAGGGATCGGGCGGCGGCGCGCGCCGGCTCAGTAAAGGCCTGGAGGTGAAGCGTTGCCATCATCATTCCGTTTTCGGCAGGCAGCGGAGCAATCTGCGGGATGTCGACGGCTCCATCCTACCCGGGCATGGTTAACAACCGACTAGCGCCGGAGCCCGTCGTGACCGCGCGGGCGATCGAGTACGCTTTTGCGTGACTCGATCGGGCGTCCCGTCTTGGCAAAACCTTCGAAGTCCCCTGCGTCACCGCTGAAAGTTGCCGCAGGACTCTTTGTGATCTTTGCGCGCTCCGTGTGCCCCATCACTGCGCGCGTCTGCGCGCCGGGGAATACTGCGGAGAATAATCGACGCTTCAGGACATTCGACGTGCCCGACGATTACAAAGCCTCTCCGCGGCGCACACGGCTGTTTGCCGCCGACCCCATGGACCGTCAGGTCGCCTCCAGGCTGGCCGCCCGTCGTCGGGTCCTTCATCTCGACAGCGAATTGATCGATCTCGTTCTCGGTTTTCGCGCGGGCACCACGGCTCGCCTCGAAACAGGCGAGAGTCGGATCGGCCCATCGCACATTTTCCGATTGGCGGCGATCCTTGATGTCGATGTGGAGTGGTTCTTCGCCGACGAAGCCGACGAACATCGGCCACACCGGCAGCGGCCGACGCTCCAGGCAAGCCCGGATGATGTCGCGCAAGCCCGCCGCTTTCTCGCCCACTTCGCCCGCTTGCGGGACCACACCGTGCGGGACGAGATCCGCGAACTTGTCCAGGCGCTTGCTGATCGCGCGGCACCGCCCGCGGGCCTGGTGGCAAGAGCGGCCGATCTGCCGATTGACGTCACCGCGGTCCCGGCACCGCCGGAACCGGAGCGGATACTGCCCGCCGCGGTCGTGCCGTCCGACGGCCCCGCCCCTGACGGCCCGGCCAAGGCTCGGCAGGTGACGCCGACGTCGGCCCCAGCGCGGCCGCCTGCCTCCCGACGCAGAACGGCTTGACGAACGGCCTCGGGCCTTCAGACGCGTCCCATGCCGGCTGGCTGAACTTCGTCCGACGGTCCGAGGCTAAAGTCTGATTACGATGTTATCAATTCGGGTGGTGGCGGTATCGCCACGATTTACGCCCAATCAACGACCGACTCCATCGAGCGCGCGAACTCGCCGCCTGGATAGGTAGACTTGATGATCTCGTCGCTTGCCTTCTGACTAATCATATAAATGGGCATCAAGATGAAATAGCCAGGGATGCGCGGGAATATCGACGCGTCGACAATCCGCAATTTGTGGGTGCCGAAAACCCGGAATTTGCTATCGACAACCGCCAAGGGATCGTCCTTCGCACCCATTTTGCAGGAACACGACGCATGATGACCCCACGCTTCGTCGCGAACGAAGCGGGCGAGCTCGTCACGTGACTGGTCTTGCGGGCCGGGCCAGACGTCGCCGGTGGAAATGCTCGACAGGCGGCCATTGAGGCGTCGGGCAAATTCGATTCCGTCGACGATCGACGAAAGATCCTTGCCGGTCTTATCTGTCCCTTCCTCGAAATAGCGAAAGTTAATCACCGGCGTATCACGCGGGTCAGCGGATCGAAGCTTTACCGTTCCCGCACGGTTGTGCGTATGCGCCTTGAGGATCAACCACGTCAGTTGGTGACTGGCGCCTGGGCCGGCGATGTCCTGAACCGAATAGCCTGGAAAGTAGCCCTTGAAGCGGGTGAGCGCGACCGAAATAAGCAGATCGGGATTGGCGAGGTTCAAGGAGCGGTGCGTTTCCGAGCGGCGCAGGATCCCGCCGACCGCGCCGTATCCGGTGTAGGGGCCGGCGCCGGCCAGCCACTGGCCGTAACACGGATCGACCGCCTGTCCCGGGCGACAGGCGGCGGCGAAGGTAAAATCGGAGGCGAAATCGGTAACGATACCGACCTCATAGCGGTCCTGCAGGTTGCGGCCGACGCCAGGCAGATCGACGATGGTCGGGATGCCATGGGCACTGAGCTCCTGCGACGGTCCGACCCCGGACAACTTGAGAAGCTGCGGTGTATTGAACGCACCGGCCGCCAATATAACCTCGCGCCCCGCCCGCATGGTTTTGCGCGGCAGAAACTTTGCCGACGCAGCGGCATTTGGATCGGCGCGATAAAGATGCGGACCCTCCATGTATTCCACGCCAACCGCGGCTTTTCCTTCGAACAGCACGCGGGTAACGAGGCAGTGCGTCTTGACGATGAGGTTGTGCGGCAGATCGGCGGCGGTCTGCTGGATGAGTTGACGCGGACCGAAGCGCCGGCCGTTCTTGGTAAACAGCGGGATGTCGTAGACACCTTCGCGCCGATTGCGTAACCGCCAGTCATTCGGATCAAGTTGACCCGCGAGCAACTTGGCGAGCGAATATCGCTGATCCCCCATCTCCTCGGCACACGCGGCCATGATCGGGGCGATTTTTGGATCGTCGGCGTACACCGACGGGTCGGGCATTTCCGTCGGCTGCCATCCGTCGAAGCCATGACGGGACGGATTCCACGGGCCGCGCCGCTGTATATAGCGGCACTGTTCCAACGCCTCGAAATAACCGCGCATGTTCTCGGCGATCCAGCTGTAATCGCCGGTCTTTATTGCGATAAAATTCCAATCAGCGTCGCTCGGGTAAATATCAACCATAAAGCTGTGTACCGTACAGCCGCCGAGCGATCCGACGCGCGGATACCAGATTCCGTCTTGTGCGGGAATGTATTGGCTGCTTCGCTGTTGCTGCTGCGTATCCGTATAATGGCGGACGTAATAGTCCCAACGGATGCGTTCGTCTTCCGTGGTGAAAGCACTAAAGAACGGCACCGAGGCGACGTCCTCGGCATCGTTTGATCCGCCGGCTTCGAATAGGACGACCTTGTGGCCGGCGCGGGCAAGGTTGCACGCCAGCGGGCCGCCGCCGGCACCCGAACCGACAATGATGAACTCGACAGGCGCGCTCGCCTCACAGTGCCGTCGTGACCAGTGACGCCGATCATCGGCACCGTCCGCGAGCGATTTACGCGGCGCAATTACGCTGGCAGCAGCGCCGCCGAGACCCACGGCGAGGATGGTCCGGCGTGTCGATCCCGACGCGGCCGAGGCTGACGGGGATGAGGTTGACGGGGATGGTGTCTGGTCTGGTGATGACGGGCCTGTCGAACCGCTCCCGGACTTCCGGCAATCCATGACATCCTCCGTTTATTTGAACGCGAAGAACCTCTCTGCCCTTGCGGTACACTGGACGGCTGTCCAAAACGACTCAACCCCATTGATCCGTGTGTACTGAGGGCAACGATCGCTTAAGAAGGGCCCGCTCACATCACGAACCCTTCGGCCTCGATTCGCAGACATCACCAAAGAACGTATTGGCTCTACCGCCTTCAGGCGTAAAAATTTCTATTTTCTGTTCCGCTCAGGGAGAATATGAACAAACGACTCTCCAAAAAGAAATCCTGGGCAATAGATGCCCGCATTGATTGATTAAATCCGCCCAATGTTAGACAATTTCTTGCAGAACTTTTATTAGTATTTAAATAACTATAATTAGGTTAATAAATATCGGCACTCCACATCGCACATTTAGGCGCCAAAAATATGTCAAATAAATGGCACTCGTTGCTGGTGCTGGCTCTATTGAGGGAACGATGTGGCGCTCGTACGGATGAATGCTGCAGCCGGAACCGCTCTTTTCCAAGCCTTGCCAGCCCGACTGCGCGCGAATGGGAGTTTTGTGATGCCGGGGGTGGGGGCGGGGGTGGCGGTGGCCTCGAACCGCTTCTGAGAGATGGGGTGGCGCTCACCGCCTGGAACAGAACCCAGCATCTGCGGATCGCCGGCCGCATGGCGACGATCATCGAGCAAGCCCTCATATGTTCCCGAACCGCGGGAATTTCTATGCTGGAATCACCAGAAGTTGGTTATCTCTGATAGCATACGCTGAATTTTTCTCGCTTTTTAGTGGTATATTCTTTTTTCCAATTATGCGGTTCGTGTTATCCTCACTCAACGGTCGATGGGTGAACGAAACGGACCTTGCGGGCTCAGCCTCAGCGCGGCTGGAACATTGATGGCGAATCGAACGGTCTCCGGCTTGTCGAAGGGCTGGATATTCGGTCTGAGAGTGGGGGCTCTCGGTCTGAGAGTGGAGTCTCAAAGACCGGCGTGGAACGCCAGCAAGATCCGATCTTCATCGATCGCTCATCCGCGATAGCAGAAAGGGGGTAGAGGAAAATGCCCAAAACTCAAACGATGGCCTTCTCGGGGACATTATCGTCGCTGACAAAATGGTCTGCGCGGGGGCTGGTCATTGCCGGCGCCCTGCTCGCCGCGACATCAGGCGCGCTCGCCGCTACCACTTCGGGGCTCGATGCCCGCCCTTCCAATACCACTTGCCTTGCTGGCCCAAAGCCGGTTTCGGGGGGAGTTCAGTTAAAGCAGGTCTGGCCGGAACTCGGCGCCGTCGTTCCGTTCGCGATCCGGAACGCTCCCGATAATTCCGCCTTCTACGTTGTTTCGCGCCAAGGCCAGATGTACAGGTTTAATCCTGGACACACGCCGGTTCTTGTCCTCGATCTTTCCAGCGAGGTTGGGCTCAACAACCAAAGTAATGCGTATACGGATCCTCCGATTGGATCCGAAAATTGGGGATTGGTTAGTTTCGCATTTGATCCCAACTTCGCGACGAATGGTCGCGTGTTCGTCCTTTATAATGGCCGAAAAGCGAGCGATCCCTACACGATATCTCAAGTCGCCCGCTATACCCTGAAGGCGGATCGCTCAGCATTCGATCCTGCCAGCCGCTTGCAAATTATTAGCCAGCCGCAACCCAGCGGGTATCTGCATCACTTCGGCGATCTGGCCTTCGGTCCAGATGGCGACCTCTACGTCGGCAGCGGTGACGGCACGTTGAATGGTCCCGAGTTCGTCGCGTCCGTGCCGGCTCAGGATCTGAGCGATCTTCGCGGAAAGATCCTTCGCCTTGACGTGCGCAATGGAACCTCCGCCGCGCCCTATGCGATTCCCGCCGACAACCCCTGGAAGAATGTCGCCGGGGCGCGGCCGGAAATCTATGCGCTTGGCGTCCGCAACCCCTGGCGGTTTTCCTTTGATGCCGTAACCGGTGACCTCTGGCTTGGCGATGTCGGGGAAGCCGAATGGGAAGAAGTCGACGTTGTCCCCAAAGGGGCTAATCTTGGCTGGAACGCCTGGGAAGCCAATCAATGCCGGAGTGACTATGCGGGACCGGGGACATGCGCATCTCTCGGCGCCACCGCACCCGCTATCAGCATTGCCCACAACGGGAAGTACATGTCCGTCACCGGCGGAATCGTGTATCGCGGCTCCGCGATTTCCGATTTGTACGGTAAATATATCTTCGCCCTGTATGGGCCTCAGGAGCTATATTCGGTTACGAAAACAGGAACGCAGTACACGTCAAAAAAATTGCTCGACACGACCGGGGGGCTGACCGACTTTTTCACAGATTCTAACGGAGAAATTTACGGGCTCGATCCGTGGGCAGGGAAGATTTTTGAGCTCGTCCCCGGCGACAACGGGAACGGAACCGAGATTCCACAGCTCTTGTCGGAGACCGGTTGTGTTCGGCCCTACAACCATGCCGTTGCAAAAGTGAGTTTGATTCCCTACTCGGTCAACTCTCCGCTGTGGTCGGACGGCGCTGGCAAGAAGCGGTGGGCGGCACTGCCGAACGGCAAGACGATCGATGTCCTCGACGACGGAGATTTCTCCTTCCCCGTCGGCTCCGTGCTGATGAAAAACTTCATGTTTAAAGGGAAACCGTTCGAGACCCGCTTGCTCAAGCGTCACGACGATGGAACCTGGGCCGGATATACATATCAGTGGAATTCCGCCGGAACGGACGCCACCCTCGTGCCCAGTGATGGGCTGACGATCCAGGTCCGGACCAACCAGGGCGCCTTGATCAACTGGAAGCTGCCCAGCCGCGGCGAGTGCCTGCTCTGCCACACCGCAGCGGCGAACTACGCGCTTGGTCCCGAGATCGCCCAGCTCAACGGCAACTTCCATTACAACGAAACTGGGCGAACGGCGAATCAGGTCACCACGTGGGACGCGATCGGCATGTTTAGTGAGCCACTCAGCGCGCCGGTTTCCGCCCTTCCCGCTCTCGCCGATTACAACGATGCGTCGTTGCCGACGACACCCCGGGCGCGCGCCTACCTGCACGCCAACTGTTCGTTCTGCCATCGACCCGAAAACATCACGCGGGCAACGATGGATCTTCGCTTCGAGACGCCGGTTCACGATATGAATGTCTGCGGTATCAAGCCGAACATCGGCGATCTTGGTATTGCCGATGCACAGTTGCTGTATCCGCAGCATCCCGAACTGTCGATCATTCCCGTTCGCATGCGGGCGCGCGGAGACAATCAAATGCCGCCGCTTGGAACCGTGCTCGCTCACTTCCGCGGCTACACGGTCGTCGAAAACTGGATCCGGCGAAAGGATGTCTGCCAATGACGCGAACTGGATCACGTCACCATCGATCCAGGATCTTGAACAACTCCTGAGGACGTTTGGGCGCTGTGCGGACTTGGTTTCGCAAAGGAACCGATGCCGCACAGCGAGCCCGGTCACCCCCTTCCGCTATCGCTCCCCACTGTCTTGGTGCGGACATGCCGCCCGCCCCAGCTCAATCTCTGGGTCCTGTGTGAGGCCGCGCGCCGGGCGCGATCCCGGATTCGGGCCGAACACGGCACAAATCCAGCGGGCAGAATGGATATGATCGGATACGAGCTTTCGTTGGCTACACCGAAAGCTCAGCCCCCCAGGGCGCTACGGCTGGAATTTCCAGGTCGAGACGGATGGTTGCCCATCCGTCTCGGAATCCAGATTTATTTTAATCGTGCTGAACGAATCGGTAGCGTCAGACGGCGCGCAGATTGACTGCCGACGATTTGCCCTGCTGACCGCGTTCCAGGTCGAATTCAATCCGCTGGCCCTCGCCGAGGTTTCCGAGACCGGAGCGCTCCACCGCGGAGATGTGCACAAAGACGTCCTTTGAACCATCATCCGGCTGAATAAAGCCATAACCTTTGGTGGCGTTGAACCACTTAACTGTACCGATAGACATTCAAGTTCTCTCGCGTAGGCGGCGACCGACGAGATTGCCGGTCTAATCACGATCCATTTCGGGATACGCACGATACAATCGCGGACCCAGTCGGGATGACGGGAGAACCCGGACTGAATAATGACTGCCGCACGTTAGGCGGGCGGGCCGACGAATTCAATTGGCGAATTTAGTCTTTCGTCCGCGATGGGGCTGGTTCGGGAGTCTGATGGATGAAGACGGCACCGATATGCATTCGAAATGACCATACCGGCCCCTGAACTGCTATCGTTGCGATGCTCGAACGACGCGGCGCCGTTGGGACGCGCGACTGGATATCATGCCGCCGCCAGAACCGTTAAAGGAATGCCCATGCCTCGTAAGCCCAATTATCAATTTGACCGCCTTGAGCGTGAGCGGGCAAAGGCGGAAAAGCGCGCCGAACGGATGAAAGCGAAACAGGGAAAGACGACACGACCAGGGGATGACGATGAGCCCGCGCCGGATTCGGTCACTCAGCCAGACGAGCCGCGCGAATCCTGACGGAGCGGCCGGCTCAAACGGTAAACCTCATCTGGCTATCCCCGGTGAACGTGTCCCCGGTGAACGAAGCGTATCGCGGCCGGACAGCCGGTCAGACCCGTTCGGCAAACCAGATCGCCGCGCGGGTGCCGGCACGGATGGCCGAGGTCAACGCGCGATATGCGGGCGCTTGTTCGGCACCATGGGCGAGCGCCGTCTCGCCATGCTCAATCTCCTCGTTCCGGTAGCGGGAACACAGTTCGCGTAGCTCGGCTTCGTCGTCGCCCAGCAGTTCGACCTGGCGGCCATAATGTTCATCGATGACGGCCTCGACGGCAACGGTACAAGCCATCGCCGCCCTTGCTCCGAGCAACGCCGTCGCGGCACCAAGGGCGAACCCACCGACATGCCAAAGCGGCTGTAGGGCCGTCGGTCGGACGCGACGTTGCGGCAGGAGCGAATCAAAGGTTGCAAGGTGTTCGCGTTCCTTGTCCGCCATCTCGCGGATCACCGGGCCAACGCTTCGGCGACCCAGAACCCTGAGTTGGCCCTCGTAAATTCGCACGGCGCCATATTCGCCCGCGTGATTTACCCGCAGTACGCGCTCGATCACGTCGTTCTTCGTCAGATCGCCATGCAGGCGCCCGGTCCGCGGCGTTGTTTCCGTCATGTTCCGCGCTTTCTCTTCATCCGGCGCAACCCCACCAAACAACCGAGGCTTAGCACCATTGAGACGATGGCGTTATAGCCTGCAAGCGAGAGGCCGAACAGCCGCCAGTCGACCTGATCGCACGGCCGGATCGGCTCCGCCAGGGCTGCGGCGCTCAAATCCTGCAGGCCGAGGCCGCTTACCGGGCCACCGCTACAGCCGGCGATCGACCCCCACCAGTGCTGCTCAACGCCAACATGGAAAAAGGCAAGCGCGCTGCCGATGCCAAAAACGGCCGCGCACAGGACGATCGGCAGCCGCGGTCCGATGCCTGTCCTGCCGGCCAGCGCGACAGCCGATGTCACCGCCGCCAACGCCCAAGGCAGGCGTTCGTAAAGACACAAGATGCACGGCTGAAGACCAAAGACGTACTGCCCCGCGAACGCTGCCACCAGCCCAGCGAGGCTGGCAAGCAACACGATGGCGAGAATCCCGTCGCCGCCGCCAGTCAGATGGCTTGGCCTCGTTATCGATGCAAGAACGCGCATGCCCGGCCCGCTTTGCCGTGGGTTCTGTTCGGCATATAGCGAGTCGCAGACATCCACACCACAACAACGCGCCGCGCGACCGCTACCTTATCCGTCTGTCGCGATAACCGTAACCTCGCCGTGCGAGAAACGGCCCTGTCAAGTTGACAGGCGGATGTGTTGTCGGGCCGGGCAGGTTGGCTATGATGCGGCATAACGATGCGCTCTGTGCCCCGGTTGGCCGGGCACCGCGGGTAGTGCCCGCCTCCAAGCTCAAGAGCGACGCCGTTGCCAGGCGCGAGATCATGGAGGCGCCGAGCGCCGGCAGCGCAAGGGGATTTACAACCGGGCCGAGGTCATAGATGCCCAGCTGGCGGCGCAACCCGCCCAATACCGCCGAAGTCAGCATCCGCGCGTTCTTGATCGGATTCCACCCGAACGACTTGACGGTAGCCCATAGACGCCGCTCTGTAGCGTGTCGCGGACTCACCCCCTTAGTACCGTCGTCGCGAATCTTGGCGATCTTGCGCCTCAACGAAAAGAAAATGGAAATATGAGAGTGTTCCTCCCTCTATTCGTGGCCATGGTTACCATGATTACCCCGGCTCGATGGGTGGGAGCACAAGATTTCGTATGCCATGTCCTCCCCGGCGCCCAGACGGTTTATGGGAGAGGCTGTGTGAAAACGCGGGGTGGGCTATTGTTGGCGGCGGGTTAGCCGGGGGTGCGCATGAGCCGCTTCATCGAAGGCGAGGACCGACTGCAGCAGTCGCTGCTGCCGAACTGCATCGACGATTATGTTTCCGAGGACAATCCGGTGCGGGTGGTCGAGGCCTATGTCGACGAACTCGACTTGGCGGCGTTGGGTTTTGATCGGGCGAGCCCGGCGGCAACGGGCCGTCCTGCCTACCATCCGGCGACGCTGCTCGAGATTTACCTGTACGGCTACCTCAACCGCATCCAGTCGAGCCACCGGCTCGAGCGCGAGGCGCGGCGCAATCTCGAGCTGATGTGGCTCACCCGCCGGCTCGCCCCGACTTCAAGACGATCGCCGACTTTCGCCGCGACAACGGCGCCGCGATCCGTGCGGCGTGTGCCGAGTTCATCCTGCTGTGCCGCCGGCTGGGGCTTTTCAGCCAAGCGGTGGCGGCGATCGACGGCAGCAAGTTCAAGGCGGTCAACGCCCGCGACCGCAACTACACACCGGGCAAGCTGCAGCGCCGCATCGAACAGATCGAGGCCAGCGTCGCCCGCTGGCTCGGCGCGCTGGACGCGGCCGACCTGCAGGAGGGCTCGGTCGCGCAAGACAAAGCGGTGCGGCTGGCGGAGAAGGTCGCGGCGATGCGCGCCAAGGTGCGCGAGCTGCGTGCTTTGAAGGCGCGGGTGGAAGCCGCGCCCGACGGCCAGATCTCGCTGACCGACCCCGACGCACGGGCGATGGCGACCAACATGCGCGGCGCCAGCGTCGTCGGCTACAACGTGCAGACGGCGGTCGAGACCGAGCATCATCTGATCGTCGCGCACGAGGTTACGAACGTCGTCGTCGACCGGGCGTTGCTGGCACCGATGGCGGCCAGGGCGAAGGCGGCGATGGGCCAGGACGCGATCGACGTGCTGGCCGACCGCGGCTATTTCAGCAGCGAGCAGATCCGGGCATGCGAAGCGATCGGGTGACCCCCTACCTGCCCAAGCCGCTGACCTCGGGGGCAAGAGCCGAGGGCCGCTATGCCAAAGAGGACTTCGTCTATCTGCCGGCCGAGGACGCCTATCGCTGTCCCGCCGGCGAGGTGCTCCCGCGCCGTTTCGGCTCGGTCCTGCAGGGCCGGACGATGATCACCTACTTTTCGACCCGCTGCGGCGAGTGCGCGCTGAAGAGCCGGTGCACGCCGGCCAAGGAACGGCGTGTCCGGCGCTGGGAGCACGAGGCGGTCATCGACGCCATGCTGGCGCGGATCGAGCACGCGCCCGAGGCAATGACGGTGCGCCGCCGCACGGTCGAGCATCCTTTCGCCACGCTCAAGGCCTGGATGGGTGCGACGCACTCCCTCACCAGGGGGCTGGAGCGGGTGCGAACGGAAATGAGCCTGCACGTGCTCGCCTACAACATGAAACGGGTGATCAATCTCCTCGGCACCCGACCGCTCATCGCCGCGATCCGCAGCTGAGGCGCGATCTCGTCCCGCCGACTGCGCCCGCACCAGCCAAGGTGCCTGCCAATCGGCGATTGAGCACCAGTTTTCACACGGGCTCGGGATGGGCAAGCGCGCCGGGCGCGGAGCCCTCAGATTGCTCAAGCGCCCGGCGCGCTTCGGCGGGGATCTGGTTGCCGAGCGATGAGTGTGGCCTGACGGTGTTATAGTCGTAGCGCCAGAGGGCCAGCTTGCGGCGGGCATCGGCGAGGCTATCGAATATCTCTTCGTTGAGGCATTCATCGCGCAAGCTGACCAAGCGGCACCTGAAGCGCGGTGTCTTCCGTTCACTGGTCAACCTGCAGACCGCGATCATCCGCTTCCTCGACGAAACCAACGACGACCCGAAGCCCTTCGCCTGGACCACCGACCCCAACCGCATCATCGCCGCCGTCAAATGCGGGCCCCAAACATTGGATTCGATCCACTAGCGCTCAAAATCCCGGTTCGCAGGCACGACAAAGAGATCACGGCTGGCGAATGTCGTGAGCCGTAAAATAAGCAGCTATTTGCGAAAGCTCGCCACCAATGCGTCCAGGGACCCTTTGGCGCCGGACAGGATCGAGACCCCGTCGCCCATAAGCAGCGTTTCAATATCGAGCGCAGCCAGATCCTCAAGGCTGCGTCTCAGTTGCACGGGATCGTCCATGACCGCTTCGGGCAGGAGTCCGCACCTGCCGGGTGGATTGCCGATCACGGCATCGCCGACGAATAGCAGCTTTCTCGCTTCCCAGAACAATGCGACCTCGCCCGGGGACTTTCCCGATACGCCGACAACCAGCAACGGCCCAACGCGCTCGCCCACCTCCAGGGCATCGTCGATTTCCGCTCCCTCGCCGCGTGCGTGATCTCGATCGTGCGCATGGATCGCTGTTCGCGCGCCAAGCCGTGCACGAAGCAGATTGGAGGCCCGCGTATGGTTGCGGTTGGTCAACAGGATCCGCGTCGCTCCCATGGCAACTATCTCGTCGAGCACCGAATCCTCCGGCTCGACCGGATCGATACAAAGATTGCCGTCCGGATGGCGGATCAGATGGCCATTGAAATCATAGCCATGCCGCTCTGATCGCCGTGACCAGACGACGACGTCAGGGACGATTTCCCGCATTCCTCCCTCCTTACAAAGCTCCTGTGGGAACGATTATGGCGATTTATGCTGCCAGTAGTCCGGGTAATTGGATTAGCCATCCCCGTCGCGGTGCCGCAGAGCGTCGCCGCGCGAGAGGTGAATTACCCTTTTGGTGTTGCTCCAGCCGCGCTCGTCTTGGCCTGACGATCGAAAATGCTAGCGGCAAACCCACCCGCCGCACACGGGAAAGACCTGGCCAACGAAACAGTCTGCAGCCGGACTGCAGAGATAGGCGGCAAAGAGCGCGTCTTCGCGGGGAGAAACCAACCGACCGAGGGGAACCTCGCGCTTCAATCGTTCCTGAAATGCCGGGTTGGCCTGCACACTGGCGGGAAAATACGTCTGATTGTCGACAAAGTTCTGCGCGATCGCATTGATCTGCACATTGTGCGCCGCAGCTTCGATGCCGACCGCCTGAATATACGCCAGTTGCGCGCCTCTGGCCGCACTGTATGTCGAGGCCCGCTTCATCCCGCGCAATGCCGAAGCACTTCCGATCAGGAGGACTTTACCCGAACGGCGCGCGATCATCTGGGGGAGCACGGCTCGAACCAGCCGCGGGAGAGGATCGACCAGATGGGAGAAGACGCTGTGCCATTCATCTTCGCCGACGTCAACCGCCGGGGTCGTCGGCGCGGTGATTGCCAGATTAGCCACCAGGACGTCGATCCGCCCCGCCTCACTGACAATCGCGGCCGGCAGATCGGGCTCGGTCATTGCCCGACCATCGCTCACTACTTCCGCTCCGAGTTCCTCGAAAACCGCGCACAGGACCGGACCCATGAAGTCCGCCGCCTGTGTCACCAGTATTCTTAGGCCGCTCAAATCAGAGATGGTTTTCGCCCAACTTACGTGCCTGCAGTGTGAGGCCTTCCCCTCACCCTATCAAGGGCGGTGGTTAATTTAAAATGGTCTCGTTTCCGCCGTCAAACCTCGACCATCAGAATTTTGTCGTTTTTTCCTCGGCGGGTGCCTCGGCTTGAGCCAATCCACAACAACAGTTGCGCCGATCCACAAACTAACTGTTCATCGCTTCGAAAAATTCAGCGTTTGTCTTGGAGTTGCGCAGCTTGTCAATAAGAAACTCCATGGCATCGACCACACCCATCGGCATCAGCACGCGCCTCAATACCCACATCTTGGAAAGAGTAGCCTTGTCGACGAGCAGTTCCTCTTTCCGTGTGCCGGATTTCGTAATATCGATCGACGGCCATGTCCGCTTGTCTGCCAGCTTCCGATCGAGAATGATCTCCGAATTACCGGTTCCCTTGAACTCTTCAAAAATCACTTCATCCATCCGCGAACCCGTATCGATCAACGCGGTCGAAATGATCGTCAGCGATCCGCCTTCCTCGATGTTTCTTGCCGCGCCAAAAAAGCGCTTTGGCCGCTGCAGCGCGTTCGCATCGACGCCGCCGGTCAAGACCTTGCCCGATGACGGAACAACCGTGTTGTAAGCCCGGGCCAGTCGCGTGATCGAGTCCAGCAAAATCACCACGTCGCGCTTGTGCTCGACCAGCCGCTTCGCCTTTTCGATCACCATTTCAGCGACTTGCACGTGCCGCGCCGCAGGCTCATCGAAGGTAGAACTGACAACCTCACCCTTGACCGATCGTGCCATGTCGGTCACCTCTTCCGGGCGCTCATCGATGAGCAATACGATCAGATAGCATTCCGGATGGTTAGCGGCGACCGAGTGGGCGATATTCTGCAACATCACCGTTTTACCGGTTCGCGGTGGCGCGACGATCAGGGCGCGCTGCCCCTTGCCGATGGGCGTGATCAAATCAATCACCCGTGAGGTGATATCCTTGATCTGACCCACTTCCATGGACATCCGGTCCTGCGGATAAAGCGGCGTCAGGTTGTCAAAATTTATCCGGTGCCGGACTTCGATCGGATCGGCAAAATTGATGCTGGTTACGCGCAACAGGGCGAAATAGCGCTCTCCGTCCTTGGGTGAGCGGATTTCCCCTTCCACCGTGTCTCCTGTCCGCAGTCCGAAGCGGCGGACCTGGCTCGGGCTGACATAAATATCATCGGGCCCCGGCAGATAGTTCGCCTCAGGCGAACGCAGAAAACCAAAACCGTCCTGCAATACTTCGAGGACGCCGTCGCCAAAGATCGGCTGATCGTTTTCAGCGAGTTGCTTGAGGATTGCAAACATCATCTCCTGCTTGCGCAGGGAACTGGCGTTTTCAATCCGCAGTTCTTCCGCATAGCTCAACAACTCGGCCGGCGGCTTGGCCTTGAGTTCCTTAAGGTTCATTGGTGGATCGCGACTCCGAAATGACAACGCAAGCCAGAGATTGGCGGAGGGATTCCCTGAGATCCGACCGGGTCACCGCGGTGACCCATCTACAACGCCGACGCTTTCGCCGAGCGAACAGTGGGCGACGCTCTCTGGACCTTCGAAAAGAGGGAGTGAGAAATTCGTATGACTTGCTTTCACAATGCGGCATTGCACCGCACTTTGTCAAACTCAGATTTTGTCGCGCATCCGCCCAAACCTAAAAGGGTCGGACGACGGCCAGAACGACGATCCCGATCATCAGCACGGTGGGAACCTCGTTCATGAGGCGATAATAGCGAGCCGACCGGCGGTTTCGATCCGCAGCAAAATCGCGGCGCCACTTGGCCATCATGCCGTGCATCGCAGCAAGCACGAGAACAAGCGCGATTTTCGCGTGCAGCCAGCCCTGCGACCAAGCACCGGCACCCATTTCGACGATGAGCCAAATCCCGAAAACGAAGGATGTGACCATTGCCGGGTTCATGATGAAACGGAGCAAGCGGCGCTCCATGACCTTGAACGTCTCGGATGCCGGAGATCCCACCGGCTGGGCGCAGTGATAAACAAACAGACGCGGCAAGTAGAGCAACCCAGCCATCCACGAGATCACGCTGATCACGTGCAGTGCCTTGATCCACAGGTAAATGTCCACGATTTCCGTCCCTAGTCGTTAGGATCGTCCGAAGCGCCTGACACCACACCCAGCAAAAACTTTGGCGCATGAATCGCCGCATTGAGCGACAATGCGCACGGCCCCAGGATCAGTCGGTGCCGCGGCCGTTTCCACCAGATCGGCAAGCCCGGCAATGAATTCGCGCGAAGTGCCCACGGTCGCGACGCGCAGATAACGGGGCACCTTCAATTCATCGGCCCGCCGGCGATATTCGATGTCAAGTTCGACCAGCGTTTCGGAATGTTCAGAGACAAACGCCACGGGTACGACCACGACCGCCACCCGATCGTTGGCAGCGCGGACTAGTTCCTCGTCGATCGATGGACCGATCCACTTCAGTGGTCCGACCCTGCTTTGATAGCAAATCGCGTGATCCGCCCCGTCGCGCCGCAATCGCTCTGATAAGCGTTCAACGACCTGCGCCGTGGTCTGCTCGACATGCCCCTGGTACGGATCGCCGCGGGCAATAACCCGCTTCGGCAAGCCATGCGCCGAAAACAGCAAACGATAGCGCCCGTCGAGCCCGCCATCGTCGAGGGTCCGCGTAATCTCTCGCGCCATGGCATCAGCCAGACCTGCGAGCATCGGATAGCAGCAGACGATCGCGCTCGTATTTGAGATCCCAGCCCTTTCCGCCGCCACCGACCATGCATCGAAGGCGGACGCGGTCGTCGTCGTCGAGAACTGCGGATAAAGCGGGAGAAGAACAATGCGCCGGGCTGCGAAATCCGCGACATCCCGCGCAACCTCCTCGGCCATTGGATGCCAATACCGCATGCAAACGAACACCCGCGCCTCATGATCCCGCTCGACCAGCAGAGTCTCGAGGGCATTTGCCTGGTCGATCGTAAGCGGCAACAGCGGTGAGGCTCCGCCGAGCTGCGCATAAATATGCGCTGCCACCTTTGCCCGGCGGCGGGCGAGCAGAGAGGCCAATCGTCTGCGGAGGATAGACGGTACACCAATAATCGCTTTATCGTTGAAAAGATTAAATAAAAACGGCTCAACCGCGGACGGACGATCAGGACCGCCGAGATTGAACACGATTACCGCCAGGCGGTCATGCACCGGCCGTGACCCCCTGGTAGCCGAGGATTCGCTCGACGACGAGTTCGAGGTGCTGGGGCGGCGTATCCGGCAGAATCCCGTGGCCGAGATTAAACACGAACGGGCCCTCGCCCAGAGCGGCGAGAATGCGGTCAGTCGCCGCGCACAGGTTCTCGCCACCGACCCTCAGCAACTGGTTGTCGAGATTGCCCTGAACGGCACAGCGCGTTTGCAATTGCGTATGTATCCAGTGCACAGGAACACCAGAATCGCAACCGACACAGTCGACGCCGGACATCTCGGCGTAGTCGGCGTAGAGAACACCACACCCGCGCGGAAAGCCAATGATCGGCACCTGCGGATGGCGCACGGACAGCGCCTCGACAATCTGCGCCGTCGGCGCGGCTACCCATGTCATGAACTCTTCCGCCGCCAGCAGGCCCGCCCAACTGTCAAACAGTTGTATCGCCTCGGCCCCGCAGTCGATTTGGCGATCAAGATAGACGATGGTCGCATCGACCAAGCTCGCGATCAGCTTGGCGAAGCTCGCGGGATTTCGGTACGCCCATTGCCGGGCGCGGCTGCCGTCGGTTCCGCCGCGCCCTTCGATCATGTAGAGCGCAACGGTCCAGGGCGCCCCGGCAAATCCGATCAAGGCGACGTCGGCGGGAAGGGCACGAGTGATCCCGCGGACAGTTTCAAACACTGGCGCGAGGTGCTCCTCGACCCGTTCTGGTGTCAGACGAGCGATATCCTCCTCGCATCGCAGAGGCTCAAGCACCGGTCCCTGACCTTCGACGAAACGCACGCCGCTGCCGAGCGCGTCGGCAATCACCAAAATATCACTGAAAAGAATTGCCGCGTCCGGAGAAAACCGTCGCAACGGCTGCATCGTCGCTTCGATGGCCAGCTCAGGTGTATAGCAAAATTTTAGAAAATCAGTTTCTTGTCTTCTAAGCTGTTGATATTCCGGCAAATAACGGCCGGCCTGACGCATGAACCAGAACGGTGGCCGGGCGCAAGCTTGCCCGCGTAACGCTTGAATCAGCCTTTTTGCTTTAACCTGATCGATAATGTTGGGATTTTTCATCGGCAACACCGCACCTTTTCCCTCTTCATCCTTAAAAAAGAGAATCTATGAATGGGGGTAGTAGTTGTGCCGTGAGAAACGGGGATTGTCATATGTCCCCACGCTATCCCCATCCCGGCGCCCGACGCAACCGGATCGCCGTTATCGAGGAGCGATACCGTGGATAAACGAAAGCGGACGCGCACAGCGCACGGAAAGGGCGAGCCTTTTTTTGCATCCTGGTTACGGTTATCAAGGGCACAGTTTTGTCGTTCATGCCGTAGTCGTCCCCCGTCCTGGCTCCCTGTGGGCCGATCGTCCCCCGCGTTTTTGCCTGTGGATGCGAACCGGCTCTGCGTGCATCGTTCGAGGTCGACGAAAAACACCCACCGTTCATCCTCCGCTCATCCCCAGGCTCACCTGTGGACAAAAAGCGCCAGGCAGCTGATGACGGGAACCTTCGCGATGTCCTGGCGATGATCGCGCCCTGCGATGCCAAGGTTGTGCTGCTGGCGTCCGCCAGTGTCACGCGTGCGCAGATTCTTCAAAATGCCGGCGTTGCCTTCGAGGTGGATCATGCCCGTATCGACGAGGGCGCGATCAAAATCGCCTGTCAAGCCGGCGCGGTGCCGGTTGAGGAGGCGGCCGTTCGCCTCGCTGAGGCCAAGGCGATCGAGGTTGCGAGCCGTCATCCAAATCGCTTGGTCATCGGTGCCGATCAGTTGCTGGTTGGCGAGGCGGGCTGGTGCGATAAGCCGCAGACACGGCAAGCCGCACGGGCGACGCTCGAGAGTCTGCGCGGCGGCGAGCATCGTTTGGTGAGCGGTGTTGTCGTGGCAATCGACGCTACTGTCGTTTGGACGTACGTGGACGTCGCAACGCTTTCCATGCGCGATTACAGCGCGTCGTTCATCGATTGGTATCTTGACAGCATGCAGCCCGCCGACCTGCAGGTTGTTGGGGCCTGCCGGCTTGAAGGGCTCGGTGTGCAGGCCTTGGCACGCATCGAAGGCGATTATTTCACCATTCTGGGGCTTCCCTTATTGCCCCTGCTCGATTTTTTGCGCAGCCGAGGCATCGTTCCACGATGAGTGACGGAACCACGAGTTTGGAGACACGAAGCGAAGAATCCCAACGCGGAACGCGTCGGGAAGTGCCTCAGCGCGGAACGCGACTTGCCGGCGTTATCGGCTGGCCGATCGATCATTCCCTTTCGCCGCGATTGCATGGATTCTGGCTGAAGGCATACGGAATCGATGGTGCTTATATCCCGATGGCCGTGCGGGCGGAGGATCTCGCCGAGGCGCTGGCGGCGTTACCAAAACTTGGGTTTCGCGGCGTGAATATCACCGTTCCGCACAAGGAGAGGGCGTTGCGCCTCGTGCATGCGGCCACATCCGTAGCCCGGCGCATCGGCGCGGTGAATACGATTTGGATCGATGCGGACGGCAAGTTAACCGGTGATAATTCCGATGCCTTCGGATTTCTCGAGAATTTGCGTGAGAGCGTACCGGGCTGGGAAGCTGAACGGCGAGCATCAGTCGTCCTCGGCGCCGGCGGCGCGGCTCGGGCGGTGACGTTCGCGCTGCATGATTGCGGTGCGCCGGAAATTCGCATCGTCAACCGATCGTTCGATCGCAGCCAGCAGCTTGCAAACGATATCGGCAGCACAGCGCGCCCGGTGCCCTGGGCGGAGCGAGCCGCGGCGCTTGACGGCGCGGGCCTTCTCGTCAATGCAACCGTTCTGGGGATGCGTAACCATGCGCCGCTTGATCTTGATCTTTCGCTACTCCCACGCGATGCCGTCGTTTATGACATCGTCTATGTGCCATTGCGAACGCCTCTGCTTGTTGCGGGCGAACAGCGCGGCAATCCCGTCGTCGGCGGGTTGGGCATGCTCTTGCATCAGGCCCGTCCGGGCTTTTCTGCCTGGTTCGGGCGAATGCCCGACGTCACGGCGGATCTGCGCGCGCTGCTGACAGAAGGCGTCTTGAGCCGATGATTATCCTCGGCCTCACTGGGTCCATCGCGATGGGAAAGAGCACGGCCGCCGGAATGTTTCGCCGGCTCGGAATCCCGGTCCATGATGCGGATCAGGCGGTTCATCGTCTATTGGCAGCGCGCGGGGCTGCCGTGCCGCTAGTCGAACGCGCCTTTCCGGGCGTGGTTGATTGTGGCGCGATCGACCGCAAACGCCTGGGCGCGCGCGTCTTCGGCGACGACCGGGCGCTGAGATTGCTCGAGCGCATCTTGCATCCGCTGGTCGCCCGCGAGCGCGAGCACTTTCTCGGCCAGGCGAGACGGCAGCGGCGATCCCTTGTCGTTCTGGATATTCCGCTTCTCTACGAAACCGGCGCCGAGACCTTGTGTGACGCGGTTGTGGTCGTGTCCGCGCCGCAGTTCTTGCAGCTTACGCGCCTGCTGCAGCGCTCGAACATGACCCGGGAGCGGATCGCGGCAATCACGGCCCGACAGATGCCTGACGCGCAGAAGCGCCGACGCGCCGATTTCGTCATTCCATCCGGCCTCGGACGGGCCCCGACCTTCAAGGCGATCCGCCGGATTACCGAGCACCTGCGCGAGCGGCCTCGGGAGGCGGGTCCATGACGGGCATCGCGGGCTTGACGCCCCGCCTTTGCTGTAGGTCAGACGGGTGAGTCATACTTGTGTTTCGATATATATGAGATATTGACCCGTAATATCGCAAGATATAGATATTTCATATGAGAGAAGTTGTGCTCGATACTGAAACGACCGGGCTCAGCCCCACCGACGGTCACCGCATCGTTGAGATCGGTTGCGTCGAATTGCTGAATCACGTCCCGACGGGCAGGGACTATCATCGCTACGTCAACCCCGAGCGCAGCATGCCGAGCGAAGCCTTCGCCGTACATGGACTGTCGACGGATTTTCTCGCTGATAAGCCGACCTTTGCTGAAATCGCGAGCGAATTCTGTGAGTTCCTCGCGGACTCACCCTTGGTCATTCATAATGCCGCATTTGATCTCGGCTTTATCAATGCCGAGTTTGTTCGGCTCGAAATGCCGGCGTTGTCGGCGGAACGAGCCACCGATACGGTAAAGATGGCCCGTCAGAGGTTTCCGGGAGCACCGGCAAACCTCGATGCCCTGTGTCGGCGGTTCCAGATCGATATCAGCGATCGGGCGCTGCACGGCGCCCTTAAGGATGCGCAGCTTCTGGCAAGCGTCTATCTCGAATTGCTCGGCGGGCGCGAACCGGGCTTGAGTCTCGTTTCGAGCACGACGCGGCGACTGACGGGAATGGAGACGAGCGAGTGGATTGCTCGATTGGTTTTTCCGAACGAAGACGAGGAAGCCGCTCACCAGGCATTTGTCGGGCGGATACCTGACGCCCTCTGGCGCGAAGCCCGGGCGGCGTCGCCAGCGACGACCGCCCGCCCCAGACAGGGGAAGAAAAACTCGATCGTCTGAACGTCAGGCGGTCATGGTCGGCAGGATTTCGGGGTTCTGTCCTTCCTGCTGCTGCTTGACGTAAAGGGCAGCAAAATCGACCGGACCCAGCATCAATGGCAGAAATCCGCCGCTCATTGTTGTCGATGCCAGGATCTGGCGCGCGAACGGAAACAGCATCCGCGGACATTCGATGAGAAGAACGGGCCGGACGTCCTGTGGCTGGACGTTGATGGTGAATACGCCGCCGTAAGAGAGTTCGAGAATAAAGGCGACTTGTTCCGCGGACTTGCAATCGGCGCGGATTTCGAGCATGACCTCGAATATGTGAGCATCCACGTCCAGTGGCTTGGCCTGCACGTCCACTTTAATGGCGATTTCTGGTGGACGCTGCTGCATCTGCGCGAAGATTGCCGGAGCCGCAGGGACTTCGAACGAGAGGTCCTTGACGTACTGAGCGTTGATGACCAGCGGCGGCCGAGGTTCGGCTTGGGTCGTCGCGTCTTGCTTACCATTGCCGTTCGCTGTCCGCAGTCCGTCGGTTTGGGGCTCGGTCATGATGCCGTTCACTTCGTCCTGTTTCGTCGCGCGGACCTATCATGGATCGTCTGAACGGACAACCTCGGGTCCGCTGGTTCCATCCGCCGGTTTCCAAGGTGAGGGGGGACGATGGGTCGGTGCCTTACGCGGATCACCCTCGTTACTGTTTTGCGGAGAGGGACCATCTTCTTCGGATGGATTGACACGGACATAATCGCCGTCGATCACCGGGCCCGTGGCCGGACCGTTTGGCCCGTTCCCGTCCGGTGTGATTGTCCAAACCGCCACGCGGCCGGAGCGTTGGATACTCCGGTCAATCCATCGCCACAAACCT